>JANXUC010000126.1 GCA_025352065.1 Acidobacteriaceae bacterium | reverse complement strand
GTTCCAAGTGCTCGGCGGATGTGAACAACCCGATTTGCGTGGTGGATCCGACCTGCGTACCGGACCCGATCAATCCAGACAACTGTCCTGGTCCTACGAACACGCAATGTACGGGGATCAGGATACAGGGATGCGAAAGTGGGTTGGGGACGCTTTGCAAGTCCGGTGCTTGCTAAGGCCCTTTTGAATCAGTATTTTGTGAATTGTAAACCGCGAAAGAAACGAGTTTTTGGAATCATGAGAATTGGATTGGCATTGTTAGTGGGGTGCGTGCTCGTCAGCGCGAGTTGTGGCGGTAGAGCGCCAAAATTTACGCAATCGGAGATTGCTGGGAATTGGCAGCTTACCTTGACGCCGGCTGTTGGCGGTTCTGCGCGCATTGGTGGGGGCTTGCTGGGTCAGATCGACCAAGTTGGGCTTGGTGGCACTTCTCCGCGGCGGCATGACGCTCTCAGGCGCCTGTGGCGGCAGGGGAACACTGGATTGGTCGACCGGCAGGATGTAACGCTAAGTTTTGGCCAGACAGGGCAGAAGATGGCGCTGACGGGACTTGTTTCCGCGGACAGCACGACCATGTCGGGAACTTATCTCACAACGGTCACGACGTGTGGCGTGCCCGAGATGGGCACTTGGACGGGGACGGCGGTGCCTCCGCTGAGTGGTAGTTTTACCGCAACGTTCACATCAACCGAGGGTGGCGGGACGACGATGGCTGCGGGGATGATCTCGCAGGGCGCAAACCCGACGGGGGGCACGTCCGCAGTGCTGACGGGCAGCTTTATTTCTACGACTTCGCTCTGCCTGCCAGCGGATGGCAACGGGGACTTGCCGATTTTGACCGGAACTATTAGCGGAGGCACGGTTGTGGGGCTTACGGCTAGTGCGGTGGATGGTACGGGCTCTTTGGGAACGATTAGCGGGATTAGCAGTGTGGATGCTAAGTCGATCGGGGCGGGGAATTACACCTTTACATCGCTGGGCGGCGGAACGGTCTGCGATGCAGGCACTGGGGCGATTACGCTGCCGTAGAAACGTTTTTTGGGTTGATTGCAGGGGAGGAATTTTCAGTGAAGGGTCTTTTGGCGGTATTGGTGTTGGGTTTGGCGGTGCTGACGGGTTGCGGCGGCAGTTCTTCTTCCGGCTTGATCGGGAATAAGGGTGCGCTGGCGGGGAACTGGCAGTTCACGCTGACGAAGACGGCGGCGCCTCGCACGGTCACATTGATTTCCGGGTTCTTGCAGCAGACGGGCAAAGCGGTGACCGGCTCGGTGCAGTTGACTCCTCCGGTTTTCACGCCTCCGTGCGGTGGATCGTTTGCCGTGAGCGGAATCTCCGATGGGCAGAACGTGAACCTGACCGTGAACGAAGGCGGAGCTACCGTTACGCTGACGGGGACCGGGAGCGCTACCAGCATGGGCGGCAGCTACAACTTGGTGGCTTCGGGCTGTGGCAAGAGCGAGACGGGAACGTTTACAGCGACGCTGATCAAGCCGCTTAACGGGACGCTGCAGGGAGTGTTGCACTCGACATCCAATCCGTCTGGCGGATTAGTGGGCGGAGATTTCGCGATTACTGGCCTGATTGCGCAATCGGACAACATCGGCTCATCTTCTGGACTTCTTATAGGAACATTGTCTGCTGTGAATTATCCGTGCTTTTCGGATGTGACGTTGTCCGGAACTATTACTGGCAGCTCGGTTCAGCTGAATATTATTGGACCGAGTGGAGCTGTTGTCGGAAGAATCGGCGGTTTAAGCACGGGAGGGGCGGTCACGGCCCGACCTGACGGCTCTGGATTTTTCTATTTTGGAACTTCAACGGCGGTTGGTTATGTGATGGATAAGTCGAACGCTTGTACCAGGTTACTCTAACGAACCAAGGCACGGTGCCTGTGACAGTTTCAAGCCTGTTCACTGGAGGCATTGACTTCAACAACAATTTAGCACCGTGCGACCCGACTCAGCTTCCTTTCTGCGCCTTCCTGACATCGAGTCAAGTGCGGGCGGGGACTTGCCAGCCGGGAGCTTTGACAGACAGTTGTACTGGGCAAACGATAGCGGCCGGGGGTAGTTGCAAGGTAGATGTGGTCTATTGTCCTTTTTACGGAACACTGCCGAGTACCCTTTACCTGGAAATCGTGACCGACGAACACAAGCAGGACGGAACGCCGACCGACGATGCTACGCGCGTTGTCGTGCAGTTTGATGGCCGCCCGCAGTAGGTTTTCGTCTTGCCGTTGAATTGTTGTGGATTGGAAGAGAGGCAAGCCTTCGGGCTCGCCTCTTGTTTCTTGGAATTAACTATCTCTAGGTCCGCTGCGGATGCCCATTTGTTAATTCTCGCGATATACTTCCGCACACATCCCATGGCCAATATTCTTTATGGAGTCAACGGTGAAGGTGCGGGGCATTCGACTCGCGCTAAGGAAGTGATTTCGCACTTGCGGAAGAAGGGACACGCGGTTCACATCGTGTCATTTGATCGTGGGTTGACGAACTTGCGCAAGGATTTTGAGGTCACGGAGATTTTTGGGTGGCGGCTTACCTATGTGAACAATCAGGTGCGGTATCAACGCACGGTTGCCCGGAATCTGCTCAGCGCCCGCCAAGTTGTAGCTAGCGTTTCGCTGCTGAAAAATCTTATTGATGAGAAGGGAATTGAACTGGTCGTGACCGATTTTGAGCCACTGTCCTGTCACGCTGGACGGCGAAAACGTCTTCCCGTGGTCTCGATCGACAATCAACACTGCCTGACGAATACGGATGTGACTTACCCCAGCCAGTATCGTCGCGACGCAACCGCCGCCAAGATGGTGACGCGCTTCATGGTTCCGCGGGCGAACGCGTATCTGGTGACTTCGTTTTTCGATGCCAAGGTCACGAAACCGAATACCTTCCTTTTTCCGCCGATTTTGCGAGAGTGTATTCTGAAAGCGAAACCTCGGCAGGGAGAGCAGGTCCTGGTTTATGTGACGTCGCCCGCACCGGATTTGGCGAAGTTGCTGGCATCCGTTCGCGGCTCGTTCGTTGCCTATGGATTTGGGCGTGAGGGGCAGGAAGGGAATATCACGTTCAAGAAACCGAGTCTGGATGGATTTCTGGCCGACTTGCTTGCCGCCAAGACGATCATTGCGAATGCGGGTTTCTCTCTGGTGACGGAAGCGCTGCATTTGGGCAAGCCCTATCTCGCGGTTCCGGTGGAGCACCAATTCGAGCAAATCTTCAACGCCTATTGGCTCGATAAGGCGGGCTACGGGGCATTCTGGGAAGAACTGAACAAGGAACGAGTGGAATCGTTTCTCTACAACCTGCCGCAGTTTCGAGAGAAGCTGGCAGGCTATCCGCGGCAGGGGAATGACGCACTTCTCGGGAAGCTGGATGATCTGATTGAGGAAAATACTAAGTAGGGACTGGCTGCTCTACACCTGCTTACTCTATGAGTTTGTCATTCCGAAGGGCTTCAGCCCTGAGAAATTTGTTGTCGCTAGAACCGTCAGGAAAGCGTGCCCTGTTGGGAAGTATTCCTGGCCGTTCTTACAACGAAAGGAAACAGCAGATTCCTCACGATAGAGCCGTTCGGAATGACAAACTCTAGTTTCTCTCCACAATTCTTTCTCTCGACAACTTCCTAGAAGCTAATCTTCAATCCAACCTGCATTGTCCTTGGCCTGTGTGCGTTGATCGGATGCAGGAACGAGGCGCCGGTCAAGCAATCCGCGCCGCCCTTGGCCTGGAATCCGGCCGAGTTCAACGGACCCGCGTAGCAGCTGATGATGTTGTTGCCCGTGGTGCCGGGATTGTCGGGATCGTAGATGCGGAACTGGGTGTGGTTGAAGACGTTGAAGGCTTCGGCGCGGAATTCGGCATTAATGCCTTCGCGCAGTTTGAAGTGCTTGAGCAGCGTCATGTCGAAATTAAGGCGGCCGGGGTTGTTCAGGTAGTTGCGTCCCGCATTGCCGAAGGTCAAGCCGCGAGGCGCTACGAAAATAGAAGGATTCAGAAGTAGCGGGCCGAAGCTTTGCGAGTTGTTGCCGTCGGCTGGTTTTTGCAGGCCTGCGCCTCCCTTGAGCACATCGGGGAACGATGCCGGACCTACGCCGTTGACCACGCCAGCATTGTCGGCGACCGCGATACCAGTGTTGCCGCCTCCGTTGACGACACTGAAGGGCGTTCCGGAAGTGAAAGTCATGATGCCGGAAATCTGCCATCCATTCAGGATGTTCTTAGCGAATTCAGAAGCGAACTGCTCGGGCTTGTCGTCGGAGGAGCCGTCGCGATTCCAGTGTCGCGCGCCTTCCGCCCAACGCAGGATCGGTAATTGGTAGGTGTAGTTGGCGTTGAACAAGTGGCGCTGATCGAAATTGGAACTCGCCTTGTTGGTGCGCGGACCGAGCGCGTTCACAAACGTTGTATCCGAGCGATCCGAGAAATTATCCAGCGCGTGGCTGAAGGCGTAGCTGGCGCCGAACGTCAGTGGCCCTTTGCTGTGTCGCATGGTGGTCTGGAACCCGTGGTAATTGGAATCTGCGCCGTTTTCTAACGAGTAGATTGTGCCGAGACCTGGATAAGGACGCAGTGTACCTTGGTCGGGAACGGGAGGACCGTTCGTAGTTACACCGGCGCAAGCCGCCTCCAGATTACGGAACGCCGGGTTCTGCGGAGTCACATACGTTCCGTTCAGGAGTTGGAAATACTGGCCGTTAAACCGGCTGCAGTCGCCGCTGTTGGCGTTCAAGACAGGCGTGATCGGCTCACCGGGAGCGAAAGGATTGTTAGCGGGATTCACAGGCGTCAATTGATTGATCTGCCGCTGCAAGGTGAGGTTGGTTCCCTTGCTGCCGACATAGGCAAAGCTGGCTACGAAGTCGCGCGGCAATTCGCGCTGGATGCTGAAGCTCCACTGCTGCGCGTAAGGCCAAACCGATTTGGTCGGGATAGCGGTGAGGTTGAGCGGGTAAGCGCCGACGAATCCCTGATTCAGGAATGGAACGCCCTGGCAATTAGCGCTATTCAATCCTCCGGCGTTACCGATGCAAGGGTAGCTGACGGGGAAGCGTTGCGTCATACCAAGGACCAGCGGAGAACTGGCTTCGAGCGATCCGGTATTGGCTTCGTTGCCCGTTCCGTGTTCGAAAAATATTCCATAGCCGCCGCGAATTGAAGTCTTGCCGTCGCCACGAGGGTCCCAGGCAAACCCGATGCGGGGCGCGGGATTCAGAGGCTAGATGGGGTTCGAATGACGACAGTGCAATTTCTCAGATTTTTGAGTTCGCCAGAGTTTCCGTACGCGCGAATGGTTGTCTTGGGCTTCGCGCTGATCGCCGTTTCCGCACCCGCGTGGGGGCAGGAACAAGGGGCGAAAGATGTTGCAGCTGCCAGTGCGTCGAAGGCCCAAAAGGACGTACGGCGCGGCCTGCGGACTATGAGGACTGGACCTCTCCTGATTTAGAGACCAGCCACTTGCTGGCGGTGCCGCCATTGGTGGGTGAGAAGGACGACATGCCCGAATTTACGCGCGAACTGCTTCAAGTGCAGTGGCGGGCAGCCGACGCGATTGACCTCTACGTGATTCGGCCAAAGGGAGTGGAGGAGCCTCCCGTAATTCTTTTCTTGTATGGGCATCCGGCTGACTCGGACAAGTTTCAGAACGATGATTTTTGCAATTTGCTAGTGAAGGGTGGATTCGCGGCAGTCGGATTTGCTCCGGCGCTGTCGGGGCATCGTTTTCATGAGCGTCCCATGAAGGAGTGGTATGTAAGCGAGATGCAGGAGACGCTGGGGGCCTCCGCGCACGACGTGCAGATGGTGCTGAATTATCTTGCCACGCGCGGAGATTTGGATATGAGCCGGGTGGGAATGTTTGGAGAGGGAACGGGAGGGTCGATCGGGATATTGGCGGCGGCGGTCGATCCCAGGATTAAAGTCTTAGACGCGTTGAACCATTGGGGAGATTGGCCGGAGTGGATGGCAAAGTCGACGCGAATTCCAGAAAAAGAACGTTCTAATTTTGTGAAGCCTGAGTTCCTGAAGAAGATAGCCGGACTCGATCCTGTGGATTGGCTGCCGCGGGTGAAGACGGCGACGGTGCGCGTGCAGATTTCAGAACCGGATACGATTACGCCGACGGCTGCGCAGAAGGCGATTGCGGCGGCGGTTCCTGGAACCATGACGCTGGTCCGCTATCAAGGATGGGAAGCAACTGTACGACGCGCTTGCGCTGGGAAAGACGTTGGACTGGATTAAGGCGCAGGTGAGCGCAGGGAAGGCAGCTGAGGTAAAGAAGTAGTGGCTGGGACTCAAAACGAAGAGCAGATTCCTCACGATAAAACCGTTCGGAATGAGAAGTTTTGAGAGTGTTTTCCGAGGCCGCGAGGGATGGACGGGCTCCGGATGCTGCGATTCAGGACGTAGTGCTTAGGGATGGACCAATCTCCGCAGCGCGGTTTTGTCTTTCAGCACCAAGGTAGAGCCGTTTACTTCCAGCAATTTCTTCTTCTTGAAATCCGAAAACAGGCGGCTGACGGTTTCGCGGGTGGTGCCAATCATTTCCGCAATTTCTTCGTGCGTGAGCGTCATCCTCATGGGAGATGAGCCGTCTGGCGCGGTTTTTCCGGGATCCCAGGAAAGCAGCAGCTTGGCAAATTTCTCCGAGGGAGAGCTTGCTAGTCCCAACATGCGAATTTCTTCATAGGCCGTGTAGTAGTTGCGGCTGAGTTGTTCCGCAATCCGAAGGGCTACTTCGCCGTTTTCCCGTAAAAACTGCAGCAGAGCGTCCCGGGTAATGAAGTTCGCCTGTCCAGGCTCAATCATTTCCGCCGTGACTTCGTAGGGATGGTTGGAGATCGTAGCATTGAGGCCGAGGACATCCCCAGCATGAGAAAGCTTGGTGATAATCGTCTTGCCTTCGCTGGAGGAGGTGGAAAGCTTAGCCTTGCCGGTGCAGAGAACGAAGACGCCGCGCGGCTGCTGCCCTTCAATGAAAAGCATGGCGGATTTTGGATAAATAGCGGTGGATTTAATTTCCTGCAGCTTGCGAACAACGGGGAGCGGCAGGTTACAGAAGAGGTGTTCCTCACGCACAGGACAAATCAAACAATTGTCCAGGATCGGTAGTCCGTATGGAGCCCGCATCACTCTTCACCTTAACTCGATTCTAGCACTTAGGGTTGTGATTGCCGTCACAAAAAGTTGTGACGGGATACACCGCGTCGGCTAGGATCGGGGCAGAGAATAAGGCTTCCAAAGAGTTTATTTTGGAGGCAGTTATGTCGGCCGTAAATAAAGTTAGAGGATCGCAGGTCGATGACCTGTCCCGGGATATTGCCCGGGCTCGGGAACCGGCTAGGGTTGTACCGGTCCGCAAAGTTGTGCCAATTCCTCGCATGCGGCCGCTATTTTCCGACAGTCTGCTGGATACCACCGTGCCGGAAAGAAAGCGCCGTGGGCTCGCCGCCGTGCTGTCTTTTACGTTCGAAGTATTGTTTATAGGCGCTGTCCTTATTCTCCCTCTAATTTATACCGATGCGCTTCCCAAGCAGCAGTTGCTGACGTTTTTGGTGGCACCTCCGCCCCCGCCTCCGCCCGCGGCACCTGCGGTGAGTAAGGTAACGCAGAAGGTTCAGACTAACTTATTGACAGGCGGGCAGTTACGAGCGCCGACACGTATTCCGGAACGCGTGCAGATGATTCATGAAGAAGAGGTGCCGCCGGAGGTGTCAGGGGTGATGGGAGGGGTCCCGGGCGGAGTTCCGGGAGGGCAGTTGGGAGGAGTGATCGGAGGCATTATCAGTCACACATCCAATCTCGCTGCAGTTCCAAAGCTTGCCTTGCCGACGGCGCCGAAACGGATACGGATTTCCCAAGGTGTGACGAAAGGCCAGTTGATTTTCCGTGTGGAGCCGGAATATCCGAAAATCGCCTTGGCGGCTCGGATTCAGGGGCAAGTGTTCTTGAAGGCGATTATCGCGAAGGATGGGTCGATCAAGGAGCTCGAATTGGTGAGCGGGCCTCCGATGCTGGCGCCGAATGCAATTCAGGCAGTGCGGCAGTGGCGCTACCGACCGTTCCTGCTGAATGGGGAGCCGGTGGAAGTGGAAACCAACGTTGCAATCATGTTTCAAATTCCGCAATGACCCCGCTCAGAAGGTCGGATACGGGCGGATGTTTTGAGCAGGGAAGTTTTTTAGATGCTTCGGGAGGAATGATCACTGTGGAGCCTTTACACTGTTATCGAGTTGTTGCCTGGTGGAGTGCGGGAAGGACTGGCTTGGCCAAGTCGAACTCCGCTCCGAATGCTATTCACTTCACGGCTCCACCGGAATTTGGAGGAGTGGAAGGCCGATGGACGCCGGAGGATTTATTGCTCTGCGCGGTCGCAAGTTGCTATACGACAACCTTCCGGGCTCTCGCCGACAACTCGAAATTCGAGTATGTTGATTTTGGCGTCGAGGTCGAAGGAACCGTGAACAAAGCGGAAGTAGGGTATACATTTGGAGATATCGTGATTCGTCCGAATCTGACAATTTCGAGCGAAGATCATAAGGAGCGAGCGCTGCGACTGCTGGAGAAGACGAAGAATGTTTGCCTGGTCTCAAGAGCGCTCTCGGTTGGGCAGACTCTGGAACCACAGCTGGTGGTGGGTGAAAAGCGCGCTATGTCACGCCAAGATTGATTATGCAGGGAAGCCATACGAATACATCCTGGGAAGCCGATTATACGAAGAAGCTGCAAACGGCAGATGAAGCGTTGAGCCACGTCCAGTCGGGGATGCGCGTGTACATCCAGCCCGGCTGTGCCGAACCGGAAACGTTGGTGGAAGCGTTGATGCGGCGCGGGCCGCAAATCCGCGATGTGGAAATCGTGCACATGATGACGATGGGCGCAGCGCCCTATGTTGCGCCCGAGATGGCTGGGCACTTCCGACACAACGCGGTGTTTATTGGCAGCAACGTTCGAGATGCGATCAACGATGGGCGCGCCGACTATACGCCGGTTTACCTGAGTGAGATTGAAGGGCTTTTTGAGAGTGGGCAAATGCCCATTGACGTGGCTCTGATCGATGTTTCGCCGCCGGATTCACATGGATTCTGCAGTTTTGGTGTTGGAGTGGACACCACGCTTACAGCGGCCAAGTGCGCTGGATATGTTGTGGCGCAGGTGAACGAGCACATGCCGCGAACCTACGGCGACAGTTTTATCCACGTAAGCGATATCAATGCCCTGGTGGAGTCTTCCCGACCTCTATGCGAAATCAAGAAACCAGAGATTACAGACATGCATGTTGCGATCGCTCGCAACGTGGCGGGTCTGATTGGGGACGGGGCGGTGTTACAGACGGGAATCGGGGGGATTCCCGATGCAGTGCTGCCCTTCCTGATGGATCGCAAAGATCTTGGCGTGCATAGTGAACTGGTTTCCGAGGGCGTGATTCCGCTGATTGAAGCGGGAGTGATCACGGGAGCGCGCAAGAACTATAAGCCGCGCAAGATTATTCTGGGTTTTGCGTTGGGTACCCGGAAGATTTTTGAGTTTGTCGACAACAATCCGATTTTCGAGTTTCATCCCACTTCTTACGTGAACGATCCCGCTCTGATCGCCCGCAATGACAATATGGTGGCCATCAATTCGGCGCTGCAGGTGGATCTGACGGGGCAGGTGTGCTCGGATTCAATCGGGAACCAGTTTTACAGCGGCATTGGCGGGCAGGTGGATTTTCTCCGCGGCGCTTCCCGATCCAAAAATGGAAAACCAATTATTGCGATTTCATCCACCGCTAAGGATGGGAAGATTTCTCGCATTGTGCCGATGCTCAGCCCGGGGGCGGGTGTTGTGACGTCGCGCGGGCTGGTGCGCTATGTCGTGACTGAGTACGGCGTGGCGTATTTGCATGGCAAGACGATTCGAGACCGGGCCAAGGCCTTGATCGAGATTGCTCACCCGAAGTTTAAAGATGAGCTTTACGAATACTGCGAAAAGAGCAAGTGGCTGCAAAGGCCAGTTGAGGCTGTGTAGCCTATTTCGTCACAAGCGATTAGTTGGCAGGAGCTTCGCTGGGGAGTTTCTTCGGCTTTGCGCCGTGGTTGTGGGTCCACGTAAAGCGGCGCCCAACAATACATTTCACAATTAGATGATCCGTCGCCGGAGTCAGGCCGAAGCCAACTCCAAAATTAAACTCCCAATTTGGGGACAAGTTGAGATCAATGGCGGGAAAGATCTGGTGTTGTTGTTCCTGGACGGGATCGAAATTTGAAAGCGGTCCCGCTGCTCCGTAGTATTCCACTCCGCCCGTTATCTTCTTTGTGAAGTCGTAGCTCACTTTCACGTTGGGAGAAAATGTCCAGCCTTGCGCAACATTCTGCCCGTGGATCGAGTGATCTAGCGCCGGGTTAAAACCGAAATACCAACCTCCCACTTTCTTGTCGATAATGGGGCGTAGCTCGTAGGTCCAGGTATCCGAGGCGAACGACGGGCGCACGTAGCCGATCTCCTGCGACAGACTTAACCCAACCGGCCAGTGCCATTCCTCAGGGATCGCAAATCGCGGCCGGATGTGGGTGCCCACGAACTGCCATCCACCGTGCGGCTGAATGCTGCTGAAAATGTAGAAGCCGGTTTCAAACCAGTTGGTGAAACCTTCGGTGATCTCTAAAGTCTCGTGCATGGCGTGGTGGCTGGGCTGCACGCCATCGACGACAGTTTTGCTGCCGTTGACGGTGAAATTCGAGTGCACCTCGACCATGGTGGAGCTGGGAGGAACGAGCTCGGAGCCGTAAACCTGGATTTCGTAGTTCTCCTGAGCGGTGGCAAAGCTTGCTGCCGCGAGGAGAGAAAGAAGTAGCAAATAAGAAAAGCGATTGGATGGCATGAATGGTTTGGGGTTCTTCGAGTCTATGGGATGCTGGGGGAATGTGCGACTCAGGCATTTCGTGGACAAGAATGTCCGCCCACATTAAGCGAAAACCCCGCCCTCTTTCGCAAACAACGCGAAAGAAGGACGGGGCACCCTGTCTTAATATTTCTAGAAGCTGATTTTCAGGATCGCCCCATTGACGCCGACTAGCCATCCGGCTCGCCGATCCGCGAAGGCGACAGCCCAATATCCGGTTACGTTCTGTAATTGGAACCAAGTGGTGCCTCACGGTTCCCCGACATAACGGGCCAGTTCACTACTTGCGCGATCCAAGGGATCAGTTTGCGTCGCGGTCTTGGAGGTTCAGTGGCCTCTTGGAATCGTGTGAAAATCGGGTAGTCGTCAATCGTCCACTCTTTCTTGAATTAGAGATAGAAAGAACTTCCAATAGGCACTAGTTTGTCGAGCGATATCGCTAAGAGTGAGTATTCGAATTGTCCAGAGCTTTCGACAATTAATTACTTTAGCGCACTTCCCGAAGGCTATGGTCTGAGTTGGCATTTCGCGTGCTACACTTCCGGCAATGACGGCTCGAATCCCCTGCTTGGCGTATCTGGGCGCTCTGCTGATCGTGTTTTCAGTGCCTACGTTGGCGCAGGTCTCGCCGGGGCCGCTGTCGAAGGCGCATAAGTCGCTCGACGGGGTTATGCAGTGCACGACCTGCCACAAGTTTGGCGGCGCGGCTACGATAAAGTGCGTCGACTGCCATACTGAGATTGGAACGCGCATCAACGCGCGTCGTGGCTACCATGCGCGGATCGTCCAGAAGCCCGGTTCGCAGGATTGCGCGCGCTGCCATTCCGAACATAATGGACTGAATTTCTCCATCCTGCGCTTCGATACCCGCACTTTCGATCACAACCAGACGGGGTACAAGCTGGAAGGGAAGCACGCGGGAATTGCTTGTGCGAAATGTCATACGCCCTCGCATATTGCGGCCAGCGAACGTCCGCAAATCAAGATGCAGGACATCACAAAGACTTTTCTTGGGCTGTCTACCAATTGCGTGCCGTGCCATGAGGATTTTCACAAAGGGCAGCTGGGCCAGAACTGCATCCAGTGCCACAACGTCATTGACTGGAAAAAGGCCACCGAGTTCGATCACAGCAAGACGAGGTATCCGCTGACCGGGCAGCACGTGCAGGTGAAGTGCGAGAAGTGCCACACGCCGGGGCCGGATGGGGCGGCGCGCTATAAGGGGTTGCCGTTCAGCCGTTGCAATGACTGCCACACCGATCCGCACAAGGGTGAATTCAAGGGCGCTTGCCAGTCCTGCCATAACACTTCGAGCTGGAAGAAGATCAACACGGCGTCGATGAGCCAGCAGTTCGACCACTCAAAGACGAAGTATCCGTTGGTCGGCAAGCATCTGGAAGTGGCCTGCGAGTTGTGCCACAAGAACGGAGATTTCAAGAAGCCTCTGGCGTTCGCCAAGTGCTCCGATTGCCACACGCCAGATCCACACAGTGGGCAGTTCGCGCAGCGTGCAGGCGGGGGAGAGTGCTCCTCTTGCCATACGGTCGGAGGCTGGAAACCAACGACTTTTACCGTCAAGGGCCATGCCACCAGCAAGTACGCTCTCGATGGCAAGCATGCGGAAGTGAAGTGCGAGAAGTGTCATATTCCGGCGGGCAAGGCCACCGTTTACAAGATCAAGTTTGCGCAGTGTCTGGACTGCCACGTGGATGAACATGCAGGGCAGTTCGCGGCAGCGCCCAACTTGAACAAGTGCGAACGGTGCCACGATCTTAGCGGGTACAAGCCTTCGACTTTTCCGCTTACGAAACATAAAGAAACGCGCTTCCCGTTGACCGGCGGTCACATGGCGATTCCTTGCGAGGATTGCCATAAGGAGAGCGAGACTCTGGCTGCCAGCTTTATCAGCGCCAATCCTGTGGCGCCGAACCAGCTGGGATACAAGCCCTCCGCCAAGCCGACCATGCTATTCCGGTGGGAACCGCTGCTTTGTACCAGTTGCCATGAGGATATTCACAACGGCCAGTTCAAAGACCGTATGGAGAAAGCTGGAGCCGACGGGAAGGCGCTGGGCTGCGTGGCGTGCCACAACACGAAAACGTGGAACGACCTGTCGAAGTTTGACCATTCGAAAACGAAGTTCCCGTTACTGGGATCGCATCGGGCGGTGGAATGCGGCGAGTGCCATAAGCCGCCGACGATAGAAACCAAGCTGATTCACGTGGATTTCCGTGCCGCTCCGACTAAGTGCGAGGACTGCCATGATGAAGTGCACGGTGGGCAGTTTGCGGAATCGCAGAGAGTGACCGCCTGCGACAGCTGCCACAATGTGGCGAAGTGGAAGCCGTCCATCTTCGATCACACGCTCCGTACGACATTTTCAATTCAAGGAGCGCACATCAACGTGCATTGTAACGATTGCCACAAGCTGATGAAAGAAGTGGCAGGCAAGCCTGTGCGCTTCTACAAGCCCACGCCGAGGGAGTGCGAGGCGTGCCACGGAGCGAATATTCCTCCGCCGAAGAAGGGAATCTGATTCCTGCTGCTGTGTATTTCGGCAACTAGGACCGTGAATAATTTTCAGAAGCTGAGTCTTTCCTGCCCAAGCTTCCCGCAGTGCCCGATGTTGGGCTGAGCGCCTCCGGAAAAATCGCCGCGTCCAAGGTTGGCTGGTCTGAGTCAAAAGGCCCCAGTCGTGTGTGTCGAAAAGCCTCAGTTTGATGAGCCGAAAGCCCTGAATTTGCTGGCCTACTGGCCATTTGGTCACGCGGAGCCATCACTCTCGTAACTTCTGATTCTGCTGCACTTCCGAGTACCCTAATTGGGGGAAGAATTGCTAACTAGTATCTTCGAGTACCTAAGCTCGAACCTCATTCCATAAGATGAACGACTTGGTTCTCGCGGAATTGTCAAAAATTTGTAAACAACTTGTCTGTCCAATCTGTCTTCGAGGGACAACGTGCAGCAGAGAGCGCTTTCGATTGTTCTAGCGGTTATGCTGCTAGGACTGTCTTCCCTGATGACTGGATCTCCCGCGTCAGGGCGGGGCACCACGAACGACAGTTCGAGGAGCCCGCATGGCGCGCTGGCCGTTCCCTGTCAAAACTGCCATACCCAGGCAGGATGGAAACCGATCCGCTCGATCCCAGAATTCGATCACAACAAGACGAAGTACCCGCTGCGTGGGATGCACACCAACGTAGCTTGCGCCGCGTGCCACACCAAGCCGGTTTTTACAAATGTAGGCAGCAAGTGCGCGGATTGCCACGCGGATATTCATCGCGGGCAGATGGGCGCGAACTGCGAGTCCTGCCACTCGGTCAAGGGCTGGAACACCGACATCAAGTCGATTCAGAGTCACCAGAACCGCTTTCCACTGGTTGGCGCACACGCGATGGTGGATTGCGATTCGTGTCATAAACAGGCGGCAAACGGACAATTCAAGGGTCTCTCGACGGATTGCTACACCTGCCACGCTCCGCAGTATCAGGAGACCAAGGCGCCGGATCACGTCGCAGGCAAATTCCCAACGGATTGCTCCTTATGCCATAACATCAATAGCTGGGCAGGAGCGAAGTTCGATCATTCGAAGTTCGCAGGTATAGCGTGCATAACTTGTCACTTGCCGGACTATCAAAAGGCTGTGAGTCCAGTCAACCATGTCGGCCTGAACATTCCTCAGACCTGCCAGAATTGTCACACCACGGTTGCTTGGCAGCCCGCGACATTTGATCACTCGCTGGTGGGCTTCGCTCTGACGGGTAAGCATGCGACGACAGCATGCACTCAGTGCCACGTCAACAACAACTACAATCTAACCAGCACGGCCTGCGTCTCCTGCCACCAGGCCGACTACAACAATGCAAAGACGCCGGTCGACCACATTGCCCTGGGCTTGCCGACAACGTGTGAGGGTTGCCACAGTACGATCGACTGGAGCGGCGCAACGTTTGACCACTCGAAGATGGGCTTTGCGTTGACCGGAGCGCATGCGCCTCTTCAGTGCGCACTGTGCCATATCAATAACAACTACAAATTGACCAGCACGGCGTGCGTGACCTGCCACCAGGCGGCTTACGACACTGCGAAGACGCCAGTGGATCACGTGGCTCTCGGTTTCCCGACCACGTGCGAAAGCTGCCACGACACTGTGCTGTGGATGAACGGCAAGTTCGACCACGCCAAGACCGGCTGGGCGCTCACGGGCTTCCACGCGACCACGGCTTGCGCGTTGTGTCACGTGAATAGCAACTACAAGCTGACGAACACAGCCTGTGTGACCTGCCACCAGACGAATTACAACAACGCGAAAACTCCGGTGGACCACATCGCCCTCAGCTATCCGACGACGTGCGAAGGCTGTCATGATACGACGAACTGGATGAACGCGACGTTTAATCACGCATCGACGGGCTTTCCTTTGACGGGAACGCATGCCACAACGCCTTGCGCGCAATGCCATGTCAACAATAATTACGACCTGACCACTGCGGCGTGCGTGTCGTGTCACCAAGCGGCATACGACGGCGCCAAGACGCCAATCGATCACGTCGGATTGAATTTCCCTACGACCTGCGAGGGTTGTCACGATACGGTTCTATGGACGAACGGAAAGTTCGACCACACGTCGACAGGGTTTCCGCTGACAGGCAAGCACGCGACTACGCCCTGCACGCTATGCCACATTAACAATAACTACAAGCTGACGAATACGGCATGCGTGACGTGCCACCAGACGGACTACAACAACGCGAAGACGCCGATAGACCACATTGCGCTGGGCTTCCCCACAACTTGCCAGAGCTGCCACGACACTGTTGTGTGGACGACTGGGAAGTTCGATCACGCGACTACGGGATGGGCGCTGACGGGGACACATGCAACGACGCCTTGCGCGCTGTGCCATGTGAACAATAGCTACAACCTGACGAGCACCGCTTGCGTGACGTGCCACCAGACGGACTACAACAACGCGAAGACGCCGGTGGATCACATTGCGTTAGGCTTCCCGACGACGTGCCAGAGCTGCCATGACACTGTTGTGTGGACGACTGGGAAGTTCGATCATGCCACGACCGGCTGGGCACTGACTGGAACGCACGCGACGACGCAGTGCGCTCAGTGCCACGTGAATAACAATTACAACCTGACGAGCACGGCCTGCGTGACGTGCCACCAGACCGATTACAACAACGCGAAGACGCCGGTTGACCATATAGCGTCGGGCTTCCCGACAACTTGCCAGAGCTGTCACGACACCGTGGTATGGACGACCGGCAAGTTCGATCATGCCACGACCGGTTGGGCGCTAACGGGCTTCCATGCAACCGTGCAGTGCATCCAATGTCATGTGAACGGCAACTACAAAATCACCAATACGGCTTGCGTCTCGTGCCATCAAACGGACTACAACAACGCGAAGACACCCATCGACCACGTCGCGCTGGGCTTCCCTACCACTTGCGAGAGCTGCCACGACACAGTTCTTTGGACCAATGGCAAATTCGATCACGCCAGCACGGGATGGGCGCTGACGGGGACACATGCAACGACACCTTGCGTCCAATGCCACGTGAACAACAATTACAAATTGACGAGCACGGCATGTGCGACCTGTCACCAGACCGACTACAACAACGCCAAGACACCAGTCGACCACATTGCAGCCGGATTCCCGACCACCTGCCAGACTTGCCATGACACCGTCATCTGGACCAATGGCAAATTCGATCACGCCACAACGGGATGGCCGCTGACAGGCTTCCACGCGACATCAGTGACGTGTGCGCAGTGCCACATTAACGGTAACTACAAGATTACGAACACGGCGTGCGTAAGTTGCCACCAGACTGATTTCAACAACACAACGAATCCGAACCACGCCGCAGCTGGCTTCCCGACGACTTGCCAGAGTTGCCATACGACGGCGAGTTGGCTTGGTGCAACCTTCAACCACACATGGTTCTCGCAGACACACGGCGGGGCGACCACATGCAACACCTGCCATACGAATCCGCAAAACTATTTGGTCTTCTCGTGCTTGGGTTGCCATGAACATGCCGACAAAGCCAATACCGACGGGCACCATCAGGGTGTGAACGGGTACGTGTATGACAGTCCGCACTGCTACCAGTGTCATCCCAATGCATCGGGCGGAGGCTAGAGCTAACTCGATAAAACCTACGCTATCTTCGTCGTCACGCATTTCACCTCCCGAGCTGCGCCACTCGTGGATCAGATATCTAGACCTGTGAAGGGCCAGTGTATGTTGAGGTTGTTTCCAATTCGGACGTTGCTAGCGGCAGCTCTGCTTGTGGCCGCTGTGCGCACTTCCGGTCAGATCGGAGCACCGGCTCAAATTCAAAATATCCAGGCCCACGCGGAGCAGGATAAAGTTCGCGTGGAAATTTTCTTGACTTCGGATGTTCAGCCTTCGCTGACTACTGCCGTAAATCCCGACCGCTTGGTGCTGGACCTGCCGGGCACCATCTCAGAGGTGGGGCAGCGACGTATTGGTGTAAATAGCTTGGGGATTAAGGCTGTACGTTTCGGGTTGAATTCGGCAAGTCCCCCGGTTACACGCGTTGTCGTCGATCTGGATGCAGTGCATTCCTACTCGCTAAGCGCGGAAGGGAAAAAGATTGTACTGACGATCACGGGAGAGGCAGAGGCTGCGGCCAAACCGATACACAGGGTGCCTGCCGCAGCCGCCACGGCGCCTTTTGGGAGGCTGTTCCGCAAGAAGCCAGAATTGCCTTCGGTGCAAGCAGACCGGCAAGTAACGTTGCCTCCAGCACCCACGGATCACCCGCCAGCATGGAAACCGGGTGCCGGCGGATCTGGGAGTTCGAGCTCCGGTTCAAGAACAGCCGGTACTTTTGGAGATGCTACGGTCTCGGCCAAACATCCGAAAGTGGGTAGCCAGGAAACAACGACCGTTTACCCGACCGCATCTGTTACCGCGGGAGCGTCGTCCGCAGGAGCCATCCCCGAAGTTGCAGTGGTCAAGCCGGAAGGTGTCGTGGCGATTCCGATGCCTGGATCGAACGTAAAGGCTGCCGCTTCGACGGGGTCGTTCCCGTCGGGCACGTCGGCAATCGGGGCCTCGTCTGCAGCCGCAGTTACGCCTCCGACCGCGCCAGACAGCACGCAAATCGCGATGGCAGCCAAGAGTCTGGCGCGGACGCCGTCTGCGCCGCCTGCTTTGGTTGCGGTTTCTCCGTTACCTCCGCCGAAGGCAGCGCAAGGAACCGACAGGCCTGCGATAGTAGTTGCGAAGGCTGAGCCTGCGCCGCCAGCTGCGCCCAATATTGCCAGCGCATCGACCAGTACACCCCCGACCATGGCTGCATCTCCCAGCGAGCCTGCGGGTGCCGACAGCACGCTGTCGCCTGATTTGGCGGCAGCCGTGGAAGCCGGAAAAATCATTGAGGGAACCAGCCCTACGACCGCCTTCAAAGTGAAACACGTTGCCGCAGGAGCCGCATATCTCGACGGCGGACGCAGTTCTGGACTTACTGAAGGCATGAAGCTGGTGGTCCGCGACGACAGTATCAAGGCGACTTCGGACAACCCCGAGGCTCCCGATCCGCGTGTGCTGGCGGAGCTGGAAGTTGTTTCAGTGGCGGAGACGTCGGCGGTGACGGAAATCAAATCTCCTAAACGGCCAGTGAAGCCCGGTGATCTGGCTTATCTTTCGGCGGAGGACGATGCCGCGCTCATCACCAAGCGCACGCTGAGCAGCACGCGTAAATATCCCATGGTGCTGAGCTTTACCGAAGGCGATCCGTTGGATGAAGAAGTTCGCGCCGAATTGCCGCGCCCGCCGCAGCCGTCTGTCAACCGCACGCGCTTACGCGCAGGAATTGATTACGGCGGCATCATGGATCACGGCAGCGCCGGTCTGACGAGCTCGCAAGTTGGATTCTCCACGCGGGCCGACATCACGCGTATTGGCGGTACGTTCTGGAACTTAAACGGCTTCTGGCGCGGACGCATGACGCAGAGATCCTCCAAGGGTCAGCCCACACTGCAGGACCTGATTAATCGGACATACCAAATCAGCTTGTCCTATCAGAATCCGCAGTCAGCGTGGGTCGCGGGGATTGGCCGTCTGTTTCTACCCTATGCTACGAGTCTGGATACCCTGGACGGCGGTTACCTTGGACGGCGCTTCGGACACAACGCAACCGCCGGTTTCTTTGGCGGTTCAACACCCGATCCAACTTCGTGGAACTACGCGCCGGGGCGCCGCGTTGCGGGCAGCTTTGTGAATTTCGAAGGTGGCAGCTACGAAAGCTTCCACTATTTCAGCACGACGGGTGGAGCTGCGGCTACGCTAAACGGGCAGTTTGACCGGCCTTTCGTCTTCTTTGAAAACAGCTTCTCGTATAAGCGACTGCTTTCGCTGTATTCGGCGGCGCAGGCGGATAATCCTCCGGGAACTCCGGCGGTTCCGGCGAAACCGCCCAATCCGGCGATCCCCGCGACGGCAGGTCCCGGAGCAGGCCTCTCCCGGGCGTTTCTGACGTTCCGGGTGCAACCCGTCTCGCGCCTTTCTTTTGACGCGAACTACAACTACTTTCGCGATGTGCCCGCCTTCGATCCCAGCATCCCCCTGGTGCTTTTGGAGAAGTACCTCTTCCAAGGCGTGAGTTTTGGGGTGCGCGCAGAAGTGATCAAGAACGTGACTCTGTACACCACGTTGGGTGAAAGCGCACGCTCAGGGGACAAGAAGAATTCGCTGAATCAAACTTACGGAGTTCTTTGGAACCAGATATTCCATACAGGCCTGCGCAGCGACATGCACTACTCGAAGTTCGACAGTGCTTTCGGCGCAGGCTCCTATGAGTCCGTTTCGGTGTCGCGGAGTCTGATGGAAGGTTCGCGGCTTGAAGTGCAGCTTGGGAAGCAATCCTTTCTTTCGCCGATTGGAGGCGACACCAACACCAAATTCATCAATTCCACGTTTGACATGAACATTTCGCGGCACTACTTGCTGCAAGGCGGCTTCACGGCCAATCGCGGAAATATCCAGAACTACGATCAATGGTTTTTCGGGTTGGGCTATCGTTTTGACAACCGGGAGAAGAAATAATGACGGATTATTGCTCTATTCTTCTCCGCGGGGTGTTCCTGTTTGGCGTGTTGAGTATGGGCTTCGCGGCTCACGCCGGGAACCCACCTCCGCAGGCATTGCTCGACCAGACCGCGAAGCATGTTTCCGACTTTCTCGATCAATTTTCGCAGGTGAAGTGTACGGAACACGTTCTCCAGGAAAAACTGAGTGACAACGGACGAGTGGAATTTAAAGACCAGTCGGACTACGACTATCTGGTAATTCTGGCGAATACCGGCGGCGAGCTGACTCTCGACGAATCGCGTTACGAAGACAAAGATGCGCCTCATGCCAAGAACAAGAAAAAGATTCCGTTGCTGATCACCAACGGCTTCGCGACACTTTTCCTCGTATTTCATCCTTACTACCAGGACAGTTTCGAGTTCACAGACGAGGGCGAAGAAGTGGTGACTGGGCACCCGGCCATGAAGATCGGCTTCCACCACATTGCAGGGACACGGTCTCCGATGGCGTTAATGTTGCGCGGTCGAGACTACCCAGTCGAGCTTGCAGGCATGGCCTGGGTGGACAAGAAGAATGGGAACCTGCTGCGGGCGGTGGCCGACATTCCTGGCGGGATGGATGACGTAGGTCTGCACTCCATGCACAGCGAAGTGAAGTACACCGCGGTAACCTT
This sequence comes from Acidobacteriaceae bacterium, assembly GCA_025352065.1. Classification (GTDB taxonomy): domain Bacteria; phylum Acidobacteriota; class Terriglobia; order Terriglobales; family Acidobacteriaceae; genus JANXUC01. The sequence goes on along the minus strand of JANXUC010000126.1, from coordinate 8,182 downwards.
TAAGGGCTCTTCGACGGCCTGGTGGATGCCAAATGAAGCTACGATAGAGGTAGCAACACAGCGCCAGCACTGGCGGAATACCCATCGTTTCGCCGACTATAAACGATTCTCGGTGGACACGGAAGAAGCTGTCAAAGGACCAACGCCGGGTGCGGATGCCGCGGCTGGAGAACAAAAAGCGTACGAGAAACCACAATGAGCGCAGGTAGCGCAGTAGCCCAAGTCAGGACCATCACTCCGAAGCCCGGCTCGAAAGATTTCGAGCGTGGACATCGTTTTCGCCTCAACGCTCTGTATGCCACTGCCATAACATTTCTGATCGCTTTGTCGGTTTACGGCTTCAACTATTACAGGCTAGGCGTGGAAGACAGGCCCTTTTCGGAGAAGCATCACCTGCTGCGGCCGAGTGGACCAGTCGGTTTGTATTTGGGCGTGTTTGGGTTTTTTCTGTTTTGCGCCATTTTTCTCTACCCATTGCGCAAGCATTGGACTTGGCTGGGTAAGATCGGCAACACGCGCCACTGGCTGGATATCCACGTCATGATGGGTCTGGCAGCGCCTTTTGTAGTTGCGTTTCACGCTTCCTTTAAATTCCATGGATTCGCCGGAGTCGCCTTTTGGATCATGGCAGCGGTGGCGGCTTCCGGTGTGATTGGCCGTTACGTTTATGGTCAGATTCCGCGCAGCTTGAATACCGCCGAAGTCTCCATGAGGGAATTGCAGGACGAGCAAGACAAGTTCGCGGCACAACTCGCCGACCAAAAGTTGTTGCGCAAGCAGGATCTTGATCTGGTTCTGCGGCTTCCCGGTGCCGGTCGAGTGCAAAGTATGCCCATGGTTGTCGCATTGGCGGAGATGATTCTGTTGGATTTCCTACGTGTGATTCGGATCGCGCGCCTGCGCCGCCATGCGCTTGGTTTCGGTCAGATTATTGCCACTCTGGGGGGATTCCGCGCGACCAGCAATCAGGATGTGGAGCGAGTTATCGCCTCCGCTCGGGAACAAGCGAAACTTTCCAAGCGAGTGCTCTTTCTCTCTCGATCCGAGCAGGTGTTCCATTTGTGGCACGTGATTCACAAACCGTTTAGCTACACATTCGCTTTCCTGGCTTTGATTCATATTGGCGTCGTAATTTCGATGGGATATTTGCCATGGCTGCACTAACATCTTGAGATTGCTTTCGAGCCCTCACTCATGGACACGTTGATCGCACTGCTGGTTGCCGCCGTTATAGGATCGTTCTTCTTGCGCGGCTACCTTAAGAGTCTGAAAGAGCGCGAAGAACAGGCGCGCAAGGCTGCGGAGAGGGGGAAGCTTTTTTCCGAAGGCCCACGTTCACAACACCCTCATATTGATACGACCTATTGCATCGGTTGCGCCTCTTGCACCATGGTGTGTCCCGAGGGCGACGTGTTGGTGATGCTGGCAGGGAAGGCCGCGATCGTCAATGGATACAAGTGCATTGGGCATTCGCTGTGCGCGGAGGAATGTCCGGTCGGCGCGATCACCATGGTTCTGGCTACTCCAAGCATGGGTGCGGACATGCCCTTCCTGACGCCGGAGTACGAGACCAGCATTGAGAATCTCTTTATTGTTGGGGAACTCGGCGGTCTGGCACTCATCAAAAACGCCATCAACCAGGGTCGCGACTGCGTCGACAATATTGTTCAGCGTTTGAAGGCCGCAGGTTCCACAGCGCAGCCCGGAGTCTCCGATGTTCTAATCGTAGGCGCGGGCCCCGCTGGCATCAGTGCTTCTTTACGAGCCATTGAAAATAAGCTCAGCTACATAACTTTGGAACAGGATGAAATCGGCGGGACGGTGGTAAAGTATCCACGGCAGAAACTGGTAATGACGAGTCCCGTGCAATTTCCCATGTATGGAAAGTTCGACAAGAGAGAGCTTTCGAAAGAGGCTTTGTTGGCCTTCTGGGATACGGTCTTGAACCGCGCCGATTTTAACTGCGTAACCAACGAAAAAGTCGAGGATATTCGCAAAGGCGAAGATGGCGTCTTTTCGGTGAAATCCGCCAGTAACCAATATCGTGCCAGAGCTGTAATCGTCGCCGTCGGAAAGGCGGGAACTCCTCGCAAGCTGGGTGTTCCGGGTGAGGAACTTGGGAAGGTGATGTACCGCTTGATTGAGGCGGACCACTATGTCAACAAAAAGATCCTCGTGGTAGGTGGCGGCGACAGTGCTGTAGAAGCGGCGATGGGCCTGGCGGAGCAGGTTGGGAACAAAGTAACGATGTCTTACCGGCAGGGCCAGTTCAGCCGCATCAAAGATCGCAACACAAAACGCATTGAAGAATGCATTCGCAGCGGGAAAGTCGAAGTCTTATTCAATTCCAGCCCTGTGGAGTTCCGTCCGGATTCGGTCCTGCTGGATGTGCAAGGTACCCAGCGCGAGTTGCCCAACGATTTCGTTTGGATTTTCGCGGGCGGCATCCCTCCGTACGACTTCCTCAAGAAGTTGGGCATCCAGTTCGGAATGCGCGACCTGACGGCCGAAGCTAGAGGGGAAGCGAAACAAGCCGCCGCGGACAAAAAACAAATGGCCGAAGCGAGTCGCGCCGGAGGTTAGTCTTACTTGACCGGTGCGAACGGTATCCTCTGCTGGACTCCGCTGCCTTCCTTTACGGTATAGATGAAGTCGGCGGCGAGATCTTTCAAGACTTCCGTCTGGCCGTTTGGCCAGCGAATCCCAACCTCACTGATCTTATCCTCCGCGGCCAATCCAAAATGCAGTCGCAGGTCATTCTGCGATAGATAACTCGATCCGCTGCGCACTTCTTGCATTTGGGTGATCTTCGCGGTCTTTACCGTAACCCGTGCGCCAATGGCGAGGCGGTTGCTCTTGGCGCCCAGCAGGTTGAATGTGACGCGATGGTTTGCGGGATCGCAATGATTTAGCAGCAGCGTCGGCGGCTCGCCTACGTTCAGAATCACGACATCAATACAACCGTCATTGTTGATGTCGCCAAAAGCCGCGCCGCGCCGTGACTTGAGCGGAAGCGTAGCCAATCCAGTGCTGGCGCTTACTTCGTCGAACGTGCCGTTGTGCATGTTATGGAACATGAGCATGGGCTGGTTGTAACGGGATTCGCCGGGAATGGTTTCCATCTGCGGGTAGACGTGTCCGTTGACGACCAGCAAGTCTGGCCATCCATCGTTGTCCATGTCAAAAAATGAAGTACCCCAACCCACGTATGGGCGGCTGGGCTGTGCAATCCGGGAACTCCAACTGGCGTCCGTGAAACCCTGTGATCCCTGGTTGTGGTACAGGGTGTCGGATTGATCCGCAAAATTGGTGACCACTATGCTCAGGTGACCTTCGTTGTTGTAGTCGCCGAAGTCGACGCCCATCGAGCCTTGTTCCTGGCCATCACGGCTGAGGTCGGCACCTTCCATCAATCCGGTTTCTTCGAACGTGCCGTCGTGCTTATTGCGGTAAAGGTAGTTAGGTCCGGCATCATTGGCGACGTAGAGGTCAGGCCAGCCATCGTCGTCGTAGTCACCCCACATCGCTCCCAGACCGTAGTAGTGGTTGGAGTCGTCGACCCCCGCTTTCTTGGAAACATCTTCAAACGTCCCATCTCCACGATTGTGGAATAGAAAATCCGATTCACCCACCATGCCCCACGGCCCGCATTGTACAAAGACGTTTCTGTAACGGCAGAACTTTTCATCGCTGCCCAGCTCGGGCAACTTATCCATATCGACGTGAACGTAGCGGGAGACGAAGAGATCGACGCGGCCGTCGCGATCATAGTCTCCCCAGGCTGCACCAGCACTGAAGCCTCCTACAGCTAGTCCGGCTTTATCGGTGACGTCTTCAAACTTGCAATTGCCCAGATTGTGATACAGCGCGTTTCCGCCGTAGCCCGTGACGTAGATGTCCGGCAGGCCATCGTTGTCGTAGTCCGCTACGGCCACACCCATGCCCCAGCCCTTGCGTATGAGTCCGGCAGACAGCGTAATGTCGCTGAATTTCAGGTCGGAATCTTGATGGTACAGAGTGATCATAGGGTCGCCGCCAGTCTTTCGGTAGCGTTCAACCGTCGAACCGTTGACCAGAATAATGTCGAGCTTACCGTCGCCATCGCAATCGATCAGACCCGCGCCACCGCTGGTGGATTCCACGATGTATCGCTTGTCGGCCGAGGAAATGTGAGGCACGATCACGCCTGCGGATTTGGCGATGTCTTCGAAGTGGGGGAGGGGGGCAAGGGGAACAGGGCCGGAAGGCCGCAACTGAGCGTGTGCCCGCGCAGCTGGAAATATAGTGATCGCGAGAACAAGGGCCAATCCGGTTGCGAATCGCGTGGGTCTTTCGCTGCTCAAGGTCATTGCTCAAATTATAGTTGAGCGCGCTAGTGGGGAACTTCGTCTGCGGGCGCTGGCGTTTTATTGCGCGGCCAACAGCTTCTTACACCAGCTGTCTTCGGCGCTCGGTTGCGTCCGTTTAGCCGCTTTCATCTGGATGCTCTGAACAGTGCATCCAAGTCCAATGATCGTCTTGGGGTAAGGGTGCGAGTGTCGTCCCGAAGGGATAGAAGTTCTCCCCGTCTATTTTTTGTGACCCGTTGCCGCGGCCAACACTATAGAGATACCTGCCAGAAGAAGTCTATGGGCCTGGTCTTGCTTGGAATCTTCCTGGGGAGGGAACGGGCTGCGCGACTCCCAAGAAGTGCAGCTAAATGGGTCACTTCGACTGCATCTATTTGTTCCGTGTAGCTTGCGTGGAATGGCTTCCGAGAGCCGTTGTTCCTTCCTCCGCAAATAAGACGCGACCGTTAGCAAAAACCTGCAAGTCTTCTGTGCGATGTTGGCCTCCGAGTGGTCCGTCGACTTTGTTGTGAGACATCAGAATCGGAGCTTCGCTGTTTTGTGCTACCACCAACAAGGTCGAAAAAAGCACGGCGGGCAAACAAGTATTTCGCATAGGTTGAAGTCGATTTAGGTGTTCCATATTCGTCGAATCTAGCGCATTGGCAGTGCGGCGCGAGCTGCAAGGATCGGTGTCAACAAATCAGGCGAGCTTTCTACTCGCTGCAAGTGCGGATACCGTTCCCCATCAAAGTAAGCAATGGAGTAGGTTCCAATGTGCTCTTTGTTTTCTACGATCAGTTCAATCGGCTGATGTTGGGTCTGTGCAGTCCGAAGCGCTTCCTTTAGAAGTCCGCCGGACCAATGCCGGCCATTGACCGCAATGAGCTTCATTCCTGGGCCAAGACCTGCAGCATAGGCAGGAGAGCCGGGTATGACGTCGCCGATTTCTCCTTCTTTACGTACCCAGAATCCGAGGGAAAAGCTGAGGTCCGTGGTTTTATTTGCCTTTTCGCTCAAACCCGTGAATGTGTTGGGATGGGCATCGTAAACTAGTTTCCAGCCTCCGTTCTCAATTCCGCCGAGTGGGGCACGGGGTTGCGTCGTGTTCAGACGCTCGCGCAGCATGCTGGCCCAATCAAACGGTGCAACGTCGTTCAATGTATGCACTACATCTTCAAAAGTATAGAGGACAACCCGAGGCGAGCTGTCTTGCCCGCCGTGAAATTTGTGGCAGAAATCATCGAGAGAACGCTTGCCTTGGGTCAGTTGGCGGATACGCGTATCCACTTCCAGCCAGATCAGCTCTCCCTCAGGATAGTAGTCGAGGCCTCGGCGCCAACTGCCCCACTCGGGGCCAACCATGCGCAGAATCTGCACGGACCGAGCGGTATCCTGCAATGGTCGCCAGGTTCGTCCAGTGCGATGATCGAGGCTGGCGGCGGTTTCTGCCAACGCTTCACGGTATTCCTCTTGAGTCCATAGGCCGCTACGAGCCGTGAGCACGTCGCCCAGATATTCAGTGAGTCCTTCGTAGACCCACAGCAGGTCGCCGATCATAGGGTCCTGGTAGTTGCGAGTCGCGAGTCCGGCTGGACGGCGATATTTTCCATTCCATGAATGCGTGAATTCGTGCGGCAGAAGGCTGGCCTCCGCTTTATCGAGATCAGGTTCAAGCAGCGTGCGCTCGCCGACCGCGTTGTCGCTGGATTCGTGATGTTCCAGCCCGTGATGACCAACTTCGTCGCTCAGCGTGTAAAGGAAGTGATATTGGCGATAGTGTCGAGCGCCGAATAGTGCGTTCGCTTCCGACACCAACTGCCTGTAACTGGCGGCATCGTGATCACTCATTTCCAGCGCAGCCTCGGTCTCGGCGACGATATCCAAATAGTGAGCGGGGCTTTCTCCTGGCTTGGAAAGCAGCATTTGCCGGTAGTGCGCTCCGGCGATAAGCGGCGAATCCACCAGCGCAGTCAGAGAAACTGGCTCAAACTGCACGTTACCCTGTTCCTGACGCGCCACGTTAAGTGCGCTGCCGAATTTCCAGCCCAATGGCAGATGGATGCTGGGCTTTATTTGCAGCTCGTCTGAATTAGTGTTTTGCGGATACAGAACAATTTGATTCCAGTTGAGATCAAGAAGCTGTGACGAAGCTGCCGCGCCGCCCGCCCCAGCGCTGTCTGCGGTAATGGCATCCAGGGAGGCCACAATTTCGCGTGCACCCTCGGGAACTCGCAGGTGGAAGGCATACATGTCGAGGGTGTCACGCTCCCATGCGATGGGCTTTCCGGCGGCTTCGAAGTGCAACCCGGTCAGATTTGCGATCGGGCCGCTAGGACGATGGTTTCCCGGAATCCATTTTGGATAGACCAGGGTCAGGTCTCCTGGATTTGCGGGAATCGTCAGGCGCGCGTGGAAAATATTGCGGGAGGCATCCGTAGCATCGACGGAGAGCTGAATAGGGTTCGACGGAGATGCGAGAGCGTTGGGCGCGATTGCGATAAACGCAAAGAAAAAGATGCTTGTGTTTCGGGATGGCCGCGAGAGCTGCCACAAAGTGCCTCGGAAGAAATTCATTCACGCTCCAATTCAGCGAAACTTTCCTGCTTTGTAGTTGCAGCGACGATAGTTTACCTCATGCAGGTTAACCGCTAGTTTTAACTCACCCTTAGCTCTTTGATTGGCCATATAATATAGCCGCCCACAGTTTGTGGCGACAGGGCGATTCCAAGACTGGACGGAGAGCCGAGTGAGCATGGACCGCAACGCTGTTCCCGATTTGCCTGAGCGTCGTACATTTCTGAAGACCGCCGGTGGAGCACTGGCGGCATCTCTATCGGCACCCGCGTTGGTTGCCGCTTCCGCTGTATCTGCTAGCGCGGAAGCTCCGCAAGAAGCTCCAGTGCCTGCATCCGTGCAGCGCAAGATTCCGATTGGCGTTTTCGATCCCGCGTTTCCGGATTGGCCTTTGGACGAAATGATCGAAAAATTTGCTGCTTGGGGCATCGAAGCGGTCGAGATCGGCACCGGCGGTTATCCCGAAAGTAAGCATTGCCCCGTCCAGTCGATGTTGGATGATCCTGCGAAGGCCCGTGCCTGGAAAAAGAAATTTGAAGACAAGAATATTCGAGTTGCCACGCTGAGTTGTCACGGCAACCCTGTGCATCCGGATGCGAAAATCGCACAGCGCGACGCAGAGACTTTCCGTCGTACTGTTCTTTTGGCAGAACGCTTGGAGGTGGAAGTGATTGTTGGGTTTTCGGGTTGCCCCGGCGGCAACGCTACCGACACCATGCCCAACTGGGCGACCTACCGCTGGCCACCGGAGTTTGCGCAGATTCTGGACTGGCAATGGAAAGAGCGTGTAATTCCTTACTGGAAAGAAGCTGCGAAATTCGCGCGCTCACACGGAATCCACAAGCTGGCGCTTGAAATGCACCCCGGTTTCGTGGTCTACAACCCGATGACCTTGCTGAAGCTGCGCGCGGCCGTTGGCGAAGAAATTGGTGCCAATTGCGATTTGAGCCACTTGTTCTGGCAAGGTTGCGATCCGTTAGAAGTGATTCGGTTGCTAGGCAAAGATGGTGCCCTGTTCCACGCCCATATGAAAGACACTGTTTTGTATAAGGACAACGTCGCCAAATATGGCGTGCTGAACTTTGCGTTTGATAAGGAAGACCTTCCGCTTGCTTCTGAGACGTTCCGTTCGGTTGGATACGGGCATAGCGCGAACACTTGGAAAGAAATTGTCCGCACTTACATGGAGGTTGGCTACAAGGGCATCCTGAGCATCGAGAATGAAGACCCCATTCTTCCTGGTGAGATTGGCGTGCAGCGCGCTTTGACCGTGCTGA
>JANXUC010000071.1 GCA_025352065.1 Acidobacteriaceae bacterium | reverse complement strand
GGCAATGAACTCCGGCCCATTGTCGGACCGAATGTGCTCCGGAATCCCTCGCTCCAACATCACATCCGCCAACGTTTCGATCACCTGCAAACTCCCCAGACGCCGCGCCACCCGCCGCGCCAAACACTCCCGCGTATACTCATCGATCACCACCAAAATGCGCAGCGCTCGTCCATCGTGCGTCCTCGCTTTCACAAAATCGTAGCTCCACACATGATTCGCACGCTCCGGACGCAATCGTACACACGAACCATCGCCCAGCCACAACCGCCCTCGCGCCCGCTGTTTCCGCGGTACCTCAGCCCTTCGCGTCGCCAGATCCGCTGCACTCGATCCTTTCCCACCGGCCACCCCGCATGCTGCAACAGCGCCGTGATGCGCCGATAGCCGTACCGCCCATACTTCACGCCCAGGGCCAGGATCGCCTGCGTCAGATGATCTTCGTCCGTGCGCCGCAGCGGCAAGTAGCGTTGTGTCCCTCGCCATTGCCGCACCACGCGGCCCGCCCGCCGCTCACTGACTTCATACTGCTCGCGGGCATGCTCCACGGCGTACCGACGTCGCTCCGGGCTTAGAAGTTTCCCTCCGCAATATCCTTCAAAATCTGTTTACCCAGCGCCAGCTCCGCCACCAACCGTTTCAACTTGCCGTTCTCCTTTTCCAGGTCCTTCAGCCGCTTCGCCTGGTCCATCTTCAAACCCCCGTATTCCTTCCGCCAGCGGTAGGACATCTGGATGGTGATCTCGGCTTCTTTGCAGGCTTGTGGGGTGGTTTTTCCGTTCGCGATGCTGACTTCAATCTGTCGCAGCATCGTCACGATTTGCTCTGGCTTGTACCTCTTGATTGGCATGACCCGTTGTTCCTCCAAGTGGATTCTCTCTCATTCCACCTGGTACAAATTTCCCCGGTCAGGTCAGCTCGCGACCTGCTTGCCGATAGCGGTTCAATCTTCGTCCAGATTGGAGATGAAAATGTCCATCGCATCCGCACGGTCTTGGACGAGGTCTTCGGGGATGCAAATTTCGTCGCACAGATCGCTTCTACCAAGACGGCTGGACAAACGGATGCATTGCTTCCGGCACTGTTCGACACGATTCTTTGGTATGCCAAGAGCGCAAACGCCGTAAAGTTCAGACGCCTGTTTAGGTCCAAGGGTGTTGGGTTTGAGGAAATCGGTCAATACTACCTGGTTCAGGAACCCAATGGGAATCGCCGTCGAATGACGGATAGCGAGATATCTTCTGGGATGGCGGACGTCGTTGGCCTACCTTTTCGGAGCTCCGACATTTCCAGTAATAAGCCGTACAGCCTAGGTCGTATTGAGTTTGATTTTGAAGGCCGAAAATTTCTGCCTCCAGAAGGACGGTATTGGACGCACAGTCCCGACGGACGTGAACGACTGAAAAAAGCAGGCCGGTTGATGGCAATCGGGAAAAGTGTCCGTTACGTGGGTTTCCTCCGGGATGATCCGGTTTCAACGATCAATAACCAGTGGACTGACACCGGCGTAAGCGGGTTTGCTATGGATAAGGTTTACGTCGTTCAGACAAGCCCGAAGCTGATTGAACGTTGCGTCCTGATGACCACCGACCCAGGGGATCTTGTCCTTGATCCCACGTGTGGCTCCGGAACAACCGCTTATGTTGCCGAACAATGGGGCCGTAGATGGATTACGGTTGATACATCCCGTGTAGCGCTTGCGCTCGCCCGTGCCCGCATCATGGGGGCTCGATACCCTTTCTACGTGCTTGCTGACAGCCGCGACGGCCAGATAAGAGAAGGTGCGGCGTCGAGGACCGCCCGATCTGAAGCTCCGACCCAAGGGAACATTCGGCAAGGATTCGTATACGAGAGAGTGCCACACGTTACCCTCAAGTCCATTGCGAACAACGCCGAACTCGATGTGATTTGGGATGGATACCAAGCCGTGCTGGAACCTCTGCGACGCAAGCTGAATGTGGCTCTCAAGGCTAAATGGGAAGAGTGGGAGATTCCCCGTGATGCCGATGAGAAGTGGAACAAGGAATCCCAGGAGATTCACGCTGAGTGGTCGAAGCAACGAAGCGCTCGGGAGAAAGCAGTCGATGCCTCCATCGCTGCCAAGGCAGAGTTCGAATACCTCTACGATAGGCCTTATGAAGACAATAAGAAGGTTCGAGTGGCCGGACCGTTTACGGTCGAAAGCCTCTCGCCGCACCGAGTGATCTCGGTAGACGAAGACGGTGAATGGATTGACGGCCAGCCGAAGAGCGACCGCAAAGATGAATCTGACTTTGTGCAGATGATTCTGGAGAACCTCAAGACCGCTGGTGTCCAACAGGCACACAAGGAAGACAAGATTTCCTTCTCGTCGATTACGCCGTGGCCAGGGTACTTCGTGTGCGCAGAAGGAAAGTATTTCGAAGGCGACGCCAAATCAGAGAAACGGGCGGCGATCTTTATTGGTCCTGAGTTTGGAACGGTTTCTCGACCCGACTTGGTTGCTGCCGCACGCGAAGCTGGCGATGCCGCTTTTGACGTGCTGATCACCTGTGCGTTCAACTACGACGCGCACTCCGCGGAATTCAACAAGCTTGGCCGGATTCCAGTACTGAAGGCTCGTATGAATGCCGACTTGCACATGGCTGACGATTTGAAAAACACCGGCAAGGGGAACCTGTTCGTGATCTTCGGAGAGCCGGATATCGACATCATCAAAGCAAAAGACGGGCAGGTGCAAGTCAAAGTCAAAGGCGTGGATGTGTTTCACCCCAATACCGGAGAAGTACGAAGTGACGGGGCCGAAGGGATCGCCTGTTGGTTCATTGACACCGACTATAACGAAGAGAGCTTCTTCGTCCGCCATGCCTATTTTTTGGGTGCGAACGACCCGTACAAGTCGCTCAAGACGACGCTTAAGGCCGAGATAAATGAAGAAGCCTGGGCCACGCTCCATAGTGATACATCACGTCCCTTTGATAAGCCCGAGTCCGGCCGAATCGCGGTGAAAGTCATCAACCATCTTGGCGACGAAGTGATGAAGGTATTTCGAGTGAACTGATGGAATTTCGGATTGCGGACACGTTTACCGACAGCCTGGCCAGACTCACGGGCGAAGAGCAGAAGGCCGTGAAGACCGCTGCCTTTGACCTGCAGTTGAATCCAAGTCAACCGAGTTTGCAATTCCACAAGTTAGCGAAGGCGAAAGACCCGAACTTCTGGTCGATTCGCGTGAGTCGGGATGTTCGGCTGATTGTCCACAAGACGGGAACGAGTTTGTTGTTGTGCTACGTGAATCACCACGATGAGGCGTACCAATGGGCGGAACGCCGCAAGGTCGAAACTCACCCGAAGACAGGCGCAGCGCAGCTGGTCGAAATTCGGGAAAGAGTTCAAGAAATCACGATTGTTGTACGGGCGTGAGTTGCATCTGCATGTCACCCTGCTGCAATTGCGAGCAGGCCTGGCCCGGAACACAGGCGGCAACGCCGGTCGGACCATAGGCTGCGGCGGCTGTCCGCTGCGCGGGCGTCGTAGACGCGAGCGCCGGATCTCCCATTGCGGCAGCGGCCATTGTTGCCTGCCGCTCCTTCTGACGTTCGGCCTGGATCTGATTCTTCAACTCCTGCACGTTGCTATCGGTGTTATCCTGCAACGTCGGTTGCGGCGGTTGGCCTTTCGCGCCGGCCTGTTGCGCGGGCGTCTTCTTTCCAGACGAACTGAAGAGCGCCGCCACAATCACAAGCATTGCCGCACCCAGATAAACGAAGGTCTTGAGGTTTTTCCGCAAGACTCCTTTTGGCAGTTCCAGGTTGCGACGCAACGTGGGATCGCCTTGGCGCTCGGTCTGCGCGTCGGTACGGGAAGTAAAGATGTTTTCGGTCATGGCGGCTATCCCTTGCGTGTGAATTCCATTTTCTTCTTGCCCAGCTCTACATATCCGCTGTTCATGATCTTCGGAATGATGTAGGTCCCTTCTCGGAGGTCGTAGGTGACGAGGTTGGGCTTGCCGTCCTTCATCTCATACACGCTGAACTTTTCAGGCGCATTGGTCTTGATGTAGGTGAACTTGTCGTCGTGATAGATCGACTGGATATCGAAGGGGGCTTCATTCGCCTTGTAGACATAGTCGAACTTGAGCTGCGTTGGATAGGCGCTCTTGTACTCGTCAACGGCCTGTTGAACATGCGATTGAAGCGCGGCAAGTTGCTGTCGGGACTGTTCGAGTTGGGCAGCGGGCACAAACTGCGGTGGACTACTCGCGGCCACAATGGCGGAACGGTCGGCAGGTTCGACGATCACCTTTAGATCAGGGCTGGTGGCAGGGGTGCCCGATATGTCTTGCAGTGTGAAACTGTAGATGTTGCCCTTGTCCGTAATGAGGTTCAAGTTGGAGCTGATGCCTTGCTTTGCTGGATGTACAAAACAAAAGTTGCCAACCCATCCACAATCCAGAAGTGTTTATCGCCAGTGGCGGCCTCCATGATTTTTTCGGTCGTGGGCAGTTCGATAAGGGTTGTATATTTCAGCTTGGCACGGATTGGGACGATATCCTGCGCGTGATACTGCACCGTGCGTGCGGAATCTTGAGCCACGACGCCGATGGAGGAAACGATTAACAAGCAATTCAAGATAACTCTCAGTTGTCTCACAGCGCTTCTCCTTTATGAATCTTTGTAGGGGTTGATCCGGCCAGCGTGCGCGGCTGGAATGGGTAGTCTTCAGCGAGATGGCGAAGCCCATCTGCAAAGCCGAAGCGGTCGAAGTAGTCCCGCTTCTTGAGGTTGTCGCGGGCATTGTTGGTTGCCATCTAGTGCGAAAGTGAATCGACGTTCAACTGCACTTTCTTTGAGGTCTGGGCTTTCCGAATCAGCATTTGGCCCGGCGGAATAAGGCCTCCGATAATGTCGAGCTCCGTGTCGTTGAGATGAAATGCCTCCCGGTAGACTTCGCGGTTCATCTCAGGGTTGGCGAGGAAGACTTTTGTCGGGCAACTTTCGGCCACTATCGCCAGCATCCCCGATTCCTCCAGCTCTTTAATGGATTGCGTGGCAAGAATCATGGCTGCGTTGTGTTTACGCCAAGTCTTTTGCGCCTGCACTACATAGTTGCGGATCGTCTCGTTCTTGATGAACAGCCACGCCTCATCGAGCAGGAAGATCTTAAACGTGGCGAGTCTCTTGGGATCTCCTTCCCGCGCCAGAATGGGCTCGCGAAAATGCGACAAATCCAGCCGCGCCACCACCGCCGCCACCATCCGCACCGGATGCGTCGCGCTCACCAGATCGTCCGTACACTGCACCGCCAGCAGCATTTGCCGACGCTCC
>JANXUC010000057.1 GCA_025352065.1 Acidobacteriaceae bacterium | reverse complement strand
TTTCGCTCCAACTGAAACCTAAAACCTTGATTTTCTTTGCGAGTGTCCCGTAGCCCAGGTTATCGTCCAAAGAACGGACGCGAACCCGGGGCACCGAGCCGGAGTCTCAAAGAATAACGTTTCCCGTATCACATTCCACTTTCGCATTGGCCCACAAAGCTTCATACGTTTGAAGCAATGCGCAAAAGGCGTCTGTGACCTGCGTGATGGTTACGGGCGCAGCTCACGCCCCGTCTTTGAATGACGCGCCTGATTGGTATCCACTCGTTCTATCAATGAACAAAAATCGGTCATGCAAGTCCTTTGAATTGCGCACTTCTATGCTGCCGCCATTTTGCTTAACGAACATATCAACAGCGGGTATTAGAGTCTTTAATTTTTTGTCGGTCGTCAGGAGTCTTATCGTAGCGCCCACGCGGACGCCGGGAAGATAACGCGAAACGAAGTCTGCATCCAGATACGGATCAACGAAGAGAACATCCTCCGTTGCTTCTGCAATTTTCGTGCGGACTTCTTCGAAGTACTCGAACACCTTGCCTTGTGGGACGGCAACTGTTGTTGGCCCCGTTGTTTGCATTCTCAAGTGATGCTTTAGCTCTCGCAGCAACACCATTATGGAGTGGAAACCTTTGCGTCCCCTGCCGAATGTGATGTCTTGCAGCTGATCTAGAGCGAGAGTGAATTGCGCAGTTTTGATCGGTGCCCACTATTGGACTACTGCCGCAGCGCGGCCAAGCCAGTCAAAATTGTCCTCGGTTGCTTCTTGAATGGTCAGCCAAGGGGGTGCAATCCGAATCAAGTCTTCAACCTCGTACAACAGTTGTTCCGAGGTCAGTTTCGCGCCAGCAACCATAACCCATCTTACAACGCCGGATCGCGGCTAGTGGGCGGGCGGTGAGGATGAGTTTGCGATACAGGGCAGCAAGGTGCCCCAGGTTCACGACGTTCTTTGTAACCTGGGTAATACTGGCACCACGAGTCGGCGACTTCCACTTCGACTGAAATCTTACGGACGCGAACCTGGTTGTCCTATGCTGCAAATTCCGTAGATATTTCCGCTCTAGTACTCCATGCAACCGGTTGAATTGCATAGCTCTTGAATGCATCCAACACGCCGCCTGAGATCGGCTGTTCCATATCGTTTAAGACCGCATATGCTTTGGAATCAGCAGGTCGCACATCGCGAGTGTCGTTCCATTTGTAAATGAAGGATTCGGCATTATCTCGCGAGGGTCTGTTGATCGCTTGTACCACTCGTTCCGGCTGCTTCTTGGACTTCGGGATCACAAAATCGAAGAGGTGATCATAACCACTAGTACCAGTGAACTTAACCTTCGGAATGTAGCGAACCTCGCTGGCGTCCAGCCATGCAACAACATCCTCATAAAACAGGCTCTCAACCATTGGTTTGGCCAGATAGAAGAGATCATTCACGGCAAGCATCGCCTGAATGAGATTGTGCTTCCGAAGCGGAAAGTTCTCTGGGGAGGCCTGCACCTCAAGTGCCTCTTGATTCAATTTCACTCCAAATCCATTGAGTGTCATCTTGAGAAGGTCTTGTCGCTTCTGTGTGTTAAGGCTGCAGCCCGACGTTTCAAGATCGTGAATCGTGTAGCTATCATCGGAAAGAATAAAACCGCCGTTTTCGCGCCGCGCATAGATCTGCAGAGAGTCGTTGTGGCGATCCAGATAGGGAGTCGTGATCTCTGCCCACGAACCATTCACATCTCGCACAGATGTTTTGTCTTTCAGCCACTCGCGGTAATCGCTGAGTAGCCTTTCGATCTCGTTGACGATGGACATTAGAAAAGCCCCAACTGGAAGCGCGGCGGTGTCGTAATGTTGCAATGACTCATGAAAGCCTCAAGACTTTCGAGTAAATTCTTCGTATTAAAGTAGATATTCGCGGGAGCCGGAACAGCCCACTTATCTCCGTACCCCTCGCGATACGTATGCAGGTGGGGGCACGGGATCTCTTCTCCATCAGGATTTCGGTGGGGCGGTCCGTCGATATCAAGTCGCATCAGAATGACCGCCTGTCTAGCCCGGTTTTGATAAGTAGCTTTCGTGAGCTTAATCTGGGCTCGCGTAACATCGAGGAAAAAACTCTCCCGCTTGTCGAGCGAAAGCAAAGGAATGGCCAACCTTTCTCCTGGCGCGGCGAACTGCCATTCCTTATTATCAACGCGCTGCTTTTCTAAAGCTATGAGCGCATCAGCTTCAGATTGAGTCAGATTAATATCAGCCATTGAGCGTTACGAGTTCTGGTCCAACACCCAATTCAACACTACCGAAGATTTCTTCGCAACCATCAGAACCTCCTTGTCCGTTGCAACCCAAATGCGTGATCCCCCCTGCACCATTTCCGCGACATGTGGACTTTCCCGGTACTTTTCCACAAATCCACAGGTATCCCCCGTTTTCCTACTTGCAACCTTGCGCTATTCTTTTGATAATTAGATGAGTAATACCCTCGACACTATGGAGTCCTATACCCGAGCTGATTTGCTTCGCATTCTGCGCATCACGGCGCGGCAGTTGTCGTCGTGGGAGCGCTCGGGGTTGGTTGCGTCCAGTGAGAACTACTCTTTCGCCGACCTAATCCAGATCAAGAAAATTCACGAACTTTGCGGTAAGCGCGTGCGCCCTGCCGTCATCCGGCAATCGCTGGAAGCCATGCAGCAGCAGGTTTCTGGCATGAGCAATCCTCTTCTGGAAGCCACTGCGTTTTCGCGAGGCTCGCGCGTTGCCTTCCGGCATCAAGGGCAAGTGGTGGAGCCGGTCTCAGGGCAGTTTGTTATGGATTTCGCCTCGCGCGACTCCTCCGCAACCGACCTTTCCGATGCTCGCGAGAGCCGCGCCGCCGATCCTATGCGCATGCAGAGTAAAGACCGCATGCAATCCAAAGATCGGATGAAGGAACTCCAGGCGGACGCTCAGGTTTCCGAGCTATTTTCGCGCGGCATCGCCCTCGAAGAAGAGCCCGACCGGCAGCTGGAAGCCATCGACGCTTACCAACGGGTGCTGGAGATTGAGCCGGACCACGCCGCAGCACATATTAATCTGGGAACCGTCCACTACAACCGGCAGGAATATGCCGCGTCGGAATTTCATTACCGCCGCGCGGTCGAAATCGACCCCCGGTACGCGTTAGCCTACTTCGACCTCGGAAACGTGCTGGACGAGACAGGACGCGTCCAGGAGGCCATTGAAGCCTATCGCAATGCCCTCCATCTGGCTCCGACCTATGCCGATGCCCACTACAACCTGGCGCTGGCCTGCGAGAAGATTGCGGAGCCTCGCCGGGCGCTGGCCCACTGGCGCTCCTACGTCAAACTGGACGCTACAGGGCCGTGGTCCACGCACGCGCGCCACCAGATCCGCAAGCTGCTGGCTGCAGACACCCTGAAGCTCGTCTACCGCCGTCGCGGGTAACCGTTACCTTGCTTTCCTGCCCGTTCCTGCCCCTTTCAAGCGCTAACAGGAGACCGCCCAAGTGCGGCTAGCGGCTGGACACACTGTCTGCAGCGGACGGTTTGACCGGACAAACTGTCCAAAACTACCTTCTTTGCCCCAAATTCCCACAATAGAATCAACAACTTAACGTCATTCCATCTTGGAATGCCTCGTGCTTCTACAGGTACGGATCGCAATGGGCTTTTCAGGAGAAGGACGTTATGGGACCGAATAAACGAAGCACGCAAGACGTAGCCGTCTGGGGAAGCCGGATCGCCCTATTGATGGTTCTTGCGCTTACCAGCCAGGGTTTTGCCGAGCGCGCCCAGCGAGCCGACGAAGGGTTTTCGCGCACGAAGATGGCGCCATCCCTCGAACGTCTGGCCGCGAAGGTGGCAGCCACGCCCTCTGCTAACCAGAATGTGCGCGTGATCGTGCAGTTCAAACAGGCGCCTTCGCAGCACCACTTTGACAAGGTTCAGGGTAGGGGCGGCCGGCTAGGCCAGCGCTTGGGCTTGATCAACAGCGCGGCCTTCTCGATGCCAGCCTCCAAACTGCGCGAGCTTGCGAACGATGATGAAGTTGCCTTCATCTCGCCCGACCACAAATTGCAGGCGGCCGACGACTTGACCGATACAGCCATCAACGTGGCGGCCGCGCGCGCTCAAAATCTTGGCACTTGGGGCATGGGAATTGGCGTCGCCGTAATCGATAGCGGTATCAACGATAACCACTACGACCTACGGAACACCCTGACCGAGTCTCGCGTTTTCTATCACCAGGATTTCACCGGTACGAGCCAGACCGATTCCACCGGCAAGCTGGTCTACGACACCTACGGTCACGGTACTCACGTGGCAGGCATCCTCGCTGGAGACGGAACGGATTCTAACGGACAGTTCACCGGAATTTCCTACGGTGTGAATCTTATTGACCTTCGCGTTTTGGATAAGTATGGCGCTGGTTCGGACAGCAACGTAATTGCAGCGATTCAGCGCGCGATAGCGCTCCAGAGCACCTACAACATCAAGATCATCAACCTTTCGCTGGGTCGCCCAGTGTATAGCTCCTACACAACCGATCCGCTGTGTCAGGCGGTGGAACAGGCTTGGAAGGCTGGCATCACGGTTGTCGTGGCGGCTGGCAACTACGGACGCCTCAGCGTGAACGGCAGCAATGGGTACGGCACCGTCACCGCGCCGGGCAACGATCCTTACGTGATCACCGTAGGCGCCATGAAGACGATGAACACCAGCGTGCGCACGGACGACCAGATCGCTAGCTACAGTTCTAAGGGGCCGACGACCTATGACCACGTAGTGAAGCCCGACATTCTCGCACCGGGCAACCTGGTTCGTTCTACGCTCGCGCCGGGAAGCACGCTGGCGACGCTCTTCCCAGGCAACCTGGTGAAGGGTTCTGACGGCACGAACCACTACATGACCCTGAGCGGCACCAGCATGGCGACACCGGCCGTGAGCGGCGTGGTGGCGATGTTGCTGCAGAAGGATTCGACCTTAACGCCGGACCAGATCAAGGCCCGTCTGATGAAGACGGCCTACAAGACCTTCCCAACTTCGTCGGTTGCAACGGATCCGGCTACGGGGCAGACCTATACATCGTATTACGATTTGTTCACGATTGGCGCAGGCTACATCGACATCGCGGCGGCCCTTGCGAATACTGACAAAACTGCCGCATCTGCAGGCAAGGCACTATCACCCTATGCGGTGGCGAATGCGGACGGCACCGTAACCATCGTCAACGGCAATTCGCAGGTGGCAGCAAGTTCGGTTGTCTGGGGCAACTCGGTGGTCTGGGGAAACTCGGTCGTGTGGGGGAACTCCGTGGTATGGGGGAACTCCGTAGTCTGGGGCAACTCTTCCTTGAGCGGCAGCTCGGTGGTCTGGGGTAACAGCACTCTGACCGGCTACAGCGTGGTGTGGGGCAACTCAGGCACATCCGCCAGCAGCGTGGTGTGGGGCAACTCGACTGCACTGAACCAAGCCTCCAGTCTGGACGGTGGCGGCGATCAGTAACACGTGGTGATTGTGGCGAACTACAGGAAAGGAGAGAAGCCATGAGTCACAACCCACGTAACGCAACTGCATTCGTTGCCACGATGACCGCAGCAGGAGTCGGATCCATGAGCTACGGCCTGTCGCAAACGAACACCTGGCACCCGTATCAAGCGCTGGCTCTGTTCGCGATTGCGACCGCAGCCTCCAGAATGAAAATCAAGTTGCCGGGATTGACCGGTAACATGTCCGTCAACCTGCCGTTCCTGCTAATTGCGATAGCGCAACTCAGCCTGGTAGAGGCCCTGGCGGTGACATGCGCATCGGCCATCGTGCAGAGCTTCTCAAAGAACTGGGCCGTTCCTAAACTGGAGCAGATGCTCTTCAACCTGGCTACCATGTCATTTGCGACAACTCTGGCGTGGAAAGCTTTCCACGCAGCAACCCTGGCTCACGCAGGGGTTGCAAGCGCTTTGTTAGTCTCTCTTGCGGCAGCTACGCTCTTCCTGGGACAGACGGTGCCAGTCGCAACCATCATCAACCTGACCGGTGGTGGGCCTCTACGGCAGGTTTGGATATCGATGGCGCAACTCACGTTCCCGTACTTCGTGTTGAGCGCAGGCGTCGCTTCGATCTCGTTGAGCGCAAGCGATCATGTGGGATGGCAAATTCCGCTGGTCGCTCTGCCCGTAATGTTCGGGGTGTTCCGTTCGTATCAAGTGTACTTCCACACCAACACTGCGACGGAGAAACCGCTAGCCATGGCGGCCGGAGCTGGAAAGTAGTTTCCACTGAGAAAGCGCAGCGAGTGTCCGCGCTTTCTCTTCCCACCCATCTCCCGGTAGTGGCTCAGTTTCAAACTGAGCCACTACCCATCTCCCGCGTGCCAAGAACCTTCCTATCCCGCAGTGCTAGAATTCAGGGTTTGGCATTCTTTCTGAGGTGACTCCTTGTCTGAAACTCTTACTCACCGCCCGGCCCCCGTTACTGTCTTGTCCGAAGACGAAACTCTTTTCCGCGACACTGTCCGCCAGTTTGCCGAAGAAAAAATCCGTCCGCACGTAAAAGAGATGGATGAGAAAGCTATTTTTGACCCTGGCCTACTCCAGGAATTCTTTCAGCTCGGCCTGATGGGAATCGAGATCCCCGAGCAATTCGGCGGTAGCGGCGGAACGTTTTTCGAAGCGATCCTGGCTGTCGAAGAATTCTCGCGGGTGGACGCCTCCGCTGGCGTGATCGTTGATGTGCAGAACACACTGGTCAACAACGCCTTTGTCCGCTGGGGCAGTGGCGCCCAGAAGAAAGACTATCTCCCTAGAATGGCCACCAACACCGTCGGCGCCTACGCGCTGAGCGAGGCCGCTTCGGGCTCAGATGCGTTCGCCCTCCAGACTCGCGCCCAACTCAAAAGCAATGAATATGTCCTCAACGGACGAAAGCTCTGGATCACGAACGGGAAAGAAGCGGGCATTTTTATTCTTTTCGCGACGCTGGATCCGGCACTCGGCTACAAAGGAATTACCGCCTTTATCGTAGAAAAAGATTTTCCCGGCTTCACAGTCGGCAAGAAGGAAGACAAGCTCGGCATCCGTGCTTCGTCCACCTGTGAACTGATTCTGGAAGACTGTCTCGTTCCAAAAGAGAATGTTCTGGGCGAGGTGGGCAAAGGCTACAAGATCGCCATTGAAACGCTGAATGAAGGCCGCATCGGCATTGGCGCGCAAATGATTGGCGTGGCTCGCGGCGCTTGGGAATTTGCCGTCAAGTATTCCCAGGAGCGCAAACAGTTCGGCAAGGCCATCTCCGAATTCCAGGGCATTCAGTTTCAGCTGGCGCAGATGGCGACCGAAATTGAAGCAGCCCGCTTGCTCGTCTACAACACGGCGCGAATGAAAGATGCGGGTATGAACTTTCTGAAAGAAGCGGCTATGACCAAGCTCTACACGTCCCAAGTGGCCGAGCGCGTGACGTCCCTGGCAGTAGAGATCTACGGCGGCGCAGGCTTCACAAAAGACTATCCCGTCGAGAAGTATTTCCGCGACGCCAAGATTGGCAAAATTTATGAAGGAACCTCAAACATGCAGCTGGGGACGATTGCGAAGATCATCCTCGGAGGCAAGTAGGACGGGCGAGGGGCAAGGGATTCAGCGCTAATTGGGATGGCCGCTCGACCATCCAAAAAGTGCGAATCTTTTGCGCCCTTAGTGACTCGTGATCTGCGGTTCACTTCCGAATATGTGCAGCTTCTTGCACGCATCATTCTCGTGCTTCTAAGAGTCCGCTCCCAATAACCCGCTTTCCAGCAAGGACTTACGAGGCTGGCCCGGCATGGTCCACAATCTGCTTCCTTCCTACCAGGGTCCCACGAAAGTGGGGTCTCAGGAGGCACCATGCACATCGAGCTAGCCGTCCAACCCAACGACTCGAATCTACCAGCCCAGTTGTCGGGTTCGCCCTCTCGGCCCAAGCCATGGACACCGTCGAAAATGTTCCCGGTGCTCGTTCTCCTGCTCATTCTTTGCTACGGAATTATGGCGATGGTGCTTGTCGAGCAGGGCAGCGTGATTCAGTCTCAACGAAATCTGATTCTGCAGCTTGCCGAAGACAGCTCCCAATTGACCGCGCTCAAAGGTCAGGCACTCGCGCAGCGCGCCATTGAAAAGAAGCAGGCCGAGGACGCTACGAAACCAGCCGCTCCGCCGGCCGCAAAAGCCTGCAAATTGTGCAAAAACCACGCGAGGGCCGGGCATCTCCAGCAGAACGAAGACAAGCAGCCGTTGCAAACGACGGACCGTGTCGACTGGCGGCGCTTCCCTTCTAAAATCTAGCTGGCTGGAATCGCTTAGAACATGGCCGCCGATCAACGCGATTGGGCAAGATGCCAGAGCCATTGAGCGCGGTAGGTTTTGAGGAAGTGAGCGAATGAAGACCCTGACTTTCGCAGTTTTACTCTTCTCGTTGCCAGTCGAGCGGCCCACGCCTCGCGCTTTGGCACACGAGAAGCCCGCTCCCAATGTTGATC
This sequence comes from Acidobacteriaceae bacterium, assembly GCA_025352065.1. GTDB lineage: Bacteria > Acidobacteriota > Terriglobia > Terriglobales > Acidobacteriaceae > JANXUC01. Next base: position 14,370 of record JANXUC010000057.1, on the reverse strand, counting down.
GCCATGGCCGCTGGTACATGGCCGATACGGGTCACGCTGTTTACTGCATCGGGCCTGTCGTTACAGTGCCTTCGCGAGATGGTAACCTGCAACGAGTGGCCACTTTCTGCCAGGGCACCGATCCCGTGGTTCCTCTGCACGACTAAGATCGCATGCAGGCGCGGACACTCGCCGCGCTTTTCCTCTCAATTTTCTTATTCCCTTTAGGAATCCGCTAAAGTAGAGTCATGCCGAAATTCACGCACCATGTCTTCATCTGCAACAACCAGCGCCTGCCGGACGATCCCAAAGTCTCCTGCAACGCCGACGGCTCCGGCGAGCTGCAAAAAGCCTTCAAGAAAGCGCTGGCCGTCCGCGGACTCTCCCGCACCGTCCGCTCCAACAAAGCGGGATGCCTCGACCAATGCGAGCATGGCTCCACGGTCGTCGTCTATCCCGAAGCGGTTTGGTACGGCAACGTAACTCCCGGCGACGTGGATGAAATTATTGAGTCACATTTAGTGGGAGGAAAACCAGTGGAACGGCTGGTGATTGCGGATGCTTGTCTGAATACTGCTCGGTGCGAACACAAACCGAGAAGAAGCTAGGTGGTAGGGACGGCAGGGATTGAACCTGCAACCGCCGGATTAGAAATCCGATGCTCTATCCAATTGAGCTACGCCCCCACGTCCTCAATTGTAGCGGATGCCCGTAGGCGGACCAACGCCACAGTCCCCTTCTACGCCTGACACCCGGCGCCACCATATAATTGGCCAGACCAATTCTGATCCACCAATTTTTGGCCCATCGACTTTGAACCCATCGACCGTACCGACGCTAACGCACTCATCTACGCCTATCCCGTCCGCCAAACCGCAATCCCGCCTCGCCTACATCGACTGGATGCGCGGCCTCGCCTGCGTCTTCATGTTCCAAACCCACTGCTACGATTCCTGGCTGTCGCCGGAAGCGCGCAAGAGCGGATTGTTCTGGTGGTCGCAACTTGGCGGGACGCTGCCTGCGCCACTCTTCCTTTTCTTAGCGGGATTTTCTTTCGCGTACGTCACCAACCGCCTGCGCCAGAAGGGATTCGACGCCAACCACATCGCGCGTCAAACGATTCTGCGCGGTGCGGAGGTGCTCGGCTTCGGACTGCTGTTCCGTTTGATGGAGTACGCACTCGCTTGGGGATGGGCGCCGTGGACCGACTTGCTTCGCGTCGACGTGCTCAACATGATTGGCCTCTCGATGATTTTGATGGGGATCTTCTGCCGCTTGACCGGCGGAGCCATCTCTCAAGCGCAAACTTCAGCTCAAGCTGAAGATGGCAGGTGGAAAAGAAGTACCTGGGGCGGGCTGATTGTCGGACTTGCAATTTCTCTGCTCACGCCCCTGCTTTACACAACGTGGCGGCCGCGCTGGCTTCCCTGGCCTCTCGAGTCCTACGTCAACGGCGTCCACACCTTCGACAAGCCGCAAGCATGGCTGTTCCCAATTTTTCCGTGGGCAGCGTTCGCATTTTTCGGCATGGCGGCGGGTTTCGTAATCTTGAGCGACTGGGCGCGAGCACGCGAAACAAAGGTTCTTGTCGGTGCGGGAGTCCTCGGCGCAGGCATGATCGCTGTGTTCCACGTGCTTGATGCGCTCTCGATCCAGCTCTATCCTGTCTACGATTTCTGGCACACCAGTCCGAACTTTTTTCTGATCCGCGTCGGAATTCTCCTGACTATTTTGTCGTTCGCCTTTGCCTGGTGCCGCTGGGGATGGGGCGCTCTAGGATCGGGTGCGGGGATATTGAATCCGCTGGTGCAGATGGGGCAAACGTCGCTCCTCGTCTATTGGGTTCACATTGAATTTGTGTATGGCAAATTTTCAATTCTTCCCAAGCGGGCATCCAGCATTCCTACGGCGACGTTCGGATTGTGCGTGATCTTCGCGAGCATGCTGCTGCTTTCCATGGCACGAAGGCGCTGGAAGGCACGCGCAGCACACGCTTGAGCGACTCGGAGACTGTCATCTCGGAGACTGTCATCCGGAAACTCTTGTCATTCCGAGCGCAGCGAGGAATCCCTTTCGCGGCAAAAAACTTTCCCCAACGCGCTGAGTGCAACACTCCAATTTCGCCGTGCGTGAATCTCGTCGTTTCCGAAACCGAAAACGTAGCAAGTTATGTAAAAACCGTTTTGCTCGAGATCGCAATCGCGAAACAGGCATCGCCGCACCAAAAACTCAACCGACGCGGGCATCTCGGGCACTAGATTCAGAAGCTCGACAAACTTCCGAACCGCAGCTTCGTGCTCCGCAAAGGAAACCCGCGATCCAGAAGAGGCAAAAATAATATCCACGTAAGACCCGAACTTCCCCGCCGCCTCGAATATTTCTTCCTCCGGCGCAATCTCCGTCGTAAACCACACATCGCATTTCGCAGTTTGCAACGCAGACTCAGCGAAGTTTGCGGCACGCAAGAACCTCGCCAGCTCGGGATACTGCTGCACTTCTGTCAGGCGTTCAATAAATTCAGGATTGCGTTTGAGATCGCGATAGAAGGCGAAACCGTCTTCAGAAGCCCAGGGAATTTCCAGGCCTTCATCGTCCGCGCCGCACTCGATCGAGAAGTCCGCTTGCACGAACTCAGTGTAGTCGATGAGTGGCTAGTTGCTTTGTTCTTCGCGAGTAATCTTGCTGGCAACTTTCACGCCGCTCAGTCCGTTCACGTAGCGCGCGATCCCACGATACAGCGAATCCGCAATTTGCTGGCGCCGTTCCTGGGTTTGCAGCTTCTTCGCGTCTTCAGGGTTGCTGACAAACGAAACTTCCGCCAGTATCGACGGCATATTCGCGCCAATCAGCACAATAAAGGGCGCCTTCTTCACGCCGCGATTCCGCATGTTCGAATTCTTCGCCGCCAGGCTGCTGTACAGAGATGTCTGCACATCACTGGCAAACTCGCGCGATTCTTCAATCTTTTCTTTCAGCGCAATCTTCTTCACCAGATCCTGCAGCTCGTGGATGGACTTTTCGGAAACCGCATTTTCGCGCGCCGCCACTTCCAGCGCATCCCTCGACGATGTGAAGTTCAAGTAGTAAGTTTCCACACCGCGCGCGTCGGGATCGTCGCTGGAATTTGCGTGAATGGAGACGAATAAATCGGCACGCTCCCGGTTGGCAATGGCCGTGCGCGTTTCGAGCGGTATAAATGTGTCGTCGGAGCGTGTGTAAACTACTTCCGCGCCCAGGCGCTGTTGCAGCATCTTGCCCAGCTTGCGGCCCACATCCAGAACAACATCTTTCTCGCGAATTCCATTCGGGCCAATGGTGCCGGTGTCGTGGCCGCCGTGGCCTGCATCGATCACGATCTTGCCAATCTTGAGGCCGAGAGCCCGAATCAGCGAGCGGTCGCCATTGGCCGTAGGACGCGCCTCGTGAGCCATCGCGTCTTCTTCGTCCTGATCTTTCTCTTTGGAATTCCTCGTAGCGCGACCAGTCTTGCCAGACTTCGACGGCTTCGCAGGCTCCAGCGTATCGGAGATCTTGGCCACCGTTTCTTTCACGACGACAGTGTCCTTGGCAACGATCCCTGCGGAATCCTTCGTTTTTGCAACGACTGCCCTGGCGTTGTTGTCGGCCTTGGTGTCGTCGCTGTCGTCCGAATCCTCCGCCTTCTTGACGGAAGCTGGTTTCAACTTGGTCGCAGTCTTGTCGCGCTTGTCCAGGGCAGCAGCCTCGCCTTTGCGGTGTTCTGTCTGCGCACCGGAATCCGCAGGCTCGATGGTCTTTAGCAATTCCTCGGCGGGAGTCGCCACAGCTGGGGTGGCAGAAGGCTCGATGGACGCGTCTCCCGCTGCATCTTTCAGCACAGGTTCCTTGACCTTCGCAGATGATTTGCCGTGCGCATCCTTGCCGTGAATATCGACAATCAAACGGTAAGGGTTGGGCAACAGAAACGCGTCGTATTGCGAAAGACTATCCACTTCCAGTACGACGCGTGTTTGATCGTTCTTAAATTGGGCCACGCGAATCTTCTTCAGAAAGCCGTCGTCCACGTCAAAGCTTTTCCCCACCAAGGTCGAGGCTAGCGTCGTGCCGCGCAAATCAAAGAAAATGCGGTCGGGACCGTCAATGCGCTGCGATTCGAACTTCACATCCTGTTCCAAGTCGATGGCTACGCGTGTGTAGTCGGGCGTGGACCAATGCCGTATGCCGGTGACCCGCGCCAACCGGCCTGAAGGTTTGGCTACGGGCTTGGCTACCACAACAGGAGCATTGCCAGCTTCGTCAGAGTCATATTCTTCCGACTTCACTTTGCTTGCCGCCTTTGAATTCTTCTGGGGGTCGGTGACAGGCTTCTTATCCGCGACTTGCTGCACGGGCTCGACCAACTCTTTACGCGCCTGTTCCGCCAAACGATTGTGCGGATAGCGATGAACAAATTCCTGGAAAGTCTCGCGCGCCTTGGCAGGGTCTTCTAAATCTTCTTTGTAGATTTCGCCAATCGTGAAGAGTGCGTCGAAGCGGTAGCGGCTGCCCGGATACTCGCGGCGCAAAAATTCGTACTGGCCAATGGCGGATTTCAGAACCTTCGGATCATCGAACTGGCGGCCCATCTCAACCAGCAACTCAGCCAGCGCAACCACACTAGGATCGGCCTTCGTCGAAGCAGGCGAGCCGTAGTAAACCCGCCGGTAGGCTTCGATTACGCGCTGATATTCGCGCCGCGAACGGTCTTCTGCTGGGCGGCCATTCAGCGCTTCGCGCAGGCGCTCAGCGGTAGCGTAGTGTTGTCGCGCCCACGCCTCCGGCATGTGGCGCCGGGCTTCAGCGGGTGCTGCCGCTAAAAGCAAAACGGCCACGGCACAAACTAGCCGATGGTTTCGCGTCAATCGATTCAAGACCCTACCCGTTCTTCCTGGTTCGTACGTGTCGCTTTAAAGCTTGCCCTTGGAGAAGATTGTCATTCTGAGCGCCGGCGAAGAATCCCTTTCGCTGCCAACACCCTTGCTGGGGCAGGTATGCTTCGCTACGCTCAGAGGCTGTGACTTTATTGTTTTGCTCCAAAATTAACACTGAAAATAAACGACTTACGCGTCTGAAAATCGCATAAATCGAATAAAGTCACAAGCTCTCAGCATGACAAATCATTATTTCTGCGATCACTTGCAGTTAGACTGTCTGCAGCCCTCGCGGGATGCCTTCTGTTAGTCGGTATTCGTAAATGTCAGAACACCCTGAGCGTCTCTTGAAACCCGTACCGGCTCGTAACGCAGCGGCTGATAGCGCGGCGAGTTGAGCGCGCGGAGCTGAGCACTGTCGCCGTTCGCGTAGAGCGCCGAAATTCTCTTCACGTAACTCTTGGTCTCGGCATAATTGGGAATGCCGGAGCTGCGGTGGACCGCCCCTTCGCCCGCGTTATAAGCCGCCAAACTCAACTTCACATTGCCGCCAAAATCCTGCAGCAGCTTCTTCAGATGCCGAACGCCCGCATCAACGTTTTGCACCGGATCATACGGATTGGTCACGTTCAGCTGGCGCGCGGTCTGCGGCATCAGCTGCATCAGCCCGATCGCGCCCTTGCGAGAAACCGCCTGAGGGTTAAAATTCGATTCCACACGAATCAGCGCTCGCACCAGATTCGCATCCACGTTGTGGCGACGCGCCGCCTGCTCAATCGCATCGTCCACTTCCCGCGGAGTAGCTTGTGAGCCACGCACCAACCCGCTGGGCTGCTCGACCTCCGCCACAGCGGAACGGGCAGCTTCTATCGCCATCGGTGAGGCGTGTGGAACAGGCTTGTAGCGATGTTCCGTATTGCTCCAGTACATCAACCGTTGTCGAGGCGCCGCAAATGCCTGCGGCGTCCGAGGTGCATCGACCACCGCACCGTTAGTAGCCGAACTAGAAGTGGCCGAACCCGCACGTGGCGCGGGCGCCCCGTCGTTCGAGAAAACCATTCGGCCCTTCTCGTTTAAAACAGTAATTGTCCCGCTGGCCACAATCGTGCCCGACTCCGCCGCCAACGCGGGGATCGTCAGGAGAAAGGCCAAGGAGGCCGCGGCAGTGATCTTGCCCATCACGTTCGTCATAGCAGCAAGACGCAGGCGCTTTCGCATAACCGGGCAAATTTGCTTCGCGCGGACCCCTAGATACACGTCCGAGTGTCTGTGTGAACCAACCACCCACCAACCCCGGAACTTGAGGGAGAAATCTATAACCAGAGTGATTCGATTATAGGGGGCGGGGGGGCGGGGAACAATCTGCCCAAAGGTCCTTGAACCACCGAAGTAACAAATCGTAAGTCTATGAAAATAGGGGTCGAAGCAATTTCTGACTGCCGGACTCCCAGCGCGAGGCATGCAAATTCTTTCATGTTGACACTACTCCATAGCTGGAGTGAGACTCTGAGAGTAAGGCAGGTTTGCCCCTCCCCTTTCCTGCAGCCTGCGCTCAACTTAGCCAATTCGTCCTGTCCGTTAGGTTCTCTTGGAGGTTTTTGTGCCTTTTCGCCGTTTTCTTGCTGGCTTTCTCTGTCTGTTTCTGGCCCCGTTCGCTTTCGCCAAGACTGGTGCGTCCAAGCTCGTTCCACAAGGTAAAATCCGCACCGGGATCTATCGCGGACGCATGGTCACCTACACGCTTGTACATGGCAAGGCAATCTATGAAGGCGACATCGTGCTCGAGCACGTGGAAGCCCTGCCTAGCGGCGTCGGCAAGTTCACGCAGGGCGTCGCTTATTCGAATTTGTGGCCCAAAATCGGCAGCGTCTATCAGATCCCTTACACCATCACCAACGGTGCTACGAATTTGGCGACGGCGCTCTCTACGTTCAACACAACGTTCTCCGGCTTGATTCAGTTCGTGCCGCGCACAGCCGAGACGGATTTCGTCGACTTCAATTTCGATGCGGCAAACCACAACGGGCAGTGCGAAGCAATCATTGGACGCGCGGGCGGGCAGCAGGAAGTTGCCGGCTCGGTCGATTGCTCAATCGGCACATTGCTGCACGAGATGGGACATGGGGTGGGCTTCTGGCACGAGCAGGCGCGCTCGGATCGCGATACCTACGTAACCGTCAACTACAACAACATCATCAAAGGCTCGCGCTCGAACTTCGACCAGGTGCTCGACAATGCGCAACTGCTGACGCTGTATGACTATGCGTCGGTCATGCACTACATTCCGTTCGCATTTTCGCGCAACGGCGGGCCCGCACTGGAATCTATTCCACCAGGGATACCTCTCTCGAATCTTGTCGGCTACACGGCGTCGGATATTGATGGCGTACATCGCCTGTATAGAGCGGCGCCGACCAGCGTAACCGTAACCAGCAATCCGCCGGGGCTGCAAGTGATCGTGGATGGTGTAACGGTCACGACGCCGCAAACGTTCGCATGGGCGCTGAATTCGACGCATACGTTAGACATTCCGTCAGGATCGCAGAGTCTAGGCGGCATCACTTACACTTACGGCCGCTGGAATGACGTGACTATGGCAAACCACAGCATCACCGTGACTCCGGGGAACAACATGGTCACGCAACCGGCAACATCGCCCGCGGTGACTGTGTATTCCGCCAACTTTATTCAACTGGTGCCGTTTGTATCGGCGGTATCCCCTGTCGGTACGGGAACGATAACGCCCAATCCGTTGCCACAGTCCTTCCCTCCGGCATCAGGAACGTTCTTCAGTGCGCGTCAGCCAGTTACGCTTACGATGACTCCAAATGCAGGGCAGCATTTTTACGAAGTCATCAACTCGCCATTTTGGATCGAGGGAGGCCTGAGCGCCAACCCGCATTCGTTTTACGTGCCCGATGATGGAAACGGGCTCAATATGACGGCCCACTTTACTTCGTCGCCAGTGACAACGGTGGCGACAAGTCCCAATGCCGCGCGCACGGATGTGTTGGTAGATGGCGGCTTCTGGTATGCGCCCAAAAACTTTGCCCTGCCTTACGATTCCGGCTGGACGGCTGGAAGCACGCATAGCATCAGCACGGATGCAGTGCAACAGTTCTTCAGTGTAAATACGCGTTTCAATTTTTCCAGCTGGAGCGATGGTGGGGCGCTGACCCACAACATCACCGCACCCAGCAGCGGGACGGCAACCTATACCGCCAACCTTAGTGGGGCCTATGTGCCGGCGTTTTATGTAAATGAAACATGCGCGGGGTCTCTCGCTATTTCACCGTCGTCGCCGAGCGGAGACGGATTCTACCCCACAGGCAGCATCGTTACATTTACGGAAACGACCAATCCGGGCTGGACCTTCACTGGATACCAATTTGATCTGACAGGAACCACGAATCCGCAGAATCTGACCATCAACGACGAAGAGCTTGTGGCAGCGGACTTCAGCACGACGACCACGCCGCTGGCGCTGACCAGCTTGAGTCCACCGAATGCGACGGCAGGCGGGGCTGGATTCACGCTCACTCTCAGCGGCGCGGGATTTACTCCTACGACGGCAGCCTATGTTGGCGGGTTCTTCCGTGCGCCGACGTTCGTGAGTTCTACGCAGTTGAAGCTCGCGATCACCGCCTCGGATATCGCGACGGCAGGAGCGTTTCAGGTAGCAGTCGGAAATTTCCCCAGCGCGGCGACGTGCGCAGCTTACGTTCCGAGGACGTTCTTTGTCTTAATCAGCAGCGGGACTGGTTCGCCAGCAGTAAGCTTAACGCCCGCCACGCTCACCTTCCCGGCTCAACTGATAGGTTCCACCAGTGCATCCAAAGCGGTAACGCTGAAGAACACGGGGACCGCACCGCTGAATCTGCTTTCTTTATCTACCAGCGGGGGCTATTCACAAACCAACAGCTGCGGATCAAGCGTGGCCGCTGGAGCGAGTTGCACGATCAATGTGAGCTTCTCGCCGACGGTGCAGGGAGCGACTCCCGGGGCTTTGACAGTGGTCGACAACGTGGCTAGCTCTCCGCAAGTGGTGAGCTTTACTGGGACGGGTGCGCCTCCGCTTACGTTCACTCCCGCGAGTCTGGCATTTGGAACGGCGGCCGTAGGCACCACAAGCGCGGCAAAGACTGTGACGCTGACCAACAACCTGAGCACGTTGCTGAACCTGGGCTTTTCCGCCACGGGCAACTACAACGTTGCGGGCAGCGGAACGAAACCGTGCGGCGCAACCCTGGCCGCAAAAGCCACGTGCACACTCAGCGCAACCTTCCAGCCGACTGCAAACGGTGCCATTGCGGGAGCGCTGCTTCTTACGAATAACGTCGCTTACAGTCCGCAAACTGTTGCTCTTTCCGGGACAGGATCGGGTGGAGGCATCGCTTCCCTCACCTTCGCCCCAGCTTCATTGACCTTCGCTGCGCAACTGGTAGGTACGACCAGCGCTGCGAAAGCTGCAACTGTCACGAACAGCAGCGCTTCCGCGGTAACCATCAATTCTCTGAGTGCAGCCGGAAACTACACTGCGGCAGGGAGTGGCACGACGCCCTGTGGTGGCAGCCTCGCTGCAGGCGCGAAGTGTACGTTTACGGTGACGTTTACACCCTCGATGAATGGCACCGTAAAGGGTTCGGTCTCGATCTCTACGAATGCCCCTCTGACGCCGCAGATTTACGGGCTCTCGGGGACGGCGGTGCTTCCGGTGACGTTCTCGCCCACGAGTCTCACGTTTGCGGCGCAAACAGTCGGAACAACCAGTGCGCCGAAGACAGTGACTCTGACGAACAACCAAAACTCCGTTCTGAGCTTGACGAGTATTGTGGCCAGCGGCGATTACTCGGCAGCACCGGGCGGTACAACGCCATGCGGAAGCACCTTGGCAGCGCTGGGCAAGTGTACGTTCAATGTAACGTTCACGCCTTCCGTTAATGGAACGATCAAGGGCGCCGTGACCGTAACACACGGGGCGGCGGGGAGCCCGCAGGTGGTGGGATTGAGCGGGACTGGGCAGTAAAGAAAACTACGGTTCCAAAACGATTTGTCGATTGTCGCTTCCCACCTTTTTTCGCAAAGAACGCGAAAAAGGGATAGCGCACCCTTTGTGTTTATGCCATCAGCAAAGTCACAAGCTGGCAAGCAGGAATGCTCGCACGGCCCGGACGCTAGTGTTTTTTTGGCGAGGGCGCGTAGTATCCGCGTCGGGAGCGCACTCGCAGGTTTTTCGGATTCAGTGCGGTGATCTGGATTGGGTGGTAACTGCCATCGGCACGCAGTTCAGGCGGGCGGTAGGAGAGCGCGTACTGGCTGCGAAGCTCGTCCTGAATTTCAGTGAAGGCGTCGGCCACGTCTTGCACTTTGAAGGGGAAAAATGCGCGGCCGCCTGTTGCTTCAGAAATTCTTTCCAAAACCTTGTCGCCCTTCCCCTTGTTCCCGGAAACGTTGGTGCTAATGCTGTACACAATTACTTCGGCGCGCTCGGCCATCTCGATGGCTTCCTCGCGGCTAACGTGGCTTAAGTTGTCGTCGCCATCACTGAGTAAGATTACGGCACGGCGCAACGGGCCGGTGCGCTGGGCTTTCAGCAGTTTATCGCGGCAGGCAAAATAAATCGCGTCGTACATGGCGGTACCGCCGCCGGGGCGGAGAGAACGTACGCCCTTGGCGAGTGCTTCGGAACTGTCCGTAAAATCCTGCGTCACCTCCGGAGTGGCGTCAAATCCCACGACGAACGCCTTGTCATAGTTCGGACGGATGATCTGATTCAAAAACTCAATGGCAGCTTCCTGCTCAAACTTAAAACGGTCGCGTACGGAGTTGCTGGCATCCACCAGGAGCGCAACTTGCAGTGGCAGATCGGTTTGACTGCTGAAACTCCGGATCTGAGTGACGGGCCTGGAATTATCCTGGATCTGAACATCTTCCTGCTTCAAATCTTTAATAAAACGCCCGTGTTTGTCGGTCACGGTGAATACAAGATTGACTTCATTCACTGTCGTGCGAATGACGGCGGCAGGGTCTTCCTCGGGAGCTTGCAGATCCGAGGCGCGCGGCGGAGGCGGAATGACGGGCTTCTCGTCCGCCGGTTCGGCCGGGCTTTGTGCCGGGGTTGGCTGCGAAGAGCCTGATGCAGTGGAACTGGCGGACGGGGCCGCAGTAGGAGCAACTGACGGCACGGTGGCCTGCGGCGCTGGTGCCTGCTTCTTCGGCATTGCCACTGCGGACGGAGCCGACGGTAAATCTGCCTGCGGTGTTTGCGCGCCGGATTGGGCGACGGCAAATCCCGCCAATAGCAGCAGGAATAGCAGGCAACTCCAACGGCAAAGCGTGCGCGGACTCATCCAGGGTTTCATTGTATGAAGGGCTTCATTATATCGGACACGGCTGGCTGAGATATTGTCGTCGGTCCACTCACTATCGGCAAAGCAGATTCCTCGCTGCGCTTCGGAATGACAATTTTAAGGACATCTACTTCGGATGGCATTACTGATTGTGTTGGGCTGCAGCTTCCAAACGTCCGCGCTCCAGCTGCGCCAGAAAGCCTGTGAGCTCCTCGGGCAGCGGGCGTGAGAACTTCATCACCTCTCGACTACTTGGATGCGTCAATTCCAGCGCCGCGGCGTGGAGAAAATTGCGGTCCAGCGAAATCGCAAGCGCGGCGTTGGCAGCGATCTCGCTGCGCTTTTTGATTGGCGTAATCGACTGGATCCGTATCTGCCGAGGCGCGCCGTAAAGCGTATCTCCGACTACCGGATGTCCCAACGAGGACATGTGCACGCGAATCTGATGCGTGCGGCCTGTATGAATCTTGAGTTCCACCAGGGAAAATTTGCCCCAGGGCGTATCGAACTTCTTCGTCACGCGATAGTCGGTAATCGCCTCGCGGCCCTCGGCACGACGGGTGGTCATGCGGGTGCGCCGGATCGCGTCGCGGCCAATAATGTTTTTAATGGTCCCTTTCGGCTCTTTGAGCCAGCCGTGGACGAGTGCAATGTAAGTCTTCTTAATCTCGCGGTTGGCAAATTGGTCGCCGAGCTTGCGATGGGCAATGTCGTTTTTCGCGACTACCAGCAGGCCACTGGTCCCCTTGTCGAGGCGATGCACGATGCCAGGCCGCATCTCGCCGCCTACACTCGACAGACTATTGAAGTGATGCAGCAGCGCATTGACCAGCGTTCCCATATTGCGTGCATCGTTGGTGGCGCCAGCTCCGGCATGCACCATCATGCCTGCGGACTTATTGACGACCGCGAAATCATCATCCTCGTAAACAATGTCGAGCGGAATGTCTTCGGGAATGGCGCGCAGTGGAGGCAGTTCGACTACACCGAGTATCTCAATCGTCTCAGTGCCGCGCAGTTTGAATGAGGCTTTCTCCGACTTCCCATTCACGGAAACCTTCTCTTCCCCAATCAGCTGCTGCACGCGGCTGCGGCTGATGTCGGGAAGATTGGCGACGAGGAAATGGTCCAGCCGTTTGCCGGCGTCGTCGGTGGTCGCGAGAAAGGTTTGCAGGGCTTCGGTGGAAATCATGCGAGTGCTTTTTCACCACGGAGACACAGAGCCACGGAGAAGATCGGGTTGAGCTTCTCCAGTTCTCGCATTTCTCCGTGTCTCAGTGTCTCCGTGGTGAATAAATAGATCACGAGGCCGCCGCAACTTCCGCGCGCGGTGGACGACGGAGCCAGAACAAGCCTCCAACCACCACAAGCCCGATGGCGATCAGCTGTGTGCCTGTCATCGCTCCGCCGAAAACTTCGCCGCGTCCGGGATCGCCGCGCAGGAATTCGATAAAGAAGCGGGCAATGCCGTAGAGAACCAGATAAGTTCCGATCACTTGGCCCTCTGCGTGTTTCCGCTTGATGAGCCACATGAGCAGCAGAAAATTGAAGAACTCAAAAACCGCTTCCATCAACTGCGTAGGCTCGAGCGGAACACCTAAAGGAGTGCCAACCCAGTCGGCTGCTAGCTGATTCTTAAAAACTACGCCCCAGGCAGCGTGAGTTTCCTTGCCATAACAGCAACCCGCCGCAAAGCAACCGAGACGTCCAATCGCATGACCAATGGCGAGTCCCGGAGCGAAAGCGTCACAGGTTCGCAATGGCGGCATTTTGTGACGATACATGTACCAAGCCGCCGCAAGGAGCCCCGCCAGCAATCCGCCAGAAAATACTCCGCCGGAACGCAGTGTATTCATGCTGAGGATCTGGGCAGGATTCCGGGTGTAGAAGCTCCAGTCGTTCACGATCAGCAAGATTTTGGCACCTAGAATTCCAGCGAGCGTCACCAAAATGCCCAGATTCCAGGAGTCGTCGGGATTGATCCCCAGGCGTTGCGAGTTTCGCACGCACAGCAAAAGGCCTAGCAAAACGCCAATCTCGACCAGAAAGCCGTAAGTTGGGAGACTGAAACTGCCGATTTGGAATAGTCTGGGGAACAAGAGGGATGTTTGTCCGCTGTTAAGGATTTAGACGCTAGATATCAGTCTAAGGATGGATGGGACAGAGAGCAAGCGTCGGACGACGCTGATTCTAAAGCACAAGCCAGCGAAAACAAATAAAAGTCGACCCACTTGGCCGTGAGGAGGGCCGCTTTTGAACCCGTCGTTAAACGGTGGGCGCCCGCCGAGATCCTTTAGGCTTTTCCGCATGGCGGAACGTAGCACACCAGATCGTAATCGAGTCAAGCACCCTTAGGTGGATCTGTTGGTTCAAAAAACGGTGTCCGCCAACACTAACGTTGCAGGCCGACTTTCAAGATGGATGCTAGGACAAAGCGAGGGATTGCGCAAGACCTCTGAGGTAAATATTTTGTGACTAAAATACCTTTGGAATCGGCAGCCGGAATGCTCAGCATCGGCAAAAAACTGCTGTCGATCCTCCCATAAGCTTGAGCCTTTCGTGTGATCTGGTTTCAATTCCCCCCCCTTCGGTCATAGCAATTACTTATCTCTTCCATAAACATTATTGCTGGGCATTTTTCGATGTCCTGAATGTGAAATATGCGTTAGACAGCAGAACGATCCGTCCATAAAGTTGACCTCGCTGACGGAAGGATTCGCGAACTCTCGAGTGCGCGATCCGCAGGGAGAAAGCGGTTCAGGAAAACATGAAGTTTTCATCGCCAGTAACGAGATCCCTCCTGGGGTTGACCCTCATAGCATCGAGCGCAACCGTGGTTTGGGCACAAACCTCCCCAGAAACGGCAGCCACGCCGGACATGAGCCAACGCATGCAGGATTTGGAAAAACAGGTTACGGAGTTACGCGCGGCGCTGGCGGCCATGCAGGCCCAAAAGGCTACGCCAGTTCCGGACGCCGCTGTCGCGACGCCTGCCGCTGCCGCACCAGCGCCGCCTGCCGGTCCTACCATTACCAGCCTGCTTGGACCGACTACGCTCAGCGGATTCGTCGATGTCTACTACGGACTCAACTTCGCGCATCCCGGAGCTCGCGGCAATACGCTGCGCAACTTCGATATCGAAACCAACCAGT
>JANXUC010000050.1 GCA_025352065.1 Acidobacteriaceae bacterium | reverse complement strand
GGAGAAGGTGCGGAGCGCTTTGCCGTAGCGCAAGGATTTCAGCGCGAGAACTTGCTGACCGAACATTCCAGAAAAATTTGGCTGCTGTGGAAGGAAACGCATTCCGATTGGTGGGGGCCCGGCCTCGCGAGTCCGGATTGGAAGAAACGCATGAAGCAGTCGCAGCATGCAGATGATTTCAAAATGCGTGTCGAGCGCATGTATGAGGTCGCGGAAAATATTGGCATCGATCCCAATCTGCGTCGTGCGGCAATTCGCAAAATTCTATTTCCACCAACTGGGACCATTCATTGTTCTGCGTTGAATGAGAAAGGCGAGATGTCTGGAACGACGACTACCAGCGGGCTGGCGTGGAAGCTTCCCGGGCGTTGTGGCGACTCTCCTGTGATTGGCGCAGGCTGTTACACCGATCAGGATGTAGGTTCCGCGGGCGCTACTGGCAGTGGGGAAGAGAATATCAAAGTCGCTGGCGCGCATACGATTGTTGAGAATATGCGGCACGGTATGACGCCGCACGAAGCAGGCATGGACGCCCTGAAGCGTATCGTTCGCAACTACAACGGCGATAGGGATCGCCTGCGCTTCATCGACATGACTTACTACGTGCTTCGAAAAGACGGCGCTTATGCTGGAGTCTCACTCTGGACGGGATACGAACCAGGCAATCCGCACAAAATCGCGGTCCACGACGGTAGTACGAAAAGAAACGAGAAGACGGTGAGTTTGTTTGAAGGCGCCTCGCAGGAATGGCCACCCACTCCGGATGAAAAGTAGCTCACCGAGCCTCGGTGCGGCGATTCGCGATTGGTGGAGTGATAGCCGCGAGCATCGAAGCGTTCTTGCGACTTCGTACTTCTTCGTAACGGAAGTCCTCGGATTCCTCCGCGATTCCACTCCCGCCCGTGAACGCCAACGTTACGGGGACATGGACTACGACTGGGAACACGGCGTCAACACCATGAGCGCCGCGGTTGGATGGCGAGGCCGGTTGCTGGGCGTGTTCCATTCTCCCTATCAGCCAACGGAACCTGAGTTGTTTCGAGAGATGATGGACGCTCTGAATGCAGACTATTCGCAGTTTACTTTCATTGATCTAGGCTCAGGGAAGGGAAGAACACTGTTGATGGCGTCGGAATATCCGTTTCGACGAATCGTCGGTGTTGAGCTGCTTCCGGATTTGAACAGCTTGGCGCAGAAGAATATTTCGACGTTCAAGAGCGATGCTCAACGATGCTTTGCATTGGAATCGATTTGCCTGGATGCACGGGAGTACGAATTTCCGGACGAGCCTTTGCTGGTCTATCTGTTTAATCCGCTTCTGGAATCGGGATTGGAACAGGTAGTTGAGAATCTAGAACTGTCGTTGCGGAAATGCCCGAGGGAAGCACTCGTTCTCTATCTCAACCCGCTGCTGGAGAGCGTGATTGCTGCCAGCCCGCTGTTCAAGAAGACCGCCGGGACGCACCAATTTTCCTTGTATAGTGCGGTTCCGTGATCGCAGGCGGGCCAAAGTTGGCCCCAACAGCGCGCATATCCGGCGATAGCTTAGAACGCGTCAATTCCAGTAATCGACTGTCCAATAATCAGCGCATGCACATCGTGCGTGCCTTCGTAAGTCTTCACTGATTCCAGATTCATCATGTGGCGCATGATCGGATAGTCGTCCGCGATTCCGTTTCCGCCCAGAATATCGCGGGCCATGCGAGCGCACTCCAAGGCCATCCATACGTTGTTCCGCTTAGCCATCGAAATGTGCTGATGCTGGACTTTTCCCTGGTCTTTCAAACGTCCTACCTGCAACGCCAGCAACTGCCCTTTTGTGATCTCGCTGATCATCCAAACCAATTTTTCCTGAATTAACTGATGCGAAGCAATGGGCTGATCGCGGAACTGCTTGCGCAGCAGTGAGTATTGCAACGCTGTGTCGTAACATGACATAGCCGCGCCGAGTGCTCCCCAGGAAATGCCGAAGCGCGCTTGGTTTAGGCACATCAGCGGAGATTTCAGCCCGCCAGTTCCCGGCAGAAGATTTGCCTCAGGAATCCGAACATCCTGCATCGAGAGCCCTGAAGTTACCGACGCCCGTAGCGACCATTTGCCATGAACGTCATCCGCCTTGAATCCCGGGCGATCGGTTTCCACCAGGAATCCGCGGACCTTGTTGTCTTCCTCTTCTACTTTCGCCCAGATCACGGCCACATCGGCGATCGTGCCCGAGGTGATCCACATCTTTTCGCCGTTCAGCACATATTCTTTGCCGGACTTGCGTGCTCGCGTGCGCATGCCTCCCGGGTTGGATCCAAAGTCAGGCTCCGTCAGTCCAAAGCAGCCCAGCTTCTCGCCTTGCTGCATTGCAGGCAGCCACGTCTGTTTTTGTTCTTCCGTTCCAAAGGTATAGATCGGATACATGACCAGCGAAGATTGCACACTGACAAATGATCGTACGCCCGAGTCGCCACGTTCCAACTCCTGCGTCATCAAGCCATATTCCACGTTGCCCATGCCAGCACAACCGTAACCTTTCAGCGACGCCCCAAAAAATCCGAGCTCCGCCATTGGCTTTACCAGTTCGCGAGGGAAGCGGCCCGCCCGATTGCATTCCTCGATAATCGGAACGAGATTATCTTCGATAAATTTACGAGTCGTATCGCGAACCAATCGTTCGTCGTCGGTAAGCAGGGAATCGAACTCTATAAAATCGACGCCTTTAAATTTGATAGCGGACATGAGAAACCCCTTATCTGACGCCGATATGCCGAGTACACGCGGCAAAGGGCGAACAGACGACGATAGCAGTGCGGCATTAGGAGGTCAAACTGGAAACATGGAATTGGCCGAAAGCAGCCCCGATTTAGCAGAAGCCACCAACTATTTGACTGCCTTGAAAAATGCTCAAGCCAAAACCAATGGAATTTCAGGAAGATATGTGGTGAGCGCGCTGGGACTCGAACCCAGGACCCATGCCTTAAAAGGGCATTGCTCTACCAGCTGAGCTACGCGCCCACGATCTTCTAATTATAGACTACGCGCTCCTCTAAAAGAGGTTGCTTCGCAGCCGTTCTTGGGATGCGAAAGACACTCACACACTTTTTGAGAAGCGGGAGCGGCGTCTAGCGTCGCTCTGGCAGTATTAAGACGTTAACTTTTCGGCAACTTCGGATCGGCTTTTACTTCCAAAATTTGCTTCGAGTGGCGTTCACTGTGTGCCGCTATGAAAAGCACCCATTCGTAGGCGTCGAGTTTCCTACCAAGCGGGCTGTTGACCGCATGGTCGCGCAGGCCTTGTCCTGTCCTGACGAATCCGACGGTTTTATCCCGGCTTTTGTTGAAATGCTTTAGCGTCCCTTCCTGCGAAGCGAAGCGGTTCGTCGGTTTCAGTGGTTCCGGTGCTTGTGCTTTGTCTGTGCGATCAGGAATTGCGGCTAAAACAAACTCATTGATCGCCTTCACGTCCTCGCCAGTAGGTCGAGCAGGCGCTTTCATCACCTGATCCTGAATGGTGCCGTACAGGATGTCTTCAGCGGCAGCGATGTGTTCAGCCACTTCTGCGACTGACCAGCGATCTGGAGCGGGCTTGAAATTCAACTGCGCCACGGAAAGGCCTTTGGTAGCTTCCATAACTTTGGCACGTATCTCATCCAGATATTTCACCGCGTGATGGCGCTCCTCTTGTGTCTGAGCGGCTAAGAAACCCGTGAGGGCAATCAGAGTTCCAACTAAGACTAAACTGCGTTTCATCCAAACTTCTCCTACGAAATGGAGAATTTTTCTTCCCGGCAGGATACCAGGGGCGTTGTAGATTCCGTAAGGCCGGGTAGCGCGATCTCGGCATCCTACAGTTGAGCCGTTCGGTGAACACAGGTACTCTGTGAACGGAGATTGCTTGTGAAGCAGCGATGGTTACTCGTGGTATGGATGGCGGTTGGACTTGCCGCTGCGATGTTGCCTACGGAAGGTTTAGCTAGGAACAAAGTCGAGATCCCAACCCTTCGTTGGGTGCCAGACTCCCTTGGATGCATGGTTGATAAGGCTGGCACAGATCGGTTTTACCGCTACACAATAGCCAGCGACGACGTGAAAATCTCCCTAGCGGTAGACCCGCAAGAGCTGACGCAATCCCAGCGGCGTGCTGGACACGTCGTGGGACTTCTCCTCACAATTCACAACAACAACACGAAGACACCGCTCGCGGTTAAGCCCAACGATGCGACTTTGGAGTTCATAGACCACTTTCACTGGCGGTTTCCGGCATGGGAGCCTGGCGACCTTGCGTATCGTGTTCAGAATAGTACGGACAATCTGATGCACCAGACCGACAAAGATCTGGAGAAGCGTCCTGAAAAAGTGAAAGGTAGCGAGGTGCGTCTCCGTGAACATCAAAGGCTGGTCAGCGAGATGGTGGAATTTCTTAGTACCCAGGGCCTGCATGAAACTGCGCTCGATGCTGTTAACCCTGATGTGTCCGGCTGGATATTTTTCCCTTCGCGGGGCAAATGGGTGGGCAGCTGGAAAAAGCGCGAGGAATTCGTATTCCGTATCCCGGTAGGAAGCTGGATGGTGGAGTTTCCTTTTGTCCTTCCACCCAACGACCGACCGATTCTGAAAGCCCGTCCAGATTAGCCAAGCACTAGAAGCGCAATTGCGGGCCAAATGTTACCCGCATATTATGTCGCACCCCGCCATCGAAATACATTTCGTCTCCCGCCTCAAGCCGTAATCCAAGGCGGCCGAGAAAGCCTTCGACGCCGATGCCAGGATAGAGTGCAAACCGGGTATTTCCTGAGGTTACACCCCCCAACGCGCCTTTGAATCCTGCCGCAGCATTCTGGTCAGAGACGCTGAAGTTCACGAACCCACCTTTGGCGGTGAAGAACGCGCGGACCGGCCCCCCGTTCGTTTCGAACTTTGGTCCGAATAGCGCGTGCAAATTTCGAAGGCGGGTATTTACGAGTTGCGTATTGATGCCATTGCTGAAAACACTCGTGAAATTCTTCTTGAAGTCGTAACTCATTTCGCCTTCAAGTTGCACATTCCGGCGCACGTTGATGGCGGCCCTTCCACCCAATCCAAAGTAATTCGTATTTGGGGAAGTTCGCTGCAAGCCGAAGTAGTTCGTGAAGACTCCCACTTCGATGTGGTCTCCCGCCAGGGCTTGAGCAAAAAGAGAAGGGGCGGATAGCAGGCAGGTCACTGTGAGAAACAAGGCAGTACGTTTCATTATTCCTCCGTTGGGACGCACTGCTCCCTGCGAAAATGAGGTGGGTAATCGCGCAGGAAGTTTTGTACGTCTACTTGGTTAGATGCACCTGAGTTTGTGCGAGGTTGTTCGGCAGAAATAGAAAGTGCCGTCCGATGGGATCTACCGCCGCGTCAGGCTTTCCAACAAATCAAAGAAGCCGGGGAAGGATACACTGGCACACTCGGCGCCGCGAATTTCAGTGTCTTCGTTGGCGCGAAGCCCAGCTACCGCAAAAGCCATTGCGATGCGGTGATCGTCGAAAGTCTCGATTTGCGCTCCATGCAATGTCTGACCTCCCGGCACTCGCAGGCCATCTGGAAATTCTTCGACTTCCGCTCCCATCGCTCGCAAGTTGCGGACGACTGTTGCGATACGGTCGGATTCTTTCACGCGAAGTTCGGCGGCATCGCGAATCTCAATGCCGTCGGTGGTGTAAGGCGCGATCGCCGCAAGCACTGGAATCTCGTCAATCAAAGCGGCCGTGTCGCCGCCAGCAATCCTGCAGCCTTTGAGCTTTCCGCCTTCCACTTGCACTGTGCCCACGAGCTCGCCGTGCAGTTCTTCCAGGTGCGTCACCTTAATGCTGACGCCAAGTTGAATCAGGAAGTCGAGTAACCGCGCACGGGTTGGGTTCAACCCCAGGCTGTCGATTACGAGTTGCGATCCGGGAAAAAGTCCCGCTGCGCACAGAAAGAACGCCGCGCTCGAGATATCTCCTGGAACGCCGCCTTCGATAGCACGCAGCTTCTGTCCGCCCCGAATACTGACTTCATTCAGTTTGCGGTTTACCTCTAACCCAAAAGCCCGCATCGCGAGTTCACTGTGATCGCGGGTACGCACTTGGCCTCGGACTCGTGTTTCCCCCGCCGCGAAGAGTCCTGCAAAAAGCAGGCAAGCTTCCACTTGCGCGCTAGCTAAGGGCATGTCGTATTCAATGGCGCGCAGCTTACCGCCGGCAATATGCAGCGGAGGTCGATTGCCCTCCGCTGAAGCAATTACAGCACCCATCTGCGTTAGTGGTTGAATAACGCGAGCCATGGGGCGTCGCGACAGGGATTCGTCGCCAATGAGTTCAGAGCTAAACGGTTGCCCCGCGAGAATGCCACTCATCATTCGAATCGTAGACCCACTATTGCCGCAGTTCAGCGCACGTTGCGGTGCGCTCAGCTGCATATTGCAACCTTGGATTGTGACCGAAAGTGTTTGCCCCTTCTGTGTGATTTCCGATTGGCAACCCAGTTCGCGCAAGCATTCCAGCGTGTTTGCGCAATCTTTCCCGGTCGAAAAATTGTCCAAGCGCGTCGTGCCTTCGGCCAGCGCTCCCAGCATCGCGTACCGATGCGAAATGCTCTTATCGCCGGGCAGGCGAATGCCGCCTTCAATGTTCTTGGCTGGATGGACGACTACCGTTGTCTTTTCACTCATTGGGTCTATTAGTGTTCCCGAGCGGTGATGGGCTATCCGCGAACGAGGAATAAAATTGTAGCAGGCGGAAGGGAATCGCCTGCTGCGGAAGACAAAATTAGACCGTTAGACCGGCGGCCCATCCCGCAAGCACGAATCTCTTGCAGCAGGCTACTCCTGCGGTTGCCGGAGGAGCCTCTGGCAAAGCCTTACGGGTTCGTTACCGCATAGCCCGTCGGCGGCGCGGAGGAGCGCGCAGCGGGCGCCACTAGCGGCAACGGCTCTTCCGGCATCACAATCCAGCCGATTATGTAGGCCAGCAATCCCGTGCCGCCAAAGATTACGACGACCAGCCACACCAATCGAACCAGCGTAGAGTCCAAATTAAAATAGTTGGCAAACCCAGCGCAAACACCCGCAATCTTGCGCCCATCCCGCGGACGCGTCAAACGCCGCGGAACCGCGCGATATCCCACCGAACTACCGCAATAAGCACAGACGTTCGCATCTTCCTGAATGTTTTTTCCACAGTGGTTGCAGAACATGTCATCACCTCGGGGCCGTTTTGTGCCCTCTCACTCTTAGGATACGCGCCTCCGAGGCGAAAAGTTCCCTGCGTGCGCGGACGGGTCGGGCTAGGGAACCCCCATAAATCCGACTCTCCCAGCCCCACGATATAATCTTCTACTCATGCCTACCTCGGTCGCCGCCGGAGCGCGATTCCAGCCTGCCAGCGATCAATCTCTACTTGTGTATTTCGACGAAAGGATCACTCTTGAGTCGCATGGGAAGGTCGTAAGGCTGTTACGGCTCCTGCAGTCCGAGCCGGTTGCTGGCATCCGTGACTTACATCCCGCGTATTGCTCGCTTCTGATCAAGTTCGACGGGTTGCGGCTCACTCACGAGGATGTCGAAGCTATTGTCCGCACCTATCTGGACCGGCTGCAGAGCGTGCCAGTTCCCGAACCGCGCGAAATGGAGATTCCCGTTTGCTATGGCGGTGACTTCGGCCCTGACCTGGCGGATGTCTCTACATACCACGGGATGACGCCCGCGCAAGTCATCGAGCTGCATTCTTCGTCGGACTATATCGCTTACTTTCTTGGTTTTGTGCCGGGCTTCGCGTACATGGGCGAGCTGCCGGATGCGCTGGTGACGCCACGTCTCGCGGTGCCCCGGCGAAGCGTGCCAGCTGGCAGTTTAGGAATCGCAGGGAAGCAGACTGGCATTTACCCGTTTGCAACCCCCGGTGGCTGGCGCTTGCTCGGGCGGACTCCCATCAAGATGTTTCGCTCGGATGAGACGGCGTTGAGCTTTCTGACTATCGGGGACCGCGTGCGATTTACCCCGATTTCTCCCGAGCAATTTCTAGCTTTAGAAAAGGCACAGCGGTGAGCGCATGAGCACAATTCAGGTCCTATCCCCCGGACTCTTGACCACCGTGCAGGATCTCGGTCGTGAAGGGTTTGGCCCACTTGGTGTTTCCGCTTCCGGTGCTGCGGATTCGCTGGCGCTGAGGACGGGAAATCGCTTGGTCTCAAATCCGGAGAACGCTGCCGCAATGGAAATGACGCTGCTAGGCGGCACATTTCTGTTTCCTGAGGGGGCGGTTATCGCGTTGACAGGCTCGGATTTCGGCGCCACCTTGGGCGGCGCGCCGGTTCCACTTTGGAGGTCTGTCGAAGTAACTCCCGGTCAGACTCTACGACTTGAATCTACGCGATCAGGAGCACGTTGTTATCTCTGCGTACATGGAGGCATTGCGGTCCCTTTTTTTCTTGGTAGCGCCTCCACGCACATTCTAAGCGGCTTGGGAGGTTTTGATGGCAGGCCGCTGCGCAAAGGAGATGTGTTGCAAATCGGAGCCTCAAACGCAGCTTTTTGTCCGGAAACGCTCACGCCGGATGCTCTTCGAAAACTCTCGCCCCGTAGGACGCTGCGCGTCACTCCTGGTCCGCAATGCGATTGGTTCCCCAAGTCCGAAAGGCAAAAGTTTTACACCAGCCCTTACCGGGTTTTAGAGGAATCCAATCGTATGGGACTGCGCCTCGAAGGTCCTCCCATCGCACTCAGTCCCGAGTATTCCAGCGGCGGTATGATCACCGAAGGCGTTTCGCTGGGAGCGATCCAGATTCCAGAAGGCGGCCAGCCGATCATTCTCTTTGTAGAACAGCAGACGACGGGAGGCTATCCAGAAATCGCGAACGTGATTTCCGCCGATGTTCCCAGCGTCGGGCAGCTTCGTCCCCGCGACGAAATCAAGTTCGAGCTGGTGAGTTGGGAAACCGCCCGATCCGCTCTGCGGGAACAGGAAAGTATTCTCGCATCGAACAGTCTGATCTCAGGATGAAGTACATCGACCTAAACTGCGATATGGGCGAACTGCCCGAGGCCGTCAAAGACGGGACGCAAATGGCGATCATGCGCTCACTCACGTCGATCAACATTGCGTGCGGCGGTCATGCCGGTTCGCCGAAGACGATGCGAGTGACGGTTGGGCAGGCCGTGCGCTATAAACTTGCGATTGGAGCGCATCCCGGATATCCAGATCCTGCGAACTTCGGTCGCTTAGAGTTAGACTTGCCGCTCAATGTCATCGTTGACTCGGTCTTCCAACAAGTCTTCGCATTGGCACAAACGGCCGTCGGCTTCGGCATATTATTGACCCACGTCAAGCCGCACGGCGCGCTCTACAATCAGGCGGTCCACAACCGCGATCTCGCTCAAGCCATCGCTGAGGGTGTGAACCGGTGGAGTAATTCCGTAACCCTTGTAGGTCTGGCCGGATCGCCAATGCTGAGTGTGTTTCGCGAGGCCGGATTTGCAGTTGCCGCCGAAGCCTTTGCTGACCGCCGCTACGAATCCGACGGAACCCTGCGCTCCCGTAAACATTCCGACGCATTGATTCACGATCCCGAAGAGGCAGCGCAGCAAGCGTTAAGTATCGCTGATCGCGGCGTCGTTCGCGCCCACGGTGGAAGGGAAGTTGCCGTAAACGCTCAAACCCTCTGCATCCACGGCGATACTCCAGGAGCTCCGCAGATGGCGGCGGCGGTCGCACGCACTCTTCGCGAGGCCGGGATCGCACTCCGCCCGTTCCTGTCTGAATAGGCCGTTCTTAATTCACTACAAAAGTTATGGTATTGGAATTCGTGCCACCGCCATAAACTCCGCCAGACGTGCGCACATAAACCGTATCAGTAGCCGCAGTTGCGATATCCGCAGCCGTGATCTGAGCCGTAACTTGACTACCCGACACGAACGTAGTCGTTCTCGGCGAGGCGTTCCAGTACACCACCGACGTCGATGAAAACCCGCTTCCATTCACAGTAAGAGTAAACGCAACATCGCCGGCATTCTCGCTGGCTGGGGCCAGAGTCGTAATGGTCGAGGTGATTCCCGCAGCCGGCCTTGAATACCCACATCCGGGAGCGATTGTCAAAAGCAGCATCGTCAA
>JANXUC010000036.1 GCA_025352065.1 Acidobacteriaceae bacterium | reverse complement strand
CTACCTGAGGAGCCATTTTTTTCAAGCACTTGCAGCCACCTCTCCCTTCAACTTGGAACCGTTGTGTGCAGAACCTTGAGGCAATTCCCGCCACTACGGCTCTGGAGTATTGCCTGGGTCCGCGAGTTGATGGCTGCCACTACACAAGTGTGGCCGACAGCCTCTATCTTATTGATCGTCGTACTCGCGCGGAACATCGTCCTCAAGCACTTGCTTTGTTACGACCTCGTGAACATCGGGGTCGGCGGCATTTTCCACGCCGCTTACCGCCTCGGCTTCGAAAGTCTGCCCCTCGGCCAGCAGCTCTGCGACGCTTTCACTGTCGGCCTGAGCGTCGTTCGACAATCCTTGCGTGTCACCGGACTGCACATTCGCTTTGTTTTTATCTACTTCTGCTGGAATCATTTGCTTCATTCTCCTTGATGCGCCAATCCTGTCTGGCTGAAAATAGGTAGGTTCCTACCAGGTGAATTATTTGAAATTCAGGGAACTCGTTTGAGCACAAGACTCAGCGGAGCTCCTCCTTGTTTCCACGTGCCTGCGATCTGTGAACTGTCGCTACTCATGGTCCCCTCAAAGACGCACATGCTGGAGCTACTCTCGAAGTGAAGAGTAGGTTCCTTGTACGAGATGGCTGTAATCGAAATACCTGACGTGTTCTGGTCTGGGTAGTCGATGGTGCCGCTCAGCGTGCCGTCTTGCGCCATGGAAATATGCACGAGGATTCGCGTTTTAGGTTGAGCACCCGGATTGAGAGTCCCTGCCCACTGGCCGACGATTGCGTTGGTATCTGCCGCCGCGGTGAAAACGGGCATCAAACCGCATCCCAGCAGTAACACCATTGCCATGCAAACCGCAGTGCCCCACAGTCGATATTTCCTCATATCGTTCTCCTTGACTTGAACTCCTGACAGGAACTTGACTCTTGCAAGCACCTCAAACTTTGGCGGAGAATCTACTCGCGTTCGGCTCTTCCGGATTGTGCCAGCCACCTACGTTGGCGGCGAGACGGTCCGCCTCAGCGGGCCCCCACGATCCCGGAGCGTAAGTATTTGGGGCTTTGTCGTTGGCAAGAATGGGTTCCACAATAGCCCAGGCTGCCTCAACCGCATCGTCTCGCACGAACAGCATCGCGTCGCCGCGTATGGCATCGCCAAGCAGGCGTTCATAGGGATCGACTTGCTCGGTGGGCCCTTGTTCCAGAACTGACAGGTTCGTTGGCATCGACACAAGTTCTTCGCCGGGGCGCTTTACCTGTACACTGAGCCCGATGGAAATTTCGCCCGCGCCGAGACGAAAACTAAAATGATTGCTGGACTCGCCAGCCAAGTTGTCGAGTGGGGGTTTTCTCAGCTTCACTGTCACCTCGGTCGTGGTGACTGGGAGACACTTTCCGGCGCGAATCAGGAATGGAACACCCGACCACCGCCAGGACTGCACTTCTAAACGTAAGGCCGCGTAGGTTTCAACCTTCGAATCGACGGCAATTCCCTTTTCATTCTTGTAACCCTCGAACTGCCCTCGAACCAGATTGTTTGGATCTAACGGGAGTATCGTGCGGAAGATCTTGACCTGCTCATCGCGAATTGCTTCGCAGTGGAGCCCGGTGGGGGCTTCCATGGTTAGAAACGCTACCACCTGCAACATGTGATTCTCGATCACATCACGGATGGCTCCCGTGTCCTCGTAGAACTTTCCTCGCCCTTCGATTCCAAATTCTTCCGCCATTGTTATCTGAACGCTTTCGATATAGTTGCGATTCCAGATAGGTTCCAGAAAGCTATTGGCGAAGCGAAAGAAAAGCAGGTTGAGGACGGCTTCCTTGCCGAGGTAGTGGTCGATGCGAAAAATGTGCGACTCCGGAAGCACCGCATGGAGAGCGGCGTTCAAGCGTTGTGCGGAAGCCAGATTGTGTCCAAAAGGTTTCTCCACAATGACCCGCGCATCCTTCATACAATTCGACTTGGTGAGAGAAGCAACCACATCTTCAAAGAGACTGGGCGGAATGGCGAGATAGTAGGCTGGGCGCACGGATGGGCCCAGACTCCTTTTCAACCAGTCAAAAGTCGCTTGCTCCTGATAATTCCCGCCCACGTAGCGGAGCAGACTCAAGAGTTTCGCCAGAGCTTTTTGGTCGACGTCACCGCCTTGCGCAAGGATGCTGTCGCGCACGCGGTCTTTGAACTGCGCCTCACCTTGGCCAACTCGGGCTATGCCAATGACCGGTACAGCAAGGTGCCCACGCCGGACGAGGTGATACAGGGCGGGAAATATCTTCTTATACGCCAGGTCCCCCATGGCCCCAAATAAGACAAGAGCATCGGACGAGGTCGGGCCTCCCAAGACCTTACCTGTTGCGCACGCTTGTCTCAGATCTGGCATGACGTAGGGTGCATCCATTTGCGGATCGGAGAAAAGTAGGTTCCTGCTATTAACGGGCTTTAGTCGCGGAGAACTATGTTGAGCAGCGAGCTGTGAATTTGCAGTCCGCCTTCACTTCCGCCGGTGTAATGAATGAAACCCAATTTCCGAAAACGGTTCATAAAGAAGCTCACGCGGGAACGGGTCGTCCCGACCATCTCTGCCAGAGTTTCCTGACTAATCTTGGGGACAACCGACTCCGGCGTGCCTTTGGTTTCGAAGTGAGTCAGCAGCAGGAGCACGCGGGCCAGCCTTTTTTCGCTGGAATTAAAGAGCTGGTCGACCAGGTCTTCTTCATAGCGGATGTTCCGCGCCAGTAAGTATGCCATAAACATCTCGGAGAAGGCGGGTTGCCGGTGCAACGCATCCATCATCGTCTTCTTTTCGATGCGCAAAAGCTGGCAATCGGTCATGGCTTCCGCCGAGCCCATGCGGATGGGCTGTCCAGCCAGTGCGCCTTCCCCAAAGAAGCTACCCTCATTCAACATACCAATAATGGCCTCCTTCCCGATTTTGGATACGACGGTGAGCCGAACTCTGCCTTCCTGAATGTAGAAAATGGAGTCGGCGGGATCTCCCTGGATGAAGATTCCTTGCTTTTTGGAGAGGATAAGGCTCTTTCTTCCCTCGCCAATGGTAGCCAGGAATGTGTTCGGATCGAACTCGCACGGCGTTTTCTCGCGAGTCTTTCCCGCATTGAGAGTCCGATGCGCCTGGGGAACTACCGCTAAGCCTCCCGCGGTATTTCGTTTCCTCGTGCTGTGAGTCCAGCGTGTGCGACGAGTTTCGTCGAGCGCTGGCGAGAGTCGATTCGCTACGTAGTTTGGCTGGCCCGAGCCGAGCGCCGCTACAACATCGGTTGCATCGTAAGGAACTAGTCGAAACGCCGTCGTACCCATAGTCATACCCCGCAAGTCGTGATTTGTGATGAAGAAAGTGTCCCAGTGGTTTTCAGGTGCCGTTTCCCCAGCTCAGAGCTAACCGTTAACAGTTTCGCGAATCATTTCTTTTCCGTTGCTTACCGCATGGCTGTAGGCTTCTTTGCCCGCCTCGACGGCCGCGATCACCTGCGTGCGGCCCTGTGCTGAGACGCTTTGAACCGTTTCCTTCACTCGCTGTCCAGCAGCTTTGAAATTCTCGGCGCTTGCCTTCGCTTTATCAGCAATCCACTCTTGGGATTCCTTGCCGGATTGTGGAGCCAAAAGCAAGCCTGCTGCCGCGCCTACGCCCAGTCCGATCAGGAAACCTACCGCTACTTTGGAACTCTGTTCTGTCGTCATGCTGCCTCCATAAAAGAATGAATAAATGTTGCGAAGTGCTTCATGCTGCGATATTGCGCTGCAATCTCCGGAGTTCCCGGTGGATGTTCGCAACGCTCATGTTCGGAGCGTTCTTGTTCGGAAGAGAAAGACCTTCCGCAGAGTCCACAGGTGGTTGCTGCTTCGTCCTGTTCAAGTAAGTCCATGATTCTCGGTCCCTTCGAAGCCGCATCTATCTTCTAGTCGAGGTAAAAAAGGCCCGACCCCCATGTACGTGTGCCGGGCCCCGCGTTACCCGTTCTTCTTTGGCTCCGCAACGCTACAAGTTTTTCCGTGTTCGGACAGCTCAGTCTGGGAAGCTAGTTTCTTGCCACAGGCTAAGCATTCGTGTTTTTCAGGTTGTTTCGTGTCCATATCCGATTTCCCTTGAAGCTAGTGTTGTCAACGTCAGTTTGCTTGGTTTGGGGGACACTTCCAATCCGGTTCGTCGCGTAGCCCCGCTGGGGGACTTCCTGTAGGGTTGGTCAGGGGGGGAGATGGTCGGTTTGGCTGCAGGGATTCGACTTGCGGCGTTTTCCGCGCGCAAGCAAGGCAGGAGAGCCGAAAATTGGGAAAATATCCCGGCTGTTCCAGAATCTCGACGGGTTGAAAACAGCAGATTCCTTGCGATGAAACTGTTTGATTGGATAACGACGCTGGCTCGCGGTCACGAGAAGATTGGAAGTGACGAAACGACCAAGGGATCGAGAAGGAGCCAACGTCATGCTGATTATAGGCTGCGATTTTCATCCTGGGTTTGAACAAGTCGCGATCTTTGACAACTTAACCGGAGAGATCCGGGAACTACGTTTGGGGCACCGGGAAGAGGCGGAACGGTTCTATCGTTCTCTGAACGGACCGGTGCGGGTGGGGATGGAGGCGTGCGGGCACTATCCGTGGTTCGAGCGCTTGTTGGAAGAGTTGGGGCACGAGTTGTGGTTGGGGGATGCGGCGAAGATTCGGGCCTCGGAAGTGCGCCAGCAGAAGACGGATCGTCGGGATGCGTTGCTGATTTTGCGGTTGCTGCGAGAGGAGCGTTTTCCGAAGATCTGGGTGCCGAGTTTGGAAGAGCGCGATGTGCGGCAGTTGCTGGTGCATCGGCACAAGCAGGTGCAGGCGCGGACGCAGGTGAAGAATCAGTTGCAGGCGCTGGCGCTGGGCCAGGGCGTGCAGAAGAAGCGGAAGCTGTGGACGAAGGCGGGACTTGCGGAACTGGAACAGATGGAGTTGCTGCCGTATGCGGCGGAGCGGCGGAAGCAGTTGCTGCAAACGCTGCAGCGGATGGAAGCGGAGATCGCTGCGCTGGACGGGCGGGTGGCGGAGGAAGCGAAGAAGCGACCGGCGGCGGTGCGGTTGATGACGCATCCGGGAGTGGGTTCGGTGACAGCGTTGGCCATGGTGGTGACGGTGGGGCCTAGCGTTCCACTGCAAGATTTAGGAGACGAGCCTTGGTCGGCAAAGTCAAAACCTTCCGAAGAGAGCGAAA
>JANXUC010000172.1 GCA_025352065.1 Acidobacteriaceae bacterium | reverse complement strand
AACTGGCAAGGCGGAAGCCAATAAAGTCACAGGCTCTCAGAATGACAAGGGTTAGTTGTAGCGGCATTCCTGCAACCTTGGTTACACTCGAAGGAATGCCTAGCCCTTTAGCAGTAACCCCAAAAGATCGTCTGATCATTGCCTTGGATGTCCCTTCGGCAGCGGAGGCGCGCAAGCTCGTCTCGGCTGTGGGCGAGGCGGCGTGTTTCTATAAGGTTGGGAAGCAGCTGTTCACGGCGGAAGGGCCGCAGATCGTGCGCGACCTGGTGGCTGGGGGCAAGAAGGTCTTTCTCGACCTGAAGTACCACGACATTCCCAATACAGTCGCCGGAGCGGTAGGCGAAGCTGCCAAGCTCGGCGCGGAAATGCTGACAGTCCACGCCTCGGGCGGTGCGGCGATGCTGCGGGCGTCCGTCGAAGCCGCGAGAGCGCGTCCCGGGATGGCGGTGCTGGCGGTGACCGTCCTGACCAGCATGACGGAGAAAGACCTCGAAGCCATTGGAGTGCGTGACGGCGAACCGAGCGGGGTGCTGGGTCAGCGGATGCTGGGTCAGCGAATGCTGGGTCAGCGAATGCAAGATCAGGTGGTGCGTCTGGCGGCGCTGGCTGTAGCGAGCGGATGTCAGGGAGTCGTGGCGTCCGCGCAGGAAGCGCGACTGCTGCGCGACGAATTGGGACATGATTTCTTTCTCGTGACGCCCGGCGTGCGTCCAGCGGGGAGTGCGGTGGGGGATCAGGCACGTGTGGTGACCCCGGCGGAGGCGATTGCGGCTGGAGCTACGCATATTGTGGTGGGCAGGCCGATTACGAGGGCGGACGATCCGGCTGGGGCGGTGCGGGGGATTTTGGGGGAGATGGCAAGGTAGGCCATCCGTTGTGGCTGAATGCGGGGAAAAACGGGAAGTGGAGGCGGAGCTTGCTCCGCAAGTTTTTGGCTCTGCCAACCTCGACCACCCCACCAATAATTTGTCATTCCGAGCAACGCGAGGAATCTGCTCTCCTGCGGATGACGCACATGCGGTCTTGATCTCGCTGATGCCACAACAGAAAAAAGGGTGCCCCAGGCAAGAACCTCTCCCCCACGGTTGGGGTTAGGCGCGACTGTGGATTGAGTGTTCTATATTTGACGGGCAACGAGATGTCGGCTGTGCAGCGGGCGGCAGTTTGAGATTTGCTATTCCCAAGCTTCGCAAAGTACGCGAAGCATGGGGCACCCCTTGTGTTTATGATGTCAAGGAAATCAAGAACCCCAAAAAGGTGGGGCACCCGGCTGCGCATCACCAACGAAGGCGGCGAGTTTCAGGTGGAAGTCTTGCTGCTGAGCGAGGTGCGCGGCCCAGCTTCGGTTGCACAAACGCTCTACCGCGAGACGGAGGCGAGCCAGGAGCTGCGCCTTAAGGTAGCAGCCGAGCGTAAGGCACAGATGCAGTTCGAACCGCTACCCGCAGGCAGACCCTCCAAACGCGATCGCCGAAAAATCATCCAGTTCCGGGGACGGACGGTTGGCGAATGACGGGGCACCAGCCAATTGAAAAATGGCAAATTTGGCTGATGAGATAACCATGTCGGCCCGCGCGGCCAGGCCACCACTTTAGTTCATCTTCTCCCCGCTATGGGCAAGCAGGAAGAAAATGTAAATCAGAGCAGCGCCGTAAAGCACGAAAGCGGCAACGCAAACTCGCTTCACGGTCAGCCAGCGTCCACCGAAGCTTAGACTGAGAATAGTTGCCGCCATTGCGACACGCAATAGCATCTCGGTGAGTAGGCGTTCGAATTCATTCGAAGAACCGAATAGAAATCCTGCAAGGATGGCCGTTAGGATCGCGCCCCCACAGAATATCCCGCCGAAAGTCAGGCGTCGCCGCCACACTTCCTTTCGGTATTCGTGCCACCCCGTCTCTACCTCTCTTCGGGCTGCTAGGACTTCTTTAGCAGTTTCTTCTTGGTGGACCCTCGCGCCGACGGCATTTAGACCACGCTTTTCACATTCGATCTCCAGCGCGGGTGGCAAGCCCTTTCATGGTTTTTGATCTCCCCTCCCCAAACGGAACTCTGGGTGCCCCGTTCTTGCGCTTTTTGCAAGGGCGGGAGCGATGCTGCCGATATTATCGGGTTAGCCA
>JANXUC010000170.1 GCA_025352065.1 Acidobacteriaceae bacterium | reverse complement strand
TGTCAGTCCATCTTACCCCCTTTTCACTCTGGCATGAGCTGGAGCTTCTACTAAACTGTTCTTTTTCAATCGCTTATCAGAGTTACCTGAACTCGGCAACCGTGCTTCCGAGTGGTCCCAAAAATGCACTGTAGACACAGTGGTTAGTCCAAACAGGGGGCGAAATGCGCAGGAATCAGGGTTTTTCACTCATTGAGCTGTTGATCGTGGTCGCCATCATCCTGATCATTGCGGCCATTGCGATTCCCAACATGTTGCGCGCCAGGATGGCTGCCAATGAATCGTCTGCGGTAGGCTCACTTCGTACCATCAACACCGCGATGAGCTCCTATCAGACAACCTACCCTACCGTCGGTTATGCAGCGACCCTTCTCGCGCTCGGTCCTACAGCGGCGGTTCCTTGCGTAGCGAGTTCCGCCAACGCTTGCCTGATTGATGGCACGCTGGCCGCAGGAGTCAAGAACGGTTTCAACGTCGCTGCCACCGGAGGTAACACCGTAAACGGCGTCAATTACAACTATTACTCGACCGCAACCCCGGTCACTCTGCACTCCACGGGAGATCGTAGTTTTTGCGGCTTCGACGATGCGGTGATGCGACTGAACCCAAGCGGCACCCTCGTAGCCGGCCGCGCTGCTTGTATGGCTTTGAATCCGATTCAGTAGTATTGCGGCGGGTTCCCCCTCCGCTGCTGCCCTTGCCAAAGTACTTTGGTAATCTGCCTGGGCTATTCGTCAGCTAGGTTCCTGCTTATAATTTTCTTCGGAACGTTCCTCGGAACGGCTCACATCGGCGACGCTATGAACGCAATCGAAATTCAAGGCTTGGAAAAAACTTATTCGGTCGGCTTCTGGCGCAAGCAGCCGAAGCAAGCCCTTAAACCACTCCATTTATCCGTCGAACACGGGGAGGTTTTTGGCTTTCTCGGCCCCAATGGCGCGGGCAAGACCACGACCCTGAAGCTGCTGATGGGTTTGATGTATGCCACATCCGGTTCGGCACGTATTCTGGGAATGGAAATCAACGATCCGCGCATGAAAGCGCAGATCGGATTCCTGCCCGAGCAGCCTTATTTTTACGACTACCTGACGGCCCGTGAGTTACTCACCTACTACGGCAAGCTATCGGGCGTAGCAACACGGGAGTTGCCACAACGCATTGCAGCCGTGCTCGACCGCGTTGGGCTCACTAGAGCCGCGACCACACAGCTTCGCAAGTTCTCGAAAGGTATGTTGCAGCGCGCTGGGATTGCGCAAGCCATCCTGCATGATCCCAAAGTCGTGTTCCTGGACGAGCCGATGTCTGGTCTCGATCCCATGGGCCGCCGGGAAGTGCGCGACTTGATGGTGCAGCTGAAGCAAGAAGGTAAAACCATCTTTTTCTCCACCCACATTTTGGCCGACGCTGAGGCTCTGTGTGATCGGGTTGCGGTCCTCCATGAGGGCGAGTTGCGAGGAATAGGCACGGTAGCCGATCTGACCAGTAAAACTCAGGGGAAAGTCGAGATCACGTGGCACGGTTCGCTTTTCCCAGCTGCGTTGCAAGCACTGGGAGCCACTGGTCAAGTGAGCGGCGATACGTTGCGAGCCCAAATGAACGATTCGCAGCTCGACGCCGCCATTGATATCCTCCGCCGCGAACGTTGCCGAATCATCTCGATCGTTCCCGTGCGCGGGACGCTGGAAGAATATTTCGTGCAACAGATGAACACGCCGGACTTATCTCAAACTGGCTCATCCCGGAAAGGAGCCTCGGCATGAACCACCGTATCGCTGCTATCGCTTCGAACACCTTTCGCGAAGCCATTCGCGACCGGGTCTTGTACAACCTGATCGGATTTTCTGTCTTAATGGCCGGCACCTCCATTTTGGTTGGGCAAATCTCGGTCGACATTGAAAAGCTAGTCGTCATCAATCTCGGATTGACGGCGGTTTCACTTTTTGGAGTCGTCATTTCTATCTTTATCGGCATCGGTCTCGTCTCCAAGGAAATCGATAAACGGACCCTATACACGGTCCTGTCGCGGCCAGTGCAGCGCTGGGAGTTCATTCTGGGAAAGTTCTTCGGCCTGGCGGGAACGTTGGCGGTGAACACGGTTTGCATGGCGGCGGGAGTGTTCCTTTCGCTGCTGTATGTAGCGCATCGGCTGCAGCGGGCGGATTCCTCCATTCTGGTCGCGCTCTATTTCATCGTGCTTCAGTTCGTAATCGTTACGGCGCTTGCCTTGCTGTTCTCGTCTTTCTCATCGCCACTGCTTTCGGCTGTTTTCGCTTTTGCCTTATTCGTGATCGGAAGCTTTTCGGCTGATCTTCGGGGATTTGCTGGCATGTCGCATGGGTTCTCGCGATGGATCACCACGGCTGCTGCCTATGTGGTTCCCAACCTTTCCGCGCTCAATGTGATCAGTTCCGTAGCGCATGGCGAGTCTGTAGCCCGCCAAATGATTCTGGCGAATACGGCTTATTCCCTGTTCTACGCTGCCATGGTTCTGTGCGGCGCAATTCTGATTTTTGAGCGGCGGAATTTGAAATGAAGCCGTCCCGGCCGGTTACGCTTATCGTGGCTTCCCTGCTTACCGTTTGTTTGGCAATGTCGGCTGGGCTGGTCCGTTTTATGGACCGGCTCCACCCTCAAGATACGATTGAAGACGTTCTATATTTGAAATCCTCACAACTCAAATGGATGAGTCTGGGTTATACCGGTCTGGTGGCGGACATCTACTGGACTCGCGCGGTGCAGTATTACGGCGGCCAGCACTCTGGAGAAGATGCGCCTCGTTACGAACTGCTGGCGCCACTGTTGAACATCACCACCGACCTCGACCCGAAGCTCACGGTAGCGTACGAATATGGCGCCGCATTCCTAGCCCCAAAACCGTCGACAGGGGCGGGATTGCCGAAAGAAGCTGTCGCGCTTGTGGAGAAGGGCATTCGAGCCAATCCGGACAATTGGCATTTGTACTATTCTCTTGGCTTCCTGCACTACATGGAATTGAAGGATTACGAAGGGGCCGCCAATGCGTTCATGCGCGGGTCCAAGGTCCCTAACGCTCATCCGTGGCTAACTGTTCTGGCTGGCAAAATGGCACAAAAAGCCGGGGACACCCAAACTGCCCGCATGATGTGGACAGCCATGTACGACACAACGACAGATCGAGACATCAAAGAAACATCCACCCAGCACCTGATCGCAGTCCAAGTCGAGGAAGACGTTACGGGATTGGAAAAAATTGTCGACATTTATCGCACGCAAACAGGACGCTTGCCCGCCAGCTTCCGCGACATGGCCACCGCGAACCTGCTTCCGGGTCTGCCTCTCGACCCGCATCAGCAACCCTACGTCCTGACTGCCGAGGGACACGTCGTGGTTCGCCATCCGGTGAAGTTCAAGTTCCTGGAGAAGGGCCTGCCCGAAGGCTACGTGCCCCCCATGAACGCCAAGAACTAGCTTTGCCTCGTGAGCGCGGGGAAAGTTGTCACTTTCCTCGTTTTCGCGCTACTCTATCCGCAGGTCCTCCGAATAGATTGGTCACCAAGTCATTGAAGTTCATGAGCACGCTCCGGCTTCGCCAACTCGGCTTGGTTGCCTGGTTTGGAGCGTGTCTCACTCTTTTGGTCAATTCGCTTGCAAGTTCCTCCGCGCAGGGCGTTCCTTCCAGGGACGGGTCTCGGACGGACGTTCATGCCATAGCCCGGCGTGTGGATGGGCACTACAACGCGCTCCATGCCATGCAGGTGGAGTTTGTGGAGACGTTTCGGGGTGCTGGCATGGATCGGACCGAATCTGGCACGCTGTGGATAAGGCGGCCTGGGAACATGCGGTGGGAGTATCGTCAGCCTCGCGCTAAGTTGTTCATTACAGACGGCAAGACGGCATGGTTCTACGCTCCAGGGGACCGTCAGGCGCGTCGAACGGCTTACAAGAAGCTGGAGGATTTGCGGTCGCCTCTGGCGTACCTTTTGGGACGAGCGAAGCTGGAAAAGGAGTTTGATGGGCTATCCTTGGCATCGGATGCTACACCTAAGTCGTCTGGAAACATAGTTTTACGTGGGATTCCCAAGGGCTTGGGAGGTCGGGTGGCGCAGGTCTTGCTGGAAGTGACGCCGCAGGGCCGGATTGATCGTATCGTCGCGGAGGATCAGGATGGGTCGACCACCGAGTTTGTCTTTTCGGAGTCTAAGGAAAATGGGGCGGTGGATGCTGCATCGATTGACGACCAACGCTTTCGGTTTACGCCTCCGAAGGGCGTAGAAGTTGTGGAGGGTGGGTTGGAGGAATAGGCTCTTGGGGCTGTATGTTATAGAGAACACTTTGGTTACTGGAGAAGTTGGGTTCTGACGTGGCACCATGAAGGTTGGACCAAATGGAGTGGGCTAGCGTAGGAAGTGCGCGGAGCGATGCTAAACTGTAAAGTGGCGCAGAGTTTTTTGCTGGGGAAAGAGTTGAAACCAAAATTTTTGCGTAAGGCATAGAAAGCAATGGCCGAATTTGTCATCAAGATGGCCGATGAGCGGGGCCGCACCATGGAGCAGGTGGAGCGTGGATACTCGCCTGCCGAGGTGCAGGAGCGCTTCACGCAGCAGGGCTACCTTGTGTATTCGGTGAAGCCGCAGGGAATTCTGACCGGCGGTCAGGTTAATTTCGGCAAGAAGCGCATCAAACTGGAACAGTTCGTAATTTTTAACCAGCAGTTTTTGACACTGCTGAAGGCTGGGTTGCCGGTATTGACGTCTTTGGATTTGCTGATTAAGCGGCAACCGAATTTGTATTTGCGCTCCTTATTGGATAACGTGCGCGATCGCGTGAAGAGCGGTGAACTCCTCTCGCAGGCGTTCGATGCGCAGGCTGCGTTCCCCAAGGTTTACACGACCACGCTGGAAGCGGGCGAAAAGAGCGGCAACATGGAAGAAGTACTGAGCCGCTACATCGCATTCCAGCGGCTGGAAATGAGTTTCCGGAAGAAGCTGACGGCTTCGCTGGTTTATCCCGTGCTGCTGATCGGCATGGTAATTGTGATGCTCATTTTTCTGGTCACCTACGTGGTGCCGGAGTTTGCCAAGTTGTTCGATAACATGGGCGCGAAGCTGCCGATGCCAACGATTATCATGATGGCGATTGGCACGGCGGCGCGAGACTACTTTATCTGGATCGCTTTGGGAACTGTGACGTTCGTCGTTCTGATGTGGCGCTGGGCGGGGACGGAAAAAGGCGCGGCTTTTATAGACCGAGTGCTCTTAGGAACGCCGCTGATCGGTCAAATTCTGCTGAAATACCAAGTGGCAAATTTCTCGCGCATGATGTCGACTTTGCTGGCGGGCGGATTGCCGTTGGTGGCCGCTCTCGAAACCGCTGGTCCCGCTATGACGAGTGCCCGCATCCGCAAAGGCGTGGAGTCGGCCGTGGGCGGCGTGCGCGGCGGGCAGCCGCTTTCGAAATGTATTGAGGACGAGAAAGTTTTTCCGCAGCTGGCGGTTGAAATGATGGAAGTCGGCGAATCCACCGGTGCGCTTCCCGGCATGTTGACCTCGGTCGCGGAATTTTACGAAGAGGATGTACAGACAGCCCTATCGGCGGCGTTATCGTTGATTGAGCCGATTATTTTGATTGTGATGGCAGTGGTGGTTGGCGGCGTTTTGATTTCTCTGTACATGCCGATTTTTTCGCTGGGTTCAGGATTATCGCAACACTAGAATTCATAGCTCTAGAATTTATAGTTCCGTATTTAGAAATAAGTCAGGAAGCATATGGCGGCAGGCAAACAACCCGAGATTCCAGCGGCACTCGATCCGAGCAGCGGCGTCAAGAAACCTATGGCGGTCAACGCGGGCGCGAACGGGGGTCGTGTGGTGGATCATCAGGACGATGTGGAACGGGCACAAAGCCTGGCCCGCCGCTATCGTTTTGAATTTGTCGATCTGCGAAACTTTCAGTTGCAGCACGACCTCTTCCGCAAGATTCCTGTGCAATTGATGTTCAACAGCAACTTTATTCCGTTGGAAGAACTTCCGGACGGACGCCTGGCGATTGCGATTGCCGATCCCAGCCAGCTGATGATGATCGACCAGATCAGCACGCTGCTGGGGAAGCGAATTGTCACGAAAGTGGCGACGCTGGCGCAGATCAGCGACATTCTGAAGAAGACTGAGCAGTCGCAGCGCGTGCTGGAAGATGCCAGCGAAGGCTTCACGCTGCATGTGGTTCACGAAGATGAAAACGCCGACGAAAGTATTTCCATCGACCGCCTGACGGCGGAAGACGATATCAGTCCGATTATTCGGCTGGTCGATATCGTCATCTTTACCGCGCTGCAGCGCCGCGCCAGTGATATCCATATTGAGAGTCGCGATGACTCTGTGGTGATCAAATACCGCATTGACGGCGTGTTGCAGCAGGCCATGCAGCCGCTGGGCCGCGAACATCAATCGACGATTATTTCGCGCATCAAGGTGATGAGCGAGCTCGATATATCCGAGCGCCGCGTGCCGCAGGACGGCCGTTTCCGCGTGAAGTACGGCCAGCCGGAACGGCCTATCGATTTCCGCGTTTCGATCATGCCGTCGATTCACGGCGAGGACGCGGTGCTCCGCGTTCTGGATAAAGAATCGATGAGCGAGAAGTTCCAGAAGCTCACGCTGGATGTGGTGGGCTTTGGCGAAGATGATTTGCGCCGCTTCCGTCGTTACATTAAAGAGCCTTACGGCATGGTGCTGGTAACTGGGCCGACCGGTTCCGGTAAGACGACTACGCTGTACGCGGCCATCAATGAAATCAAGACGGACGAAGACAAGATCATCACGATTGAAGATCCCGTCGAATACCAGTTGCGCGGCATCACGCAGATTCCGGTGAATGAAAAGAAGGGTTTAACGTTTGCCCGTGGATTGCGTTCCATTTTGCGTCACGACCCCGACAAGATCATGGTCGGCGAAATCCGCGACCAGGAAACGGCACAGATTGCCATTAACTCGGCGCTAACGGGACATTTGGTGTTCACCACCGTCCATGCGAATAACGTGGTCGACGTGCTAGGGCGCTTTTTGAACATGGGCGTTGAGGCCTACAACTTTGTCTCTGCGTTGAACTGCATCCTGGCCCAGCGACTTGTCCGCTTGATTTGCGAATCGTGCAAGACGCAGCTGCACTATCCGGCGGAGATGCTGGAAGCCAGTGGCCTTGACCCCGTGCAATGGGGACCGGTTCCCTTTTATGAAGGCCAGGGCTGTATTGAGTGTGCGGGTACCGGATATCGCGGGCGAACTGCGATCCACGAGTTGCTGGAACTGAGCGATCGTATTCGCGAAATGATTTTGGATAAGCGTCCCAGTTCGGAAATTCGCCGGGCGGCGCGCGAAGAAGGTATGCGGTTCCTGAGAGAATCGGCGCTGGATCGGGTGCGGATGGGCTTCACGACCTTGAAAGAGATCAACAAGGTTACGTTTATTGAGAGTTCGCGATAGAAGATCCCCGCCCTGTCGCAAAGGGCGCGACAAGGACGGGGCACCCGGCGATTCTGCACTAAAGTTCTAGTACTCGGGAGTGCTGATTCGGCTATTGCGGTGCTTGGCTGGCTGAGTTTGAATTTATAGTGGTAAGAGCGCTTCAGGGGCAAGGAAGCAGATTCTTCGGGGCTGAAGCCCTTCGGAATGACAAGCTTTGAGTTGAGTTAGTTTCAGCGTTAATTGGTTTCAATTTCTCTAGGAGTTCACGAAATGGCGGATGCTCGTCCACGTTTAGCCTGCGAGATCGCTGCGGATCGAGTGCTGGCTGGACGCGTTTCGGATAGCGGGCAGATTTTGGAGACGTATGCCGCGCGGGAACTCGCGCCGGGCAGCGTTGTACCCGACTTGACCGAATCGAATATCCGCCAGCCGGAAGCTGTGCGACAGGCGTTGCGTGAAGTGCTGGACGAAGTGGCTGGCCGCTCGAAGGACGTCATTGCCGTATTGCCCGACGCCACGGCCCGCGTGATGCTGCTGGATTTTGACGCTCTGCCTTCCAATCCAAGGGAAGCTGAGGGTGTCGTCAGATTCCGTTTGAAGAAGGCGCTGCCGTTCGATTTGGATCAGGCGAAAGTTTCCTATCATGCGCAGCCGGGCAAGGAGTCTGGCATTCGCGTTGTGGCCGCCGTGGTTCTGACCAAGATTTTGGAAGAATACGAATCGGCTTTACGCGATGCCGGATACAGCCCGGGTATAGTTGTTCCGTCGATGATTGCCGCTCTGGGCGCGGCCGACACGTCGCGGCCTTCCTTGGTCGTGAAGGTGGATGCCCGCAGCACCAGCATCGCGATTATGGATCAGAATCAGCTTTTGCTGTTCCGCACTCTGGAAAACATGCGCGGCGTGACCATCACGGGCGAACAGTTGGCGGAAGAAGTTTACCCTTCGGTCGTCTTTTTTCAAGACACGTACCATCTGAACATCGAGCACATTTTTGTTTCTGGACTGCCTGACAGTGGCGGCGCAGGTCCGGCGCTGAAGGCACAGACGGGCGCGGAGGTTCACGACTTAGTCGAGTCCTCGCAGCTAGGAGCTGGCACCACCGGTTCAGCGCCACGCTGGCGCATGGCTGGGGTGGTGGGAGCTTTGGTTTCGTAAGCAGTTCGGCCAAGGTGGCAAGTTTGATTTTTAGAATTTGTAATTTTGTAATGTGTAATTTTGTAATTTAAGAGCGGAAACGTTGCGCATCGCGCGAGGGCTGTTCCGAGGTTTAAGGTTTTAAATTACCAAATTACACATTACAAAATTAAACATTCATCATGCGTTTAAACATCAATCTTGCGAGCCAGCCGTACGAAGACAGCCGGAAATTCTGGCTGCGCTGGGGCCCGGCGCTGGCCTTGGCTGGCTTGGTCACGCTGGGGCTGATGATCGCAGCGATCCTGGCGTGGAAAGACGCGCGCAAAGATCAGAATCAGATTGCGAGTTTCCAGAAACAGATCGGCGCTTGCGAGCAGGAACGCTCTCGTGCGCAGGAAGTGCTGGACCGGTTGGAAAATCGCAGTGCGCGCGATCAATCGCAATTCATTAACGATCTGATCCGGCGCAAGTCGTTTTCGTGGACGCAGGTGTTCGTCGATCTGGAGCGGATTATGCCGCCACAGATTCACGTGACCTCCATTCATCCGGAGCTTAAGGACAATCAGCTCAAGCTGAAGCTCAGCGTGGCGAGCCAGACGCGTGAGCGCGCTATTGAACTTGTACGTAAGATGGAACAGTCGCCGCGGTTCCTGCAGCCTTCCATTCACGAAGAGAGTACGAATCAAGCTCAGGGCAATGGGGATCCAGTGCATTCGGAAATCGAAGCCGTTTATCTGCCGCAAGCCGAAGCTGTGAAGCCGAGTAGCGCTGCCACGAAGACAGCCGCGAAAGCTGCCACGGGAGAGAGGGGCGCGCGCTAATGGCGGATTTTGGACAAGCTAAAAAACGCATCTATACCGCGCTGATCGCGATGGGCGTGCTCAGCGTGGCTTCACTGGTGGTGCTGCTTACGCCGTTGACGGGATCGTCGAGCTCGCGACTGGCCGAACTGCAGCAACTGGACACGACTCTGCGGGATAAAACGCGGGAAGTGGTTCCGCTGCGCGGGATTGACAAGAAGATTGTTGAGGCGCGAGGCGAGATTAACGATTTCTACGCTAATCGCTTCCCGGCCGAACAATCCTCAATTCCGGAAGCGTTAGGCAAGATTGCGGGGACGCATTCGGTCAAGATGGATCTGGCGAAATACGAAAGAAAGACCGATCCCAAGGCGGAGACGAGGTCCGAAGGCAGGGACAATACGGCAGCGGCGCTCGCCGTGGGATTGCGACCGGTGCAAGTGGAAGCGGCGTTTTCCGGCAGCTATCCCAACATGATGCGATTCATTAACGATCTGGAACGGTCGAAGACTTTCTTCATCGTGAATAGCGTGAGTTTGGGCGAGTCGCAGGGTGGCGATGTAAAGCTGCAACTGAAATTGGAAACTTACGTAAAGGCAGGCGCTTAAGTGCAGATCGGAGTGGAAAACCGGAAGCAGGTGATCATCGCCAGCGTGCTGGGACTACTGGCGCTGGTGCAGGTGATCCGTTTGGGGTGGCCGGATCCTGCGCCCGCTCCGGGGGCTTCGACTATGAGCACGAGTGCGACGAAAACCCCTTCGGCTAGCGGCGGCTCGTATTCTGCTTCAAGAACAGGCGCGAAGGGGAATCCCCGACTGGTGGCGGATCCGCAATCGTCGCTGGATCCCACGCTCCGGCTGCAGTTGCTGCGTTCGGTGGAAGGGCTTAGTTATAGCGGAAGCGGACGGAATATTTTTGTGGAACAGGCTGAAGTAGCGAAGATTCCAACACCTGTACATGATCCTCGGACTGACGTTCCTCAGGGACCGACTGGACCCCCTCCGCCGCCACCTATAACCTTGAAGTTTTTCGGTTTTACGAATAAGCCCGGCGAAGCGAAGAGAGTTTTCCTCTCCGAAGGAGAAGACGTATTCATTGCTTCCGAAGGCGACATTGTGAATCGGCGCTACAAGGTTGTCCGCATCAGCCCGAATGCGGTTGAGATCGAGGATGTTCTCTACAAGCATAGCCAGAGCATTCCTCTGACGCAGAGCTAGCCATGCCGCAGGAACGCAGCAATCCAGATCGTTTTTCCCAGCGGCTCCGGCGTCCGCCGCAGTCAGGTCCGGGGCGCAAACAGCGCGGCTATATCCTGCTTACGCTCATATTTTTCGTTGCCGTGGGAGCGATCGCCACACTCGCGCTGACTTACGACCTGGGCTACATCAAGCAGCAAAATCAGCGGGATCGCGAAGAGGAAATGCGTCACCGTGGGACGCAGTATATGCGGGCCATCAAGGCCTACTACAAAAAAGTCCAGCGCTACCCTGCGAAGATCGAAGACCTGGAATCGACGAACAACCTGCGCTTTCTGCGCAGGCGCTACAAAGATCCGCTTACCGGAAATGACTTTAAGCTGCTGCACTTCGGCGATAGTGGGGTCAAACTGAGCGGTGGGATCGGCGGGCAAGTACCGCCGGGGGTGGGTTTGCTTAACGGCGCCTCGAATGCCGCGCTGTTGAATCGAGCGCAGAGCCTGCTGCAGCAACAAGGTGTGTTGGACCAAAATCCGAACAACCCAGTGGAAGGCAATCCGACACAGGCCAATCCCAGCGCCGTCGATACCGGCAAGAACCCGGATGCCAAGACTCCCGGTGAAGATGCGAACGGTAATCCTACTGGTGACGCAACCGACAAAGAGGATGCGGGCCAACCCGCCCCGGTCTCCGGTGGACCTACGTTTGGTGGCGGCGCGATTGTCGGCGTGGCCAGCACCAGTAAGAAAGAATCCATCCGCGAGTTCAATCACAAGCATCGTTACAACCAGTGGCTTTTTTACTACGACCCTCAAGGCGACCGCGGAGGGCTGCTGAACGGACCAGCGCAGGCGCAAGTGTTGGGTTTCGGAGCGCAGGGTCAGCTTCCAGGACAACCCGGCAACCCGCCCAACGGCTTAGGCACGCCAGTTGGACAGAATCCGAACCCCGAGGGCAACCCGGGTCCGGGGCAAAATCCGGCACCGATCGGCGATCCGCCACCCAGCTAGAGCCACACAGCTAGGAAGTTGCGAAGATTTATATCGGTGGGAAGTTTTCGCGGACTAGAGTGTCCGCGCTACATTTTCTAAAACAAAAAGCCTCACCCTAGGGTGAGGCTTTTTCACATCAAATCTACCCCACAAGAACTTAGACGCTAAACGAAGAACCGCAGCCGCAAGTGCTCTTCACGTTCGGGTTCTCGAACTTGAAGCCAGCGCCTTCCAGCGTTTCAACGTAATCCACGCGGCAGCCATTCAGGTACATGACCGATGTGGCGTCCACGTAGACCTTTAAGCCATCGAATTCAAAAACTTTGTCCATCATGCCAGGAGCGTTCTCGAACTGCATGGAGTACGAGAAACCGGAGCATCCGCCGCCAACCACGCCTACGCGTAGGCCGGAAGGCGCGGGAGTCTGCTGCGACATAATCTCTTTGACTTTGCCAATCGCCGTCGGCGTTAGCGTGACCGGCAATGCCTTCGGGGCAGCTTCGGGGACGGGTTGCGTCGTAACTTCCGGGGTGGTTGTGGTCGCCATGAGTATCTCCTTAAACCGCTGACTCAAATTATAGCAAATTGACCACAGAACTTTAGTAGACAGCCAAGAAGGCCCCGCAGTTCCGGGAGGCAAAAGGGTCGAAGCCTTTTAGTCTCTGCCACTTAGATGCGGGAAGTGACCGATGTGATGCAACGCATCCCCCAGTGTGACCGCACCGCAATCCAACCCTCTTGCCAAAGGGATTATACTGGTTGCGAGCCATCCTACTTCTCCGGACCCCCGAAAGCCTTCTGGAGAGAGGGAATCGGCCCGAAAGCCGCTCTCGGAGGTGGTCTATGACTCCGTTCCATTGGCTTCTCACTATTTGGGGTGTACTGACCGCTATTCTGGTGGTCCTGCTGATTTACCGCAGCACCCTATCGATGCACGAAGATGACCAGCTTTTTCTCAGCAACCCCGACTCTCCCATGCACACGGAGCAAACGGAGCTACTGGAGAAGATGAGCAAGCTGACACCCATGCTGAAGATATTTGGCACGGCATCGGGAGCGATGATACTGGTTATCGGAGTGGTGTTCGTTTACCAGAGTCTCAGCGCTGTCCAGTAGGGCGCGCTCGCTGTACCGCGATGGGACGCTGGGAGGTGTGTGTGTTTGCTAGCGCCGCCGACGCT
Source organism: Acidobacteriaceae bacterium (assembly GCA_025352065.1). Classification (GTDB taxonomy): domain Bacteria; phylum Acidobacteriota; class Terriglobia; order Terriglobales; family Acidobacteriaceae; genus JANXUC01. The sequence goes on along the minus strand of JANXUC010000170.1, from coordinate 35,749 downwards.
ACAATTGTGGCAGTGAAACCGCTCCGCCGACTCTTTCCTGTTTTTCTACTTGGCTGCCTGTTTGCGTCCTGGCGCAAGCCTGAGGCAGCGCATTTCTTGTCCGTGGGACCCGGCGGAGGCGGTGCGCTTTTCGCTCCCGCGATCAGCCCACACAACCCCAAGCGGGTTCTAGTTGCGTGTGATATGACCGGCTCTTACATCACGAACGATGCGGGAGAAACCTGGCGCATGTTTAATCTGCAGGGTCGGGTGAAGTACTTTGTGTTTGATCCGAAAGACCCGGATGTGATCTACGCGAAGAGCGTGGGATTGTGGCGTAGCGTGAACGGCGGCGTCACCTGGAGTCTAATTTACCCGGATCCCGCAAAAATTACGGTGATGGAACACGTCTCCGATGATGCCGGAGTAGTTTTTGTAACTCCCGACAAGTCGGGGACGATTACTGCGCTTGCGGTTGATCCTGTCGATTCAAAGACACTGTACGCGGCCCTGCAGCGGGGCGATGCGCACAGTTTGATTCGGTCGAAGGATTGGGGCAAGACCTGGCAAGAGCTGGGTACACTTCGAGGCGCGGCGCTGCGGGTAGCTCTCGATCCACATTCACCATCCGCCGACCGTACTGTGTTTGCCTTAGGCCCGACCTTTATTTCTCTTTACGAACACAGCCAAATGCGCCAGCGTGAGCTGCCGCAGGGAGGGGGAACATTTTCCGCTGTTTCCATCGCGTTCCCGTCCGTTCCAGAGGCAGGCGCTGCTGTGTTGTATGCCGCTTCGGCAACCGGACTGTTTGTCTCCAATGACGGTGGGGCAGAGTGGAATAGGTTAACCCTTCCTGGCTCAGGCACAACGGTCCGTATGCTGGCGGTAAGCCCCAGCAACCCCAGCGTCGCATATGTTTCTTATAAGAATTTGCAGGAAGGGTTGATTGAAAGGACCGTTTCCTTTGGCGTGATGCGCACGAGTGATGAGGGAAAGACTTGGGATGCGGTTTGGAAGGAGTCGTCCCGCCCTGCAGCCAATATCCATGATTCCTGGATGAGTCCCTACTTCGGCGCGGGCTATGCTGAGAGTCCCCTCGATATGACGGTCTCGGAAAACGATCCCGATCTCGTCTACTCAACCGACTATGGCCGGATTCTGAGAACCTCCGACGGTGGCAAGAACTGGCAAGCCCTCTATTCGACCAAACGGGACGACGGAACATTTTCGGGGCGGGGCCTCGAGAGCACGACGAATTATGGTATCCACTTCAATCCGTTTGACCCCAAACGAATGCTCATTTCCTATACGGATATCGGCCCGTTTCGTAGTGAGAACGGAGGGGATAGCTGGCTTCCGGCCAAGGACGGGATCCCGCCGAAATGGAAGAACACGACCTACTGGCTCGTATTTGATCCCGAAGTTCGGGGGCGGGTGTGGGCTGCGATGAGCGGGCAGCACGATCTGCCCGAGCCAAAGACCTGGCGCAAGAAACCCGCCAGTGTTTTTGAAGGTGGCATCTGCATCAGCGAAGATGGCGGTAAGACATGGCGCGTATCGAACACCGGAATGCCGTCGACGGCAGCAACTCACATCCTGCTTGATCCGAAGAGTCCGCGGGATGCGCGGGGCCTATACGTTGCGGCGTTCGGGCGAGGCGTGTACAAGTCGACCGACGGGGGGAAAAATTGGAGCCTGAAGAATGTTGGTATTCCAGGAAAAGAACCCTTTGCCTATCGCTTGACCTTGGATAGCGCCGGGAATCTTTACTTGGTGGTGGCACGCCGCAACACGGATGGCGGGATTGGCCAGGAGGAAGACGGTGCACTCTACCGGTCGGAGGACGAGGCGGAACACTGGGTTCGAATCGCGCTGCCTTCAGGAAGTAACGGGCCTCGTGGGATAACGGTCGATCCGAAGAATCCGAGGCGGCTGTATCTCGCGGCGTGGGGAAGAAACCTTCCTCATCATTCCGAAGGCGGTGGAGTCTATATTTCCGACGACGCAGGCAAGTCGTGGCGCTCAAGTTCTATCAACGATCAACACATCTACGATGTGACTGTCGATCCGAAACGACCTGAGGTCCTCTACGCCGCCGGATATGAATCTGCGATCTGGCGTTCTGCGGATCGCGGCAAGACTTGGAAACGCATTCAGGGATTCAATTTCAAGTGGGCAAATCGCGTAATTCCAGATCCACAACATGAAGACATGATCTACATCACGACATTCGGCGGAGGCGTTTGGCATGGCCCCGCGTTGGGAGATCCGACCGCAGTCGACGAGATTGCGACGCCCGTCGCCGCGCATCACCGTTAGAAGAGCGCTCCGTCTTTACTTAAAGGCCAGAACCAGCGCGCCTGAAAATATAAACAGCCCACCGACCCAGTGGTGCCACGTCAGACTCTCATGCAGGAAGATTGCCGCCAGCGCAATCGCGACGATGACACTCAATTTGTCGACGGGAGCGACTCGGGAAGCCTCCCCAAGCTGCAACGCGCGGAAATAGCATAGCCACGATAACCCGGTCGCCAGACCTGACAAGACCAGGAATATCCAGGTTCGGCGGGGAATGTCGGACAGCGGGTGCGTGTTGGTAAACGTCGCGATCAGCACAGCGAACACGAAGATGACAGCAGTACGAATCGCCGTTGCAAGATTGGAATTGATGTCTTTTACGCCGACTTTAGCCAAGACCGCCGTAGCGCCTGCAAACAAGGCTGAAAGCAAGGACCACAAAAACCAGTTCATCGAGTTCCATCCTTAACACCTGGAAACAACTAAGCTTGCGCGTGTTGGTTCCGGGTTAGGAAGTAGTGTACGGCGGGAGTGATGATAAGCGACAGCACCATCGACACAACGACGCCGCCAATGACAGCGATAGCCAGCGGTTGCAACATCTGAGAGCCTGCGCCGATGGCGAAAGCTAGCGGCAACATACCTGCAACTGTCGCCAGCGCTGTCATCACGATAGGACGCAATCGACGTCGGCTGGCCTGCAACATGGCATCTTGAGGAGAAAAACCGAGGCGGCTGAATTTGTGCTCCGCATCAAGCAACAGAATTCCGTTTTTCGCGACGATACCGATCACCATGATCATCCCCATAAAGGACGAAATGTTGAAAGTGGTGCGGGTGGCCAATAGGGCGAAGAAGACGCCGGAAGTCGAAAGGAGAGCGGAAGCAAGAATCGCGATCGGCGCCGCGAATGTTCCGAACTCGAAAAGAAGAACAACGAACACTAGCAACACGGCCAGCACGAGGACAAGCACCAGATCGTGAAAAGACTTTTGCTGTTCTTTGAAGGTACCTCCGTACTCGACTCGAATACTGGGCGGGATGTGCAGGTTGTTCACAGCCCTCTGCACAGCGGCGATGCCGGTCCCCAAGTCGACGTCTTCGAAGCGGGCGGTGACGGCTACGTCGCGCTGGAGGTTTTCCCGCCGAATCTCCGATTGTCCCGGCAACTCCGTAATCGCAGCCAGCGCGCCCAGGGTCGCCGTCTTACCCGTCGAACTGGTGAGAAGCGTATCGCGCATCGCTTCCAATGAAGAGCGATTGGCCTCGGGAAAACGAACCCGCAATGTGTAGGCGCGATCATTCGCAACCACCGGCGTAGGCGCAGGCTCTCCGCCCAGCATGGCTGCGGCATCGATTGCGACCTCCTCCGGAGAAAACCCGGCGCGCGCGGCTACGGCTGGATTGACTTGAAACATCACTGCCGGACCACTAATCGTATTTTCAATGCCGTCGCGTTCATCGACAACGCCCTTAAGATTGTGAATGGCATCGGCGACTTTAGGCGCCCACTGTTGCAGCAATGCGAAGTCTGGCGAGAACAGCTTGATCTGGACCGGCTCAGGTGCACTCGTGAGATCGCCAATCATGTCCTGCAAAAGCTGCTGAAACTCAACCTCAATAGCAGGTTCCTCGGCGGCGAATCTGGATCTTAGTTCAGAGACAATTTCGTCACTGGTTCGACTGCGGCTAGATTTCAGCATAACGGAGAAATCGCCGGTGTTGGCTTCGGTCACCGCTGCGAGCCCCAGTTGTATGCCCGTCCGCCGCGAAGTACTTTCCACCTCTGGAATGTCGCGTACCATGCGCTCAAGGTGACTGACGACGCGGTTGGTCTCCGTCAAAGAGCTCCCCGCAGGCATGACGTAATCAAAAACAAAACCACCTTCGTCCATCTTCGGCAGCAGGTCTGTTCCGAGAAGGCGAAACGATATGAAGGAAAGCACGATCAGAACCAAACTCAGAACCGCCAGCCACTTCGGTCGCTCCAGCGCCCGCCGCAGCCAACGCTCCTGGAAATTAACAACCTTCAGGAAGAAACCGCTCAGCGAGGCTTCTTCCGCAGCCATGATGCGCCGGGTGGACTTTTCTTCACTGGCGGGATCCGGTTCCACGCCAGCTTCCGGCAAATTCGACTCCGTCCCCTTGTTCCGTAGGAGTAACAAGCTCAGGGTCGGCGTCCAGGTTAACGCCAAAATCAGCGAAGTAAACAACGACACTGCCAGCGTCACCGCCAGCGCCCGGAAGAATGTTCCCGTAACGCCGGTGATGGCGATCAGCGGCAGGAATACTACAACCGGAGTTACTGTGGATCCCACCAGCGGCAAAGTAATTTCGTTAAGCGCGCTGCGAATGGCATGCACTGGAGATTGGCCAGCGTCGCGGTGCAGCACGATGTTTTCCACCACCACGATGGCGTCGTCAATCACCAGGCCTACGGCGGCGGCAAGTCCGCCCAGCGTCATCAGGTTAAAGCTCTGGCCCAGCATCTTGAGCACGATAAACGTGACGAGAACCGTAACCGGAATCACTAGCCCAGCCACAACCGACGTTCTCCAATCGCCAAGAAAAACAACGAGAATGATGGAAGCCAGAATCAGTCCCAGAAAAATGGCGTCGCGCACGCTGCTGATTGATTCGCCTACGATGATGGACTGATCGTAAAACGGCGTGAGCGCCACGCCTGGGGGAAGGGACTTCCGGATGCGCTCTACTTCGGCGTGCGCTTCATCTGCGACCTGCACCGTGTTGCTCTCGGGTTGGCGGTTGATATAAAGCAGCACGGCGGGTTTGCCGTTGGCGGTCACAATCGTATAAACCGGTTTCACTCCCGGAGCAACGGATGCAACGTCGCCCACCCGAACAGGAATCCCCGTAGCCGTCGTCTTGATCACGGTGGATGCGATTTCTTCGGGAGTATGCACTTGCCCGCTAATTAGCCCGAGCACCAGTTGGTGATTGCGCTCCAGCAATCCGGGCGAATCAATCAAATTGGTGCGCCGTACCGCTTCCAGAATGTCTGGAACGGTCACGCTGGCTGTCAGCAACTTGGCAGGATCGGGCATTACGTGGAATTCCGGCTCCTGCCCACCCTGCACGATTACCGTGGAAACTCCGTCCAGGCGATTCAGGCGCGGCTTGAGCTCGTAGGTCGCCAGCTCCCACAGTTTCGTTTGCGGAACATTCGCCGACGTCAGGCTGTAGCCCAGGATTGGGAAGCTGGCGAACGTCAGTCGATGGGCTTCCACCTGCGCCCTCGGAGGCAGCGACGCTTGCGCGCGGGCCAGCGCTGCATTCACGTATTGCAAAGTCTGGAACATATCGACGTCCCAGCTAAAAAACAGATCGATTTCCGCTGAGCCGCGGCTAGTAATTGAGCGCACTTCCTGCAGGCCCGGAACGCTATTTACAGCTTCTTCCAGCGGACGGGTAACGGTCACGCGCATCTGGTCAATGGGCATCACGCCGTTGTCAACAGCGATCAAAATGCGAGGGAAGTTTGTAGCTGGGAATACGGAAACAGGAATAGTCGACGCCAGGTATCCGCCGAGCAAGCCGAGCACAACAATCAGGAAGATTACCGAACGGGAATGGCGCGCCAGCCAGTACGAAGACTGCGAAATTTTCTCTTCAGGCTTCTCATTCCTCTCACTGGCCATGTTTTCCGCTTCTCTCCCTGAAGGCTAGGGTAAAACCCCATCCATGAAGAATAGCTGAAAGCTGGAGGTCGGACCTGCAATCTAGGTCTAACAAGCGGTTATGTTGGCCAAAGCGCAGGCTAGGCCCGCCGAATCCGGGGCGGGCGTGGCTCCAGCATGGCGGGCGACCCATGCCCCCATACGGTTGGCCGAGTCGTTCATGGCTTCCAGCGAGCAGCCACGCAAGTAGTGGTGAACCAGGCCCGCAGTGAAGGCGTCGCCAGCGCCGACCGTATCGACCACCTGGATGCGAAATCCCCGATGCTCGCAGGTTTCCTCAGCAGTCACCAGCAGGCTGCCGCGTTCACCTCGGGTAACACACACCAGCTTCAGGCCAAACAGGCTAACCAACCGCCGGGCGGAGGAAGGCTCATCCACATGGCCCAGATCAAGCAATTGCATGATCTGCGGCAGCTCGTCGTGATTGAGCTTCATGATTTGCGCCAACTTGGCGGATTCGGACAGTATTTGCGAGGAATAGAAAGCCTGCCTTAGATTCACATCGAAGATGCGTACGGCGCCGGGAGGAATATGCAGCAAGAACTGACGAATGGTTTGGTGACTCTGCGGCGAACGCTGCGCCAGCGAGCCAAAACAAACTGCGTCGGTTTCACGGGCCAATTCCTGCCACTGCGGCGTCCACTCCAGATAGTCCCAGGCCACGGAGGACGCAATTTCAAATCTGGGCTGGCCCGCGCCATGAACTTCCACCTTCACGGTGCCCGTAGGATGCTCCGAATCCCTTTGCACGAACGTTGCAGCAAGTCCAAGGCTGGCCAACTGCTTTGTCGCCTCGCTTCCGAGAGTGTCGGAGCCCACGCGGCTGGCTACGGTTCCTTCATCGCCCAGCAGGCTGGTGATGTAGGCAAAATTTGCGGGCGCGCCGCCTAGATGTTTCCCGTCGGGCAACAGATCCCACAATATCTCTCCTATGCCGACAACTTTGTATTTGTCTTTTTTCATGGTGGGCGAAGTTTTGATTTAGGGATGCGCGTCTTGTTTGGATTGCAATTCTTCCGCAAGTTTCAGTTCGCGTTCGGCGTCGTCTTTTTGTCCCAAATCCCGGTAGGCTTGACCCAGCAAGTGATGCGGCATCGGATTGTTGGGGTCCATCGTGACCGCGCGCTGCAAAGCCCTGGCGGCTAGCACTGGCTCGCCTTTCTTCTGTAGGACCTTGCCCATCAGGATGTACGGCCCGGTTGAAGTGGCATCCAGCCAGATGGAGCGTTGCAGAAGGCGTTCGGCATCATCAAATTTTTGGATGCGCGAATAAGCGTCGGCAAGTTTGTAGAGCGTAGCAGCGTGCGCGGGATTGATGGCCAGCTCTTTCTGGAATTCCGCAATGGCTTCGTCGATGCGTGACTTGTAGAGATAGAGCTCGCCCAACAAAAAATGCGCCAGCGGCAGCTTGGGATCGAGGGCGATGGCCTTCAGCGCGTATTCTTCGGCGACGGGATCGAATTCCTGACGCATCAACATACGCGCGGTAAACAGATAGCTGGCAGCGGAATTCTGCGGCACATCGAACATGCGGGCGAAAGCGCCACGAGCGTGGTCATAGTCTTTGGACTGAATATAGCAGACGCCAAGAATATACGCGGCGTCGATATTGGCGCGCGGAAACCAGCCTTGTACCTTTTCCAGGAGCGGAATCGCGTCAGTAGGATGGCCGGAGAGGTAGTACGACAACCCGAGCAACTGCGTAGCTTCCTTGTCAGCGGGGTCTTCTTCGAGCGCTTTCTTCAGGTATGCGGTGGCTTGAGCGTAGTCGCCTTTCTTGTAGTAGGCGGTGCCGAGTTCGTGGTAAAGGCCCTTGGGCGGAGCCTGCGAGGATTCCAGAGCTTTAAGTTGAGCAATGGCTTCGTCGAATTGGCCGTGCTGCGCGAGCTGCTTGGCCTGCGAGAATTGGGATTTAGCCGAGTCGCTAACCGGGGGGGCCGCCGATGGTTCTTGACCTTTCGGCTCTTGCGCGACGACTATCGTTGCGGCGAGCAGGATAACGACGAAGAATAATCGAGAGGTCGACATGACTATCGCCAAGGGCTTGCGCTCGCCAGATTAAAACATAAAAATGAGGGAGTCTGATTCAGACTCCCTCACGTTAGAAAGTTCTCTTGCGTCAGATCTAGAAGTCGAAGCGTACGGCGAATTGCAACTGCCGCATGTTCGTACCCTGCTCGAGGCCTGTGATCTTACCATTGTTGCCGCCTTGGCAATCAATGCAGTTGTTAGCGCCATTGTTTGCACTGAACGCGTAGACGGGGTGATTGAACACGTTAAAAGCATCAAATACAAACTTAGCCTTCGCGGTTTCCGTGATCTTGAAGCCCTTGGAGATCGACAGATCGGAGTAGAATCCAGCCGGACCGTGGAAAGAGTTGCGTCCGACGTTTCCAAGATTCCCGGCACCCGGATCTGTGAACGCCTGACCACTGGTGGCTGTGATGTCCTGAACCGGCGTGAAGTAAGTGATGGTGTGGTTGACCGGGTCAAGCTTCCCTAAACTGGTGCGGAACGAGCCCGAGCCTCTGTTCGGGCGGCAAATGCCTACGTCTTGTTCGGCATCACAGTTGTTGAACTTCGGCGTCCATGGCAAGCCGCTGCTCCAGTTGGTAGTGTTGGTGATTCCCCATCCGCCAATAGCGTAGTCCATCGCCCGGCTCGCATTGCCCATGTACTTCTTGCCCTTACCAAACGGCAATTCGTAGACAGTGTTGACCACAAGGACCTGGTTGCGATTGTAGTCGACGGGTCCGAATGCAATCTTATGGCTGATCGCGTAGTAGTCGCTGTTGAAGTTATTGGCGTGGGAGTAGGTGTAGTGAGTTAGGAACTGCAAGCCTGAAGAGAAGCGCTTGTCCACTTTCACTTCAAACGCGTTGTAATTGCTGCCAGCGTCGTTGCCGTAATAGTTGCCAAGACCGTATCCAAACTTGGTGCAGTCGCCAAGTGTGGGCCCGATCGTGGTGTCTTCCGGTCCGCAGAGAGGCCTACGCTCGTTCTGGGTAAAGTTCACTCCGGTAAGAGGGTTGTTTGTCTTGTAGTTCACCAGGGAAACGGGATTGACGTCGTAGTTCGGCCCGTTGCCCGCGAAGCCGTGGGTGCCTTTGCTGCCAACGTACGAAACTTCCGCGGAAATTGTGTTCGTCACCTGACGCTGCACAGTGGCGTTCCACGCATCCACCGCAGGCAAAGTCTGCTTGATGGGACGAATGTGGGTGCCCGACAGGCTGGCGTTTAGTTGGATAATTCCGTTGGCGGGTATCGCTCCGCCGAAATCCGGCGCGATGGGTCCCTGATCCAGCGTGAAGATCTGAATATAGTCGTCCGAAGCGCCAGCAATAATATTGCTAGCTTTCAGGTTCTGTTTCAGCAGCACGGGCAGGTTTTGAGTCACCGTGTGACCAAAGTTCGAACCAAAAACGCCTATGTCATAGCTGCGGCCATAGCCCATGCGGACAACGGTTTTCGGCGTTAGCTGGTACGCAATACCCAGCCGCGGCGCAAAAGCCTTGAAGTCGTTCTTGACGTTGCCGTTCGATCCGATGCCGCCGTAGCCAGCAGCACGAATACCGCCCGTTCCATTGTTATCGACGATGTTGGCAAAACCGCCCGCGCCCTTACCATTGACTGTTTCAGGGAAGTAGATTTCCCAGCGCAGTCCGTAGTTGACCGTCAGCTTGGGGGTTACGCGCCAGGTGTCCTGCCCGTAAAAGAACGTACGCTTTTGCCGCTCCGCCGGAGATCCACCGCTGGCGGGATTGTTCGCGTACCGCTGCAGCTGCGAAACATCACCCAAGAGGAAGGACGCCAGATCGAGACCGCCGCCGAAATTCAAGTCGCCCGTCAATTTGCGGTTGAAGTTATATTCTCCCGTGCGGTTGTTGTCGCTCGGAATGCGTAAGTTCATGGCATACCGAAGGTCGGCGCCAAACTTGAATTGATGGTTGCCGTGAACTTTCGTCCAATTGTTGACAAACTGGAATTGCTGCTCGCTTTCCGTCAGCGGGCAATTGCAGCGTCCCACTCCCAAGCCATCGCCAAAATTCGAGATCGTGCCGTCAAAGAGGAAGGAACCTAGGCCAGCCGTCTTGGGATCACTCGTGTTCGCGTTCGGGATACCTAACGCAGTCATGGGCGTTCCGCCTGTGGGCTTCGAGGCGACTGGGTTGTACTTGAAATAGCCGAAGCGGAAATCTGTCAGCAAGGTGCTACTGATTGTCTTATTGAAGCCCGTTGCCAAGCTGTAGTTGTGCGTGACAGAACTCCCGGACAATCCTAGCAATCCATTGCCGGAGCCGCCCAAAGCACCCAGCAGTCCTTTGCCCGACAGGCTGAAGTAAGAGACGCTGAATCGCCCGAACACATTCAGTGACTGACTGGCCGTGTAGTCGATACGAGTGTCGAAGCTATTCTGCTTGAACGGTCCCGAACCGCTGCCGACAAAGTTGTTGAAAAGTCCTGTGCCTGTTGCTGCAGGAAGCTGAGACAGAATTTTACCCGCCGCAGGCGAAATCCTCGCGATCGGAATCAGATTGCCCAAAAACGGGCTTCTGCCGGAGCCATCGAGAAATATGCTGCTGGCCGGATCAAAAGCCTGCCCGCCCCCGCTGACGCCGCTACCAAGGGCCGAGTATTCGCTCAGGTCGCAGAAGCCAGTTGTATTCGTGGCCGGGTCACAGGTTGAGTGAACCAGAGCTGTCGGAAGCGTGAACTGCGTGCTGATCCCGCTCGTCTGGCGCGTTCCTTGATAGTCACCAAAGAAGAAAAGCTTATCCTTGATGACCGGACCACCGATTGTGCCACCAAATTGCTGCCACTTGCCCTGCGGGATAAAGCGGCCAGTTAGTGGGTTTTTGGCGAATTGTGTGAAAGGGTCGCGGGCCTGGAAACCATCACGGCGATCAAAATAAAATCCACTGCCGTGCAGTTGGTTGCTGCCGGACCGGGTCTGTGCAGTTACCAGACTGGCCACAGCCTTGCCGAATTCAGCGTCGTAGTTTTGCAATGCGACCTTGGCTTCAGTTACACCGTCAAGGTTCGGATTAATGACGATAATCCCCAAGATAGGATCTTGGTTGTCGGTTCCATCAAGCTCGAAACCGGTGCCGCTAAAGTGCTGCCCTTGCGAGAAAATCTGCTGGCCTCCCTGAGGATTTTCGGTCGCTGCGTGACTCCAACCCACAAGCTTCTGCGAACCCGGAGAAAGCAGCTGGATTTGCGTGAAATTGCGGTTGAAGATAGGCAGATCCTGCACGTATCTCTCGTTGAACTGCACGGCCACATCAGCGCGATCTGTCTTGAGCTGAGGCGCTTCTGCAGTAACTTCGACGGTCTCCGTGGAACCGCCGACTTGGAATTGCAGCGGCACGCTCGCGCTGGCATCAGCCGAAACCTGAACATCTTTTAACTCTGTGATCTTAAAACCGGAGGATTCGGCTCGAACCGTGTAGGTGTCCGGAACCAAGTGGGAGACGGAATAGTTTCCACTCTCGTTGGAGGTTGCAGTGTCCGTAGTTCCCTTGCGTTGGTTGAGCACAGTAATCTTTGCTCCGGCTACGGCTGCGCCGGAAGGATCAGTGACTGTGCCAACGATGGAGCCGTAGACAGCCTGGGCAAACGCTGCCGTGGGGACGAGCGTGGTCAGAGCAACGCAAACTGCAACTACCGCTGCGAGGATATAGCGCCTCGTCATATTGGTCTTACCTCCGGGGATTTTCTGGGACATCAGGGGGCCGAACTTCGAAAAACAGGCAGGGATGGGAGAAATGGTATTTGCCGCGTGCTGAGCAGCCGCACGGGCGAAATCTGTCTTGCTCAAGCTGGAACGCTCGAAACTCAGTGGGGTCTCTCCCTCAACTCTGTTTTTGAACCGCTATTGCGATTCAAGCCGTTGCATCTAGTGCATTTAATTCGCCAATCGCCGTTTCGCATAGTGGAAATCAATTACCCGAGCCAACTCATAGCGCCACAAGGCAATAGCGCCAACCTGTATTGTCAAGATGTTTGTTCCAGTCACTGCGAAATATGTTAATTCGTACTTTTTAGCGATTAGAAATGTGAGAAAACATAGATCAAGCTGGAATGTAAGACTCGCTCAATTCTCGGAATTTAAACAAAAAAAAGGTATTTTGGGGTTAAATTTCCCAAGGAGAACAGATTTTAATTACACCTGTCTGGATAAGTAAAGTTGACAACACAACTCTAGCGCTGGTCTCGGTCGAGACAACGTGGGGATGGGAGTGACGTACCAAAACCACGGTTGAAGTAACCACCCATGGTTCACTGGCACCGCTCGGTTCGCTGGAACTCGATTGGAATGAGATACTGAAGCAGAACAAATCATTTGCGGGATTCCGGGAAGTATCATTGCGTTTGATATGGTTACTGGAAATAAAGCCATTTCTTGCAGTAAGATGGACGGGTTGTTACTTGGATGTTACATGTCCTCCACCGCTGTCAATACGGGCGAGAGAGCGCTGCTTCGGGCGCAGATTGAGACTCTCGTCAACAGTCCTACGCTGCATGGCTCGGAATCTCTGTGCAAACTGCTTCGATACTTGGCGGAACATGCCATGGAGCATCCCGGCACGCCGCCCAAGGAGTATCAGCTCGCGACGGAAGTCTTTGGTCGCCCCGCTGACTTCGATCCCCACCTAGATTCGACGATCCGAGTACAAGCGGGGCGGCTGCGCGTTAAACTCGCCGAATACTACGGTTCGCTTGGCGTCTCCGATCCCATTGTGGTGGAACTGCCGAAGGGGTCTTACGCCCTGACGTACCACCGACGGGCACAGGCAGTACCCCCGCCAGGAGCGGTTGGGATTCCGATCAAGGCGTCTACCGCCACGAGTTCGGGCGCAGCTGCCGAGCCAGCCATCGATTGGAGTGGGCGTCGTCCCTGGATGCTTGCTGCCGTGGCGCTCGCCGTGCTGTTGGGCTTGGCTGTGGCTACGATTGCTTCTCTGTTACCTGGGCGAAATGCGCCCGCATCCGCGGCGGCAGGGCTGATTGAACCTGCGCCGCCCGCCTTCCGTTCGTTCTGGAAACCGTTTATTGCCGGGCCGGAAGCTCCGTGGATGGTTTTCAGTAATGCTGAGTTTCTGGGACGGCCCGAGACTGGAATGCGCTACTACAAGCGCGGTATCGATCCGGCGGGCCCGATTCTTGACCACTACACCGGGGTGGGAGAAGTTTTGGCCGTACACGAGTTGGACCGCGTCTTCGGGCAATTGCAACATCCGATTCGCGTGAAGCGCGGCAGCTTGTTCTCGCTGGACGACGCTAAGAATACCAATCTGATTTTCATAGGGTCGCCGTCGGAGAATTTGACATTATTGGAGATCCCGGGAAGCCAGGAGTTTGTGTTCCAACGAGTGACGTCGGGGCCGCGCAAAGGCGACTTGGCAGTGGTGAATATGCATCCGCAGGCGGGTGAAGCTGCCGCTTATCTGGCCACGCCATCGGGACAAACGCAGGCGGAGGACTACGCCGTGATCGCTCTGGAGAAGGGCATCAATCCAACGCAATCGGTTCTGATTCTGGCGGGGACAACGACCATAGGCACGCAGGCGGCAGTGGAATATGTGTGTCGACAAAACTCGGTGGAGGATTTGTTAAAGCGGCTCTCTGTATCTGATTCCGGCGAGATCAAGCCGTTCGAAGCAGTGCTGCACGTAAAAGTCATTCGCGGGGTTCCTGTGGAAACGGAACTTGTTGCGGTGCGGAAACGTGCGCCGTAGTTTACACTTTGGCAGGTTTCTTTTACGGTGCCGGCGCCAAGCGAGGATCCAGTTCCTGGGCCTTGCGCAGTTCCTTTCCCGACTCGTCCTTTTCGCCCTTCCGCTGAAGTGCCAAGCCCAGTTGCTGGTGTGCGGACGCATATTCCGGCGCAAGCTGAATGGCGGAACGGAACTGACCAATCGCTCCATCGAGATCTCCAGCCTGAAGCAGACGCTTGCCGGAATTGGTGGCGAAAGTGGCTCCTTGCAGACTGTTGACGGATTTCGAGATTTCGGCGGCAGCCTTGTTTTCGGCGGCTGCACCAGCAGTGTCTCCCTGCTCACGCAGGACGGCAGCCAACGTGGTGTGCGCACCAGCGAAGTTCGGTTGCAGGCGGATCGCCTCGCGAAGAGCTGCCACAGACTCCGGCAACTTCGCCTCTTGTTTCAAGACTGTGCCTAGCGTGTAGTAGGCCTCCGCGTAGCTGGGATTCGCTCCCGTGGCGGCTCGGAGCTGCGTTTCCGCTTCGGCAAAATTGCCCTGCTGCCAAAGCGTGACCCCAAGTGTGTAGCGGATGTCAGCTTGTGCAGGATCGAGGTCCGCAGCCTTACGAAACTCTGCGATCGCCTCGGGGAGCTTGTCTTTCAGCTTGAGTGCCAAGCCCAAATCGTAGTGCAGGGTTGCGTCGTCAGGCGTTGCCGCCAAGGCGGCCTGAAACTCACGAGCAGCCGCGTCGAAATCCGCCTTCTGCAAATACGCCACACCGAGGTTCCCGCGATAACTTACGTCGTCGGGCCGCAGTCGCATGGCAGCCTGAAACTCCGGGATTGAGCTTTCAGCGTGTCCGGTTTGGATCAACGCAAAACCGAGATTGTTGTGGGCATCGGCATCGTCGGGCTTGAGGCGTACGAGTTGCTGGAAAATCTCAACTGCGCCGTCGGCATCTTCGGTGTGCTGCAGTAAGAGGCCGAGTTGGCTAAGGCCTTCAGCGAAGTCGGGATTGAGCTTGACCGCAGCCTGCAGCTCGCGAACGGCGTTTGGATCCGCAGGATTCTGCTCGGCGAGCACACGACCGAGGTAGTAGTGATGCAAGGAGGCTTCAGGTGCAAGGCGAACTGCTTCCTGTAAATGCTCCACTGCTTCGGTCAACGATTTCTGCTGCCAGCGAATCACTCCGAGGTGAAGATGTGCGGGTGCAAGCCTTGGCTCCAGCTGCATCGCTTTCGTGAACTCAGCGGCGGCTTGTTCATTTTGTGGAATGCGTGCCAGTAGTAACCCGAGATCATCGTGCAAGTCAGCCCGCTTCGGAGCGAGTTCGACGGCGCGGCGCATTTCCTTGATGGCATCGTCCAGTGAAGCGACGAAGCTGAGCACGCGTGCAAGCTGGTGATGAGCTTCGGCATTGCTTGGAGCGAGGCGCACCAGCTTCTCGAACGCAGCCCGCGCGGCGGCGAAATCTTGCTTCTGGAAAGCGGCAAGGCCTTGGCGATAGAGGGCCTCCGCTTGTCCTTGTGAATGGGCCGCAGATGCAGGCCTCTGCGCCGACGATGACATAGTCGTGCAACAAAAACATAAGAAACAACAGATTGGAAGTGGTCGAAGCAAGTACGCAAGTTCCTTAAGTCAAGAAATACCGGTCTTTGGTAGCACCGGATTTTTGTAGCGTTAGCATCTTGTTGGCAGTCGCGTGGGCGCCCCGTCCTCGCAAAGCAACCCAACCGAGTTTGCCGGCTTTTCCTGCCCTGCTAGTATCACAATTGAGTATGACGCTATCCGCAATCCCGCGCCACCTGGTCCGTCGTTGCAAAGGCATCTGGGCTCTACATCTCGCCCTGGCGGTGCTGGCTGCAGCATGGTTCTTGCTCCCCGCCGCAGCACAGACTGCCCCTCCTACGCCGATCGCTAACTTTGTCGATATTGCCGAGAAGGCTGGCCTCACCGCCGAAAACGTTTTCGGCGGCCTCGACACAAAAAAGTACATCATTGAAACAACCGGCACGGGCGTCGCGATTTTCGACTACGACAACGACGGCTGGCCCGATATCCTGCTGGTCAATGGAACCACACTGGAAGCCAACAAGTCTGGCGCGCCAAAAGATGCAGCGCCGACCAACCATCTTTATCACAACAATCACGACGGCACCTTCACCGACGTGACTGTGCAAGCAGGACTCACTGGCGGCGGGTGGGGTCAGGGCGTATGCGCGGGCGATTACGACAACGATGGCTGGGAAGATGTTTACGTCACCTACTACGGCAAAAATCGCCTCTACCACAACGACCACGGAGTTTTTTCCGAAGTGGCGGAGAAATCCGGTGTGGCAGGCACGGGGAAAGCATGGGGTACAGGATGCGCCTTCGTCGACTACGATCGCGACGGCCATCTGGATTTAGTCGTTGCCAACTACGTGGATTTCGATCTGGCTACGGCACCCGCGCCAGGAGAGCGCGCGAATTGCGTGTGGAAAGGCATCCCGGTGATGTGCGGGCCGCGTGGGCTTGCCGGATCGAAGAACATTCTTTACCACAACCGCAGTGACGGTACGTTTGAAGACGTTACGACGAAAGCACGCATCGACCGCACGGACGGCCACTACGCCTTTAGTGTTTCAACTTTGGACTACGACGACGACGGCTGGCCCGACATCTACATTGCCTGTGACAGCACGCCGAGCATCCTCTATCACAATAACCATGACGGCACCTTCACCGATGTGGCCGTCACCTCCGGCGCAGCCTTCAACGAAGACGGTCGCGCGCAGGCTGGGATGGGATCAACTGTTGCCGACTATGATGGCGACGGCAAGCTGGATATTTTCAAAACTAATTTTTCCGACGATACCTCCACGCTCTACCACAACAACGGCGACGGCACTTTCACCGACGTGACGTTCACTGCTGGACTCGGGCTTTATACGAAATATCTGGGCTGGGGCACTATGTTTTTCGATTTCGATAACGATGGCTGGCCTGATTTGCTGATTGTGAACGGCCACGTCTACCCCGAAGTGGACAAGCACAACCTTGGCAGCAACTATCAGGAGCCTCGCGAGCTTTATCACAATAACGGAAATGGAACGTTTGCAGACTTATCTTCCACGTCAGGGCTGGGAATCAGCACGCCCGCCTCGGCTCGCGGACTCGCAGTAGGAGATTTATGGAACGACGGACGCATGTCAGCCGTGGTCAGCAATATGAGCGCACGTCCCAGCTTGCTGGCAAATCAGATTCGCTCGACGAATCATTGGATCGCTTTTAAGACAGTGGGGACGAAGTCGAATCGCGATGGCATTGGAGCGCGGCTTACGTTGAAGGTGGGTAAACGGATTTTGGTCGATGAAGTCCGCAGCGGATCGAGCTACGACTCCAATAGCGATATGCGCGTGCATTTTGGCTTGGGAACAGCGACGAAGATCGATTCCCTCACTGTGCGCTGGCCGAGTGGGCTGACGGAACATTGGGATGGATTGGCTGCGGATTCGATTCAGGAAGTGAAGGAAGGGTCGGGCGCGGCGGTCACCGGTACTGCTTCTACCCGGAAATAGGCACAAATTCCGATTGTCATTCCGAGCGTAGTGAAGAATGACAAAGCTATCTCGTTGACTTTGAATCCTTCCCAAACTGCATCGTCCGCACAATCCCCTCGCCTTCTTTCACAAATACAAGGTGATTCACGGCGAGATCCTTCAAAGTATCTACCTGCCCACTCGGCCACTTCACTTCCAACAGCTCGACTTTGGTAGCCTTGCCAATTCCGAAGTGGATGCGAAGATCGTTTTGCGAGAAATACCCGCCGCCGCTGCGAACCTCGTCGATTTGCGAGTGCGAAGTTTTTTCATCGGGCGGACGCGTGACGCAACGTATTCTCGCGCCGATTCCGCTGCGATTCGACTTCACGCCGATAGTTCGAACCTTGATCCAGTTGTTTCCGGTTCCTGAATCGCAACGCAAAAGCTGTGGATAGTCATTCACGGGATTCACAACAATATCCAAATCCCCGTCGTTATCGAAGTCTCCGAAGGCACAGCCACGTGAGGCAAACGGCTCGGAGATCCCTGGACCTGCCTTGAAAGAAACATCATCAAAACGGCCATTTCGCAGGTTCTTGTAGAGCAGCTTTCGCTGAGCATATCCGGCTTCGGTCTTCAGTTGTTCGACTTCGGGATAAACGTGGCCGTTGCAAATCAAAATATCGGGCCAGCCGTCGTTGTCCATATCGAAGAAGCCGCAACCCCAACCCAGAAATTGCGTGTGCGCGCCCAAACCGCCCGTAAAAGTTGCGTCGTCAAATTGAGCACCACCGCGATTGTGATACAGCGACGGCGTGTCACCAGCAAAATTCGTTTTCACCAAATCAAGATTACCGTCAAGATCATAGTCCGCCGCGGAAATCCCCATGCCCGCTTGCGGCTTGCCGTCAGAACTGAGCGCGCATCCGGCCTCGATGCCTATATCGACGAACTTGCCGTTCTTCTTGTTTTGGTACAGTGCGCTCGGCGTGGAATCGTTGGCCACATAAATATCCGGCCAGCCGTCGTTATCGAGATCGGCCACTAACACACCGAGTCCGAAAGTGCCGTTGGCCGAAGTGATTCCGGCGGCTTCGGAAACATCGGTGAACGTACCATCACCGTTGTTGTGGTAAAGAATGTTCTTTCCGCCCGTCAATCCAGGAGGCCCACAAGCGACCATCATGCCCTTATACAGGCAAGGACCCGATTCCGGAACTGGCGCTGTCGCGAGATCAAGATCAATGTAGTTTGCGACGAACAGATCGAGGTGCCCATCTTTGTCGTAGTCGACAAACGCGCAGCCTGTTCCCCAGCGCGTCTTCTTGCCCGCCACGCCAGCCTTCTCGCTGACATCAGTAAACGTGCCATCGCCGTTGTTGTGATAAAGAACGTTCTTGCCGAAGTAGGTAACGAACAGGTCTTCGAAACCGTCGTTGTCGTAATCGCCGATGCAGACTCCCTGGCCCCATCCGCTATGGGTCAGCCCAGCTTTGGCAGTGACATCGGTGAATGTGCCGTCACGATTGTTCTTGAAAAGATGGGAAGTCGGCTCCTGTCCCGCAGGAAAACCTTCCAGCCGGGTACCGTTGACCAGGAAAATATCGAGCCAGCCATCATTATCGTAATCGTAGAAAGCGACGCCACAGCCAGTCGTTTCCAGCAGATACTTATTCTTGTGTTCGCCGCCGAAAATCGTCTTTGCATTCAGCCCGGCATCCTTCGCAACATTCAGAAAGCTGATTCCCAAATCATCTTCCAGTTTTGGTAGAGGAGTATTTTCTGGAAGCCCGAACAAGCGCGGAGGTAACGCCACGGCCAGTACTCCTTCCAGCGGAAGCACGAGCGCGGAACGGCTCAGTGACTGTAAGAACTTGCGGCGCGATGCGGACAAAGGTAAGACTCCCAGAGCGATCAAGTGAATGGTGCCGTGCTACAATTCGCCCTCGATAGCTATAGTAACTTGATGCTGAGCGGCAGCGCATGGCTGCACCCGAGCGGTGAAACTTCATGTCAGTCAAAACAAAGTCACAATCGCCTTCCCTCCTAACCTGTTTTGTCCTTCTCCTCGTCGCTTTCTCATCAATTTCTCTAGCTCGCGCGGAGGACAATCACGATCTGGAGCTCTCCCGTCCGGTGCGCTCTTGGGAATTCCTGCCCACGGTTGGAACCAAGGCGGCGCTTTTTGGCAAGGAGTCCGGCCAGTTTGAGGCGTGGGTTTATCCGCTGAAGGTTCTACGCAACTTCCATCTTTTCGTCCGCACGGGCGGTCGCGCCATCCCCGCCGAGACATTGGCTCGTACGCTCACCGTAAGTCCGGAATCAAGCACGATCCTTTATGCCGCCGATACATTCTCAATTCACGAAACAATGTTTGTACCTCTGCACGAATCGGGCGCGGTGATTCGATTCGAAATCGAGAGCAGTTATCCGTTGGAACTGGAAGCGGTCTTCGAACGCGATTTCCAGTTGGAATGGCCTGCCGCGCTAGGCGGCTCATACGCGCAGTGGGATGCGGATCTGAATGCGTTCGCTTTCGGCGAAGAGCAGAAGAAGTACGCAGCTTTCGTTGGATCGCCCAGTGCGACAAGTCCTCAAGCGGAGTACGTAACAAATTATTCATCGTCATTGGAAAGCTCAATGCGGCTCGGGACGGTACAAGGTCGTGCAACGAAGGTTATCGTGATCGCTGGCTCTGTCACGGGCCGCGACGATGCCGAAAAGACATACCGGCACCTCTCCGGCAGTTACGACCAGCTTCTTCGCGAATCTGCCGATTACTACCGCAAGTATTTAGAACGGACGGTAAGCCTTGATCTGCCGGACGCGCAACTGCAGCAGGCCTACGACTGGTCGCGCGTGAGCGTGTTGCAGGGTATGGTAGAGAATCCGTTCCTCGGCACCGGATTGGTGGCGGGATACCGCACGTCTGGCAACGATCAGCGCCCCGGATTCTCGTGGTTTTTCGGCCGCGATTCTTTGTGGACCGATCTTTCTCTCGACTCCGCTGGCGACTTTACAAACACGCGGACTGCACTAGATTTCATCACGAAGTTTCAGCGAGCGGACGGCAAGATTCCGCACGAGATCGCACAAACAGCAAGCCTCGTCGACTGGTTTCAGAACTTTCCATATGGCTTCGCCTCCGCCGATGCAACGCCTCTGTTCATTATTACGATGAACGATTACGTGAAGCAGAGCGGCGATGTCGCGTTCGCAAAGGAAAAGTGGGACAACCTTTGGCACGCATATGAGTTTCTGCGTTCGACCTACGACGAAAATGAATTTCCCAAGAACATCGGCGTTGGCCACGGATGGGTGGAAGGTGGCCCGCTACTTCCAGTAAAGACCGAGCTCTATCAGAGTTCACTTGGCACAGAAGCCTTGCGAGCGCTTTCGAATCTCGCTCGACTCACGGGCAAACAAGATGAGGTCGTAAAGCTGGAACAAGCATTCCAGCGCCAGGAACCGGCGCTAAATCAGACGTTCTGGTCGCCAGAGAAAAACATCTACGCGTTCGCGCTCGATCAAAACAACAAGCGCGAAGAAACAGCCAGCGTGCTGGCTACAGTTCCGATGTGGTTCGGATTACTGGATGAAGACAAAGGCAATCGCATGATCGACGAACTCGCCAAACCCGAGCACCAGGTCGATTGGGGCATGCGAATCATCTCTTCGAAGGACGCGCGTTACGGCGCGGGCGGATATCACTTCGGGTCGGTGTGGCCGCTGTTTACGGGCTGGGCGTCGGTTGGCGAGTACCGCTACCACCGCGCGATTCCCGCATATGGAAACCTGCGAGCGAATGCGCTGATGGCCTTAGATGGTTCGCTCGGCCACGTCACCGAAGTTCTTTCAGGCGACTACTATCAAACCCTCTCAACAGCTTCGCCGCACCAGATTTGGTCGGCGGCGATGGTCGTAAGCCCCGTTCTGCGGGGCATGCTGGGGTTAGAAGCGAATGCACTGGCGGGACAACTAACACTTGCTCCGCACCTTCCAGCCGACTGGAACTCATTCCACGCCCGCAACGTGCGAATCGGCAACTCGACGGTGGATCTCGACTACAAACGCTCGTCGGATACGATCACGCTAAAGGCTCGTCGAGCTGGCTCAGATACTGTAGTGCTCAATTTCGAACCCGCGATCAGCGCACGCGCACAAGTCGTGAGTGCGGAAATCGACGGCAAGCCTCTGCCGTTCCATATTCGCAAGACTGCTTCAGATCAGCACGTTGAGGTACATGTTCCGATTGGCACAACCGCAAGCAAGTTGCGGATCCATCTGCGGCGAGACGTTGATTTTGGCGTAACCTCCAACCTACCCCCTCTGGGGAGTCGGAGTCTTGGAGCGCGTGTTGTTTCGGAATCGTGGACTGCAAACCAGGATAGTTTGGTGCTTGAAGTAGCAGGAACCGAAGACAGCAGCCTAAACTTGTACGTTCGCAACCCGGATGAGATTGCTTCCGTCGAAGGCGGGGCCTTCGTCAATCACGGCGGGGGTACTGGCGCGATTCGCATCGGCCTGCGTGAAGATGTTCCGACTCACGGGACTTCCGCGCGCATCACGATACATTTTGGAGCCAGCAGTTCAAAGGGAAAGCGGCCTTAACTTCACTCGGAAAGCTTTCCCTCAGGAGACTTCACTCAGGAGGTAAATATGTCAAACCGTTTCTCACAGCTAATCACCCTGACGACTGTTCTAGTATTGAGCTGTTCGCTCAACGCACAAACGAAAGGCAATGACACCGAAGGCCACGCCTGGTGGCAACATGCCGTATTTTATGAAATCTATCCACGCAGTTTTGTCGACAGCAACAATGACGGCACAGGCGACTTGAGCGGCATCACATCGAAGCTCGACTACTTGCACGAGCTTGGCGTCGACGCGATTTGGATTTCGCCGTTCTTCCCTTCTCCCCAAGTGGATTTCGGCTACGACGTTTCCGATTATGAAAGCATCGATCCGGTGTACGGAACCATGCGGGACTTTGACCGCCTTGTGAGTGAAGGCAAGAAGCGAGGAATTCGCGTCATTCTGGATTTCGTCGTCAATCACACCTCCGACCAGCACAAATGGTTTCTGGATTCGAAATCTTCCCGTAAAGCAACTCATCGCGACTGGTTCATCTGGCGCGACGGTAAGGGGCCGAGCCAACCCCCGAACAACTGGATTTCCATTTTTGGCGGATCGGCCTGGAAGCTGGCCCCCAAGACAAACCAGTATTACTACCACGCTTTTTACGCCGAGCAGCCGGACCTCAACTGGCGCAATCCGGCTGTTGTCAAGGCGATGGGAGACGTAAACCGCTTCTGGTACAAACGCGGCGTCGCGGGCTTTCGTCTGGATGCCGTGGACAGAATGTTCGAGGACGAGAAACTACGCGATAGCCAGACGTTGGAGGGGACAAATAAGTTCGGCGATCCGTTACTCGATCAAACGTACACCGCCAAGCTGCCTGAAATGCACGATGCGTTGCGCGGTTTGCGGAAGGTGGCGGATGAATCCGACGCGGTGCTGATTGGCGAAACCTGGACGAAGAACATCGAGGAACTCAAGGAATACTATGGCCCGCACAACGACGAATTGCAGATGCCGATGAACTTCATGTTTACGAAAGTCGACAAGCTCTCTCCGCCTGAGTTCCGCAACCAGATCAATGCGGTGGAATCGGCGGGTGGATGGCCGGTGTACGTCATTAGCAATCACGACATTGACCGCTCCTACAACCGCTATGGCGACGGCAAGAATAACGACGCAATTGCAAAGGTGCTGGCGGGGCTCTATCTCACGCTTCGTGGCACGGCGATTATGTATTACGGAGAAGAGATTGGGATGGAGAACAACAACCCAACGCGCAAAGAAGATGTGAAGGACCCCATCGGCCGCACTGGATGGCCGAATGAAATCGGTCGTGACGGCGAGCGCACTCCCATGCAATGGACGGATGGAACCAACGCTGGCTTTAGCATAGCAACGCCCTGGCTACCGGTTCCAGCGAGTCACGCGACGCACAACGTGGCCTCGGAGGCGAAAGATTCAAACTCTGTGCTGCAGTTTTACAAGCAGTTGTTGGCGATGCGGCACACAAACCATGCGCTGCTGGATGGCAGCTACGTTTCGCTGAACGAGACCGACCCCAACGTGATGATGTACGTCCGCAAATACAAAGACGAGGCTGTACTAGTCGCCATAAATATGTCAGGAATCGAACAGAGAGTTAGCGTCGATCTGAGCAGCTCTGGATTCGCTGGCGCTAAGACGAACGGCTTGCTAAGTTCGCCGATCTCGCTGAAAGACGCCATTGTTGCTGGTGACGGTATTGTTCTGCCACCGTTCGGCGTTTACATCGCGAACGTCACGAAATAACGCTCGGAACTACTGAGGCCTAAGTTCCATCGCCTGGGCCTCATCCTGAGAGACTGCTTTAGTATTCGCTTTGATCCAGCGACTGCAACCGTGTCTTTGATGGGTCGAAGATCCAATTCAGCAGCGCCCCCACAAATAACAACGTTGCAAAACCGGCTGCCAGCATAAACCCGTATTTTGCGCCGCCAAAAATATCGCTGACCCTACCCATGGCCAGCGGCCCCAGAGCTGCGCCTCCTGCAGTAAAAAAAAGAATAACGCCAGCGACTGCTCCGTGCTGCGCTTTCGGAAAGCAGCTGATGCCCTTCGAGTTGATCGTTGGGTAAATCACCGACATGAAGAGTCCTGATAGCGGTAGCAGATAAACTGCCACGTCAATTCCGCCAATCAGGCTACCCACAAAACAAGCCAGAATCGCCAGACTGAAAATGGTCAATACGGCGGCCCAGTTCAGGTGAGCCATCATCCACGAACCGAGAAACCGTCCAGCTGCCCGCAAAACGAAGAAAATTGAAATCGCATACGCAGCAACCAAAACAGCGGAACCGTGATAGTCCTTCAGCAATGTGGGCATCCACACATAAATCGCGCACTCCACCGCAACGTACAGAAACGCGCCCAGGCTAAAGGCTAGCGCAAACGGGTTCGCCATCATGCTTACGGTGCGCTTCAAATCGATGGGTTCCTCGGTCGCTTTCATGGTTTGCGGATACTTCACCAGCCAGGCTGTCACGATGAGCAACGCGCACATGGTTCCCGCAATCACGTAGAGCCACTTCCACGAAACGCCAGTCTTGAGTAGATGGGCAACAATTGCCGGCCCGATGATCGCGCCCACTCCAAAAAAGCCCTCGACTGTGTTCATGGTCGAAGTATGTTCTGTCGTAGAAGTGGAAATATCGCCAATCAATGCGAGAGCGCCAGTCTTAAAAATACCGATCGATGCGCCGGAAATAACCAGCAGTCCAACGAAGAACGCAAACGAATTCCCGACAGCAAACAGATAGGAATTCAACGCAAAAATCACGAGACCCAGAATGATGCTCTTCTTGCGCCCAAGCTTATCGGCGAGGTAGCCCAGAAAAATTCCAGCCAGCGCGATTGCGATCATCGGCGCGTAGTGAAACGCTCCCGCTTCCGTCATGGTGAGCCGGAATTCTTTGATGATCTCGGGAATAATCACGCCCACGGAATCCGTGGTCATGGCAAACATCATGAACATGAGAAACGTAAGTCCCTTGATCATGGGGATGTTTTGACCCAACGCGCCCGTGTTCACGCTGGCGCTTGGACCTGCCGACGAGACTTGGCTCATAAACTCTCCTGCTTTCTAGTTTTCCAGAGGACCCACGACAAATTGCCTTTCACCTTCCGGTGCGGAATATTTCACGGTCGCGGCGGGCTTTGAAAGATCCGCGTCGAGCTGCGCCCAATCTCCATCGTGCCGCCAAGTCAACGTGAGTTGGCTGTTGGTAGAGGACTCGACGGCAAGCTGCCCACCGAAAGCTGGGTGGCTGTTGCGAAAACGGATCAGGTTCACCAATCCCCGCACCACAGGCTTCGATAGCGCTGACCGCACTTCGCCGGAAGCGTAGTAGTGGCGGTTGATATCGCGACCCACCTTCGTGCGAGCCAGAAGTTCCATGTCGTTGGCGCCAGCCAGCAATCCAACGTAATAAACCTGCGGCACTCCCGGCGCGAAAAACTGCAGTGCGCGCGCAATCAAATAATCCGAATCACGTCGCCCCAGCGCGTCGTAAAACGTGCAATTCACCTGATACAGATCGAGGTTGCTGGCCGCAGCGCCAGTTGCTTCCCTGCTTTGGCCGTTACTGCGCGCGTGAATTGTCTCCACCAATTCGTTGATTTCGGCAGGCGGCAACAACCCCGTATGCCCATCGGCATCCGCGCCCACGTCGATCACGCCGATGCCATCGTGAGTATCGAGTACGGTGATCGCATTGCGCGGGCTGATGGAGAGCCACTGCTTCAGATATCGAGCATCCCCCTTGTAGAGCGCATGCAGGACAAGCGGCGGCAACGCAAAGTCGTAGACCCAGTCCACTTGCTTTGCGATCTCAATTTGCTGCAAATAATGGCTATGAATTTCCACCAGTACTTCAATCCCAAGCGCGTGCGCCTGCGTGGTCATCTTGTCGATGAATGCAAATGTTTCGGGAATCATGAAGCAACTCGTCCCCGGCTGCTTGATGGCGTATCCAGCAGCGTCCAGACGAATCACGCGGATTCCCGCATCGTGAAAGCGCTCCAGAATCGCCTTCAAATAAGCTTCACCTTGCGGATGGCGAACGTCTATGTCTACCTGCCTAGGCGTGAACGTCGTCCACAACAAATGCTGCTCGCCGTTCTGCAATTGGATGTGCGTAAGTGGCAAGCCTGGCCGCGGTCGATAGATGCGCAGAAGCTCTGCTTCCGTGGCGCCTTTGGGAAACACGCTGCCGTAAGTTAGAAACAGCTTACTATGGGGCGATTCTTCCCCTCGACGCGAGAAATCCTGAAACTGTGGCGATTCGCTCGAAACATGATTCACGATCAAGTCGGACATCAGTTCAACCGTCTCACCGAGCTCGCGCACATCGTCCCAGTTGCCAAGCCGCGGATCAACCAAAGTGTGATCAATAGGATCGAACCCCGCATCGGAGCCATCGATGGGATGAAAAAACGGCAGCACGTGCGCACCACCGAAAACGCCAGCCAGCGCCCCTTGCAGTAGATTTTGCAGCGCCGCCACTCCTCCGCCGGAAAGGCGATCAACGTATGTGATAAGTTGGACCTGATTTTTCATAGAAAACTTGTTAACGAAGGCTGTCCTGTCAGGTTGAACGGTTCTGTCCACCCAGCTTTCTCAGGGAGTGTACGCGAGGCGACCGGAACTTTGTAAGCATTTTTTCCAGTTTCCAGGAGAGTTTGATGAATGACGACAAAGACCAACATGCATTTTCCGCAGTAACGAACTGGCGTTCCGATCGCCGCCGTTTCCTGCAAACGAGCTTGCTGGGCGGCCTCACCGGCCTCGCATCATCTCATGGACTCAGCCCTTTTGCGTGGGCAACAGACAATGCAAATCCCGATGCCGCCCGGCTTGCCGCCGATCCCAACCGTCCGCAATATCACTTCCTGCCTGCCGCGAATTGGATGAACGATCCCAACGGAACAATTTTCCACGACGGCCTGTTCCACATGTTCTATCAATACAACCCGCACGGCGGTTTCTGGGGAACCATGCACTGGGGCCACGCCACCAGTCGCGACCTCTTGCACTGGCAGCATCAGCCTGTAGCGATGGCACCCTCTCCGGGCGGCCCCGACAAAGATGGCGTGTTCAGCGGCAGCGCGGGGATCCACAACGGCGTTCCTACGCTGATTTACACCGGCGTAAATCCAGAAGTACAGTGCCTTGCCACCAGCATAGATGGTTTCAAGACGTGGCAGAAATATCCTGCAAATCCCATCATCGCTGGACCGCCAAAAGACCTCACGGTCACTGGCTTTCGCGACCCCTGTGTCTGGCAGGAAGGCGGCGTCTGGTACATGGTAGTCGGCACGGGATTTCGGAAAATCGGTGGCGCGGCGCTGATTTACCGCTCGTCCGATCTGCGCAAATGGGAGTATCTGCACCCCTTCTGTTCCGGAACATGGTCCGGCACCCCGGCGGAGAATCCGGTTGATTCCGGCGAGATGTGGGAGTGTCCCGACTTTTTCGAGCTCGACGGCAAACATGTGTTCCTTTATTCCACGCGTGGCAAAGTTTTCTACAACGTTGGGACTTACAAAAATCATCGTTTCGCAAAAGAAACAGAAGGCCAACTAGATTTCGGAAGCTACTATGCGCCCAAAAGCGTGCTAGACCCTCGCGGTCGACGGATTCTATGGGGATGGATTCCTGAAACGCGGCCACTGGCAGAACACAAAGCTGCAGGCTGGGCTGGATCGATGTCGTTGCCGCGGGTGCTGCGCGTTGGTCCCGACAACCGTTTACGCATAACACCACTTCCAGAACTGGAGCAGCTGCGCGTCAAGAACGCAGGCGTGATCGAAGGTCTCTGCGGAGAACTCACACTAAATCTTATCCCTGCAAAAGATGCGGTAATCGAATTAAAAAATGAGGCTGCTCCAAAGGCTTATGCCCGCATCCAGTATTCGGCGGTAAAGCAAGAACTTTCTTGTAACGAATTTTCGGCACCCCTGGCGCTGGAGAAGAGCGAGCCGTTGCAGTTGCGACTTTTTGTCGACGGATCAGTGCTCGAGCTGTTCGCCAATGACCGCGTGTGCATCACAGCGCGTGTCTACGGATCGAAGGCGAACCCCTTACTCCTGTCCGCGCCGCAGGATGGTCGCTCGAATCTGTGGCTGGGCAATTTGCAGCCAGTCTCGTCAGATCGATTAACGAGTTGAGCTTGACATGACAGGTTGCGGGAAACTTCAGCTATACTGACGCTCATTCGTAGAACCGCAAATTTGGCGCCCGCTTTCACAGGAAGAGACATTTTGACCGAGAAGCATAGGCCGAAATACCAGGTAATCGTCCTCGATCTACGCAAGGCGATCACACTCGGCGAGTACAAGGAAGGCCAGCGTCTCCCCAGCGAGGCGGAACTGGTTAAGCGATTTTCTACCTCCAGGATTACGGTCCAACGCGCCCTAAAAGACCTGCAACATCAAGGGCTGATCGACCGTCGTGCTGGCTCCGGAACATTCGTGAAGCGGGTGGATCGCACCGAAAAATTTGTTTTCGGCCTGCTGATTCCTGGCCTCGGTGAAACTGAAATTTTCGAACCCATCTGCCAGGGCATGGCCCGCGCTGGACGCGCGGGAGGCCACGCGCTCCTCTGGGGTGACACCACACACACTTCCGGCAACAAGGAACAGCAAACGCGGGAACTCTGCGAATACTACATCTCGCGCGATGTCACTGGCGTATTTTTTGCTCCCGTGGAACTCACCCCAAATAAAGACAGCGTCAATCTTTGGGTGCTGGGCGCTCTGGAGAAAGCCCGCATCCCAGTTGTCCTGCTGGATCGCTGCGTGTTCCAATATCCGAAGCGTAGCAGTTTTGATCTGGTCGGCATCGACAACCGGCGCGCAGGTTATACAGTTACGGAACACCTGCTGAAGCACGGATGCAAGCAACTGATGTTTCTAGCGGCACCCTTTTCGGCTCCTACTGTGGATGCCCGCATTGCGGGCTTTCGCGATGCCCTTCGGGACTATGGCTGCAAAGACAGCGATGCCTGCGTTCACATCGGCAGTCCTGACGATAGCGACGCAGTTCAAGCCGCGCTCTCCAAGCTGAAACCCGATGGTTTCGTCTGCGCCAACGACAGCACGGCCGCACACCTGATGCGCACACTCGATCAACTCGGCTGGCGCGTCCCTGAAGAAATACGTCTCGTTGGCATCGACGATGTGAAATATGCGGGTTTGCTGGGCGTTCCCTTGACCACGGTTCGTCAACCGTGTCGCGAAATTGGCGAGGTCGCCATCACGCTGATGCTCGACCGGATCGCGCATCCTGGCATGCCCTCCAGAGATGTTTTGCTGGACTGCAAGCTGGTAGTTCGAAGGTCGTGTGGTAGCCACTTGGAAAACAACGGAACTGCACGGAAACCTTCGGGACGTAGATCGACCAGCGAGCCATGAGCACTCGCTGAAATGGTAGTAAATTTTTTACGAAAACTTCTTAGGAGCCTGCTATGCAAACCCTCTCGCGGCACAGATCAGCCCTGCACCGCCGCAGCAGTGCGTTTCTGCTCGGCATTCTATTGAGTCTGTCGCCTTTCGGATTCGCCTCGGGCTGGCAGCCTTTCGGCAACGTCTCGAAGGTCGCGGTGTTGCCCGACGGGGTCGAACTGACCGCAGGGTCCTCTAAGGTACGCGTTGTTGCCGTATCCTCCAACATCGTGCGTGTGCGATACGCGCCCCGCGGAACTTTTTCCGCCGACCATTCGTTTGCCCTCGTACCCAACGATCACAAAGCTCCCAAGGTTCGCGTGCGCGAGGAAAAAGACTCGATCCAGGTTGACGCTGGCGACGTTCGAGTTGCGATCCGCAAGTCCCCTCTGCGCATCAGCTTTCTGGATGCTGCGGGAGCTACGGTTTTGCAAGAGCATCCTGACTACCCTGTCGCTTTCAATGGAACAGCCTTCCGCGTATGGGAATCCATGCCGGAAGACGAGCACTATTTCGGCCTTGGCGATAAAGGCGGCTCTCTCGATCATCGCGACGAATCGTTTACGATGTGGAACAAAGATGTTTTTGGCTATCAGGAATCCACCGACCCTCGCTACAAAACAATTCCATTCCTCGTAGGCCTGCGAAATGGAAATGCCTACGGCTTGTTTCTCGACAACACCTACCGCAGCACATGGGATATCGGCAAAGAATCGCGCGATTTCTTCTCTTTTGGCGCGGACGGCGGTGAACTGAACTACTACTTCATCTATGGCCCGGACCCGAAGCAGATTGTGGAACGCTTCACCGACTTAACCGGGCATGCACCGTTGCCGCCTCTATTCTCGTTGGGATACCAGCAAAGCCGCTACAGCTACTATCCTGAGGCCCGTGTGCGAGAGATTGTGAACGAATTGCGCACCCGTAAGATTCCTGCCGACGCCGTTTATCTCGACATCGACTACCAGGAAAAAAATCGACCCTTCACGGTGGATCGCGAACGCTTCCCCAACTTTGAAGGCATGATCAAGGATCTAGACGAGCAAGGAATGAAGGTCATCACCATCACTGACTTGCATATCGCTCACGTTCCTGGCGCGAAGACCTACGAAGAAGGACTTAAGGGCGATCACTTCATCAAAAATCCCGACGGCACGGTTTACGTCGGCAAAGTCTGGCCCGGAGATTCCGTCTTCCCAGACTTCACTCGCGCCACAACTCGT
Organism: Acidobacteriaceae bacterium; assembly: GCA_025352065.1. GTDB lineage: Bacteria > Acidobacteriota > Terriglobia > Terriglobales > Acidobacteriaceae > JANXUC01. Next base: position 5,260 of record JANXUC010000170.1, on the reverse strand, counting down.
GATTGGTGGGGCACCCTCTACACGGACTACATGAAGGCTGGCGTTCGGGGCTCCTGGAACGACATGAATGAGCCTGCCATCTTCGAGCGCGCCGATAAGACCATGCCGCTGGGGAACATTCACCATATCCAGGATCGCCCTGAGGACGGTGGACAAGACCGCCTGACCGACCATCGCGAAATCCACAACGTGCTTGGCATGGAGAACGTGCGCGCCACCTACGACGGCCTGCTCAAGCTCAATCCGAACCAGCGCCCGTTTGTCCTTACGCGTGCGGCCTATGCCGGAACCCAGCGCTACGCTGCCACTTGGACTGGCGACAATACTGCCAGTTGGAACCACATGCGCCTCTCGATCTACCAACTACTTAACCTGGGCATTTCCGGATACGCGTTCTCCGGCGTCGACGTCGGCGGCTTCAACGGCAGCCCGAATCCAGAACTGCTGACTCGCTGGCACGAACTGGGACTGTTCTATCCCATGTACCGCAACCACGCCGCCAAAGAGACTCGTAACCGCGAGCCCTGGGTCGACGGCCCCGAGCACGAAGCCATTCGCAAACGCTACATTGAAACCCGCTACAAACTGCTCCCCTACATCTACACCGGCATGGAGGAAAATTCGCGCACGGGAATTCCCCTACTGCGTCCCATGTTCATGGAATTCCCAAAAGAATTGGGGCTGGCCGGTAACGGTGATGAATTCATGTTTGGACGCAGTTTCTTGGTTGCGCCTAAGGTTTGGGGCTTCTTGCAGCCCTACGACGTTACCTTGCCGCAAGGCGCTTGGTACGACTACTGGACGGGCAACAAGCTCGACGGCGGTAAGACGTTCCAGGTCGAACCGCCACTGGATACGCTGCCTGTCTTCGTAAGAGCCGGGTCAATCGTGCCGCAACAGGCCGTGGTACAGCACGTGGAAGAGATTCCGCAAGGACCACTGGAAATGCACGTCTATCCGGGACCGAATTGCTCCGGCGAAATTTACCAGGACGATGGCAACACCTTCGCTTACCGCGACGGCCAATACCTGCGCCAGAGCTTTACGTGCGTTGCCGCAGCCGACCATCTTGAAATCACGATGAACGCACCCGAAGGCCACTACCAGCCTTGGTTCAAGGAAGTGCGGTTTACGATCCACGGCGTGGATGGAAAGATCAGCAGCACGACGGTCGATGGGAAGCCAGCTTCCAAGTGGAAGACTGGGGCTGGAACGCTAGTCTCCAACGGCATTCCTTGGGATAGGAACGCGCACAAACTCCGCCTGACCTACACGCGACCGTAGGCCTCGCGGTCGCGAGGAAGAGTTGCAAGGAAGGGGGAAAGGAGGGGAAGGGGTTGAGCGCCCAAGCGCGCGGAGCACATGCCTCCAAGCGCGCTAGGGACGCGAACTAGACTTCGGCGCTGGCGTACGAGTTGATTTCGCAGTTCAGCAGGATTTCTTCGAACTCAGGCGTGATCCAAGACATGGCAACAGTTCTCCTACAGAGATTCTCGCACAACCCGACCGCTAAAGGGAGACCCAAAAATCGTCTTGGAATCAATGATTTGCAGGTAGGCCAGGAAGAACAGGGACAAAACCAGTCCGCCCTCGCTTTTGAACTGCCTCCCACACATGCGGCTAGGCTATACTCTCTGCGCGGCAAAACGGCAGGTAACCTGGCGCCTTTCCCAGTGCTCACCGACCATCCGTATTTGCTTTTGGAACCACTGTTAACACATCGCAGCATTGACGAGGAGGAACATGGTAGAAGCGGCGCACGTAACCCACAAAACACTCGCAGGGATTGATCTCGCCATTATCGGGGTCTATTTCGCGGTCATTTTCGCGATCGGTTTTTATTTCGCACGAAAAGAACGTACTTCTACGGAGTATTTTCTTGCGGGTCGTGACGTGGGCTGGTTTGCCATTGGCGCTTCACTCTTCGTTTCTAACATTTCTACCGAACACTTTATTGGTCTGGCGGGCTCCGGCGCATCGTCTGGACTCGCCGTCGGCCACTTCGAGTGGCTGGCTTGCCTGATGCTCTTGATTCTGGGCTGGGTGTTTGTTCCGTTCTATTTACGGGCCAACGTCTTTACCATGCCAGAGTTCTTAGAACGCCGATTCAGCCGGTCGTGCGCCGTCTATCTCGCCAGCATTTCGATTCTTGCCTACATTTTCACCAAGATATCCGTTCATCTCTACGCGGCAGGCATCGTTCTGGAACGCGTTGTTGGTTGGAGTCCGATCACCGTCGCCGTCATCCTGGTGATCGCGACGGGAATTTACACCATGGCTGGCGGACTCGCCGCCGTGATCTATACGGATCTTGTGCAAACGCTGATCCTGATCGCTGGAGCCGTAGTCCTGACCGTGATCGGACTCCACCGCGTCGGCGGTATGGATAGCCTGCGCGCCGCCCTCCCGGCAAATTACTTTCACATGATGAAGCCGTCCACCGATCCGGATTTTCCGTGGACCGGAATCTTTTTTGGCGCTCCGATTTTAGGCATTTGGTATTGGTGTACAGATCAGGTGATCGTACAGCGCGTGCTCTCCGCCAAAGATGAAGGCCACGCCAAACTGGGCACCATTTTCGCAGGCTTCCTGAAAATTCTTCCGGTGTTCATGCTGGTGCTTCCGGGACTCATCGCTGTCGCCCTCTATCGCGACCTGTTCAAGTTCAACGCCGCCGGGCAGGTGATGAATGGCGACATAGCGTATCCCACCATGATCATCAACCTGCTCCCGACCGGCCTTGTGGGACTGATGATCGCAGCACTTCTCGCGGCATTAATGGGCGCGATGAGTTCGGTCTTCAATTCCGCGTCGACGCTAGTGACTCTGGATTTCTACAAGAAAATTAAGCCCGATGCGAGCGAAAAAAGCCTGGTCAACTTCGGTCGCATCATGACTGGCGTGATGGTTCTGCTTGGCTTGCTGTGGGTTCCTTTTATTCACCTGATCAGCAGCCAGCTCTACATTTATTTGCAGAGCGTGCAGGCCTACATCAGCCCGCCGATTGCATCCTGTTTCATTCTTGGTATTTTGTGGCCGCGCATGAACTCGCAAGGTGCGATCAGTTCATTGCTGACGGGCTTTGTACTTGGTACGGTACGCTTTATCGTTGAAATCATGGACCGCCTGGGCGCGGGACATCAGATCGAATCTCCCATCCTGCGCTGGCTCATTGACATGAATTTTCTGCACTACGCGATTTTCATGTTTGTTATCTGTTCCGCAGTTTTGATTGGCGTGAGCCTGGTAACGCCCGCTCCGGAACGCAAGAAACTGGCGGGACTCACCTTCGCGACCGTGAATGACAAGATGGACTTCACTCCTGTGGTGTCCGATCACAAACCCGCCGCGGAAACCGCTTTCGAACACCGCATCAACGTGGTTGCGAGTCTGGCGTTGCTGGCAACCGTGATCGGATTATGGATTCATTTCGCGTAACTTGATGCCACAAATTCGCAGTCTGCGTCCCAACGTTACACGCCAGGAAGCGCTGGAACAGTTCACTACGCGCGGGCCACTCGGCTTCGCGCGTAGCCTTGCCTACGGGCCGCTGCGCTCGATTGCCGATTTCTACATTCCGTTCCGTGTTTTCGAAGTGGAAATCACAAACTCCGGGAAAACAGATCACAGGTTGGTTGCCATTGAAGCCGTGCTTGGCATGCTCGATCTCTACCAGTTCGAGCATCTGCCCCAAGATCGAGAAATCATGGAAATCAACACGCGTAACTGCCTGGAGCCGCGCCTCGAAGACGAGCCTGCGCAAAAACTGCTCATCGAAAAACTCCGGCGCGTGTTGTTTAGCAAGGGATTCTTCAAGCTGCGCAACCTGGAGATTTCCGCCAAGCCGCTCGCCGGCTATCTGCACGTTCCCTACTGGATTGGGTTTCGTGGCCGTGGAGAACGCGCGCGCATTACGGCACTTGACGCCATGCGCAGAACGCTGGAGGGCGCGAAAGTCCCGCAGTTGCTGGAACAGTGGCTAGCATCTGGAATTCCGGTGTCAGAAGATGCGGGCTAAGCACCTTCGTGCCTTGCCCGATGCCGCAGGCGGGGGCGCTTGGGTCTACGTGGTGCAACGGCGTACGTGATTTATCTTCCTAGCGTCCCTTGCGCCAGAGGACGAAGTCGAGCCCGAAGACTACGCTTTGTCCGGGCATCACAACGTTATGAATTTCCTCGTAGCGCGTATCCGTGACGTTGGAAAACTGCAGGTTCGCCCGCACTCTTCCAAAGAACTCGCGCGAAATCGCCAGATCCCACAACGCGCACGGATCGCGCTCAAACCTCTGCACCGCGCCGGGTTGACTGCGTGCCTGGAATTTACCCGGCAACTCGCCCAGCCAACTCACCACGGCACGGTGCGTGGGATAGTTGAACCCATAGCGCGACTGCAGACCGTTCAAAGCCTCCTGCGCTCCATGCACTGTCGTGTAGCTTACGGAAGCCTGCTGTTCGTGCGGCAAACGCAATTGCAAAGACGCTTCGAAACCTGTGTAGTTCACGCGGTCTAAGTTGGAAGCGACATACTTCCCGTTCGGTACAAGCTGAACGTAATCAATCACGTTCTTCTGCCGAGAATGGAACACCGTCGCTTCGCTGCGCCAGCGTCCGCCAGGATTCCACACCACTCCGCCTTCGTAGTTCCACGCGGACTCGGGCTTCAAGTTTGCGTTCCCCATCGTGGCTGGATCGCTGTAGTAAAGATCGGTGTAGGTTGGAACGCGAAATCCGCTGCTCACGCTGGCCTTTAACTTCCATGCGGAATTCAGCGCCACGCCCACGGCAATCGATGGCGTGAATTGGCTACTGCTCTCGTAAACTTCTTCCCGCGCGCCCAGGGAAAATGAGAATCGACCCAGCGCCCGCACGTCCAAGTTTGCATATCCCGCGCCGCGATTTCGCGAGTGTTGGCCCAAGTTGTTGCTATCGATGGAATCGCGCAAACCTTCGCCGCCGAAGAAAAGTGACGCATTCGTCCCCAGAGCTTGCTTTCGCCGCAACGCATACTGATAGCTTTCGGAAATATGATTGTTTTCGTAGACGCTGGGATTGTCTCGGAGCAAAATAAACTCGTCCGTGTGGCGTCTATAGCCAAAATCAAACTCAGTAGCTTTGCCGATGTTCTGCTTGAGCCCCGTGAACCAAGCCTTTGTGCGTTCAAAAGAATTGCAATTGCAATAAAACTGGTCGGCGCCAAAAGGCTTGTCGCTGATGCCGAGCAAAACTTTTGTATTGCCCAGAGCGGTCGTAAAGTTTGTAT
>JANXUC010000106.1 GCA_025352065.1 Acidobacteriaceae bacterium | reverse complement strand
TCAATGAAGGCGTCGGCGTCGCGGACAAGTTCCTGAAAAAAGGCCAGCTCGTGGTCTCGCACCACGGACGCTCCTCCCAGGAAAAGCGTTACTATGCCACCCACGGCAATAGCGGCAAGGAATATCCTCTTGTCGTGCTCGTCAATCGTGGCACCGCCTCCGCTGCGGAAATTGTTTCCGGAGCGATCCAGGATCACGATCGCGGCCTCATTGTCGGCGAAACCACCTTCGGCAAAGGCTTAGTTCAAACCGTTTACCCCATCGCAGAAAACACCGGCCTGGCATTGACCACCGCCCGCTACTACACCCCGAGCGGACGTCTGATTCAGCGCGACTACAACAACATCTCTCTTTACGATTACTATTACAATCACGAAGGTGAAGAGAACGCTCCCAACCGTGAAGTGAAGCTCACCGATAGCGGACGTACCATGTATGGCGGCGGCGGTATCACGCCCGACGTCAAGATTCCTCAGGTCAAGTCCACGCACCTGCAAGAGACTCTGCTGCAGCACTACGCATTCTTCAACTTTGGCAAGCATTACATCGCCAATCACAAGCCCGGCAGGGACATGGCCGTCGACGATGCGCTGCTCCTGGAATTCCGCCATTACCTCGACGAACAAAAGCTCGCCTTCACCGAAGCTGACTTGAGCGAGGTCACGGACTGGGTTCGCGCCAACATTAAAGCCGAAATCATGACCGATCTCTACGGTTCCGAAGAAGGCTTGAAGTCCCGCGCCGAATGGGACCCCCAAATCAACAAGGCTCTTGAGTTGCTACCCAAGGCCAAAGAGTTAGCCGAAGGCGCAAAGAAAGTTGTTGCTGAGCGTCACGGAAACGCGAGTCTGGTGCGGTAATTTACTTTTCGAATTTTGTCATTTCTAGATTTGTCATTCTGCGCGCAGCGAAGAATCCCTTTACCTCCAGAACCCTTGCTTGGTAGGAGATACTTCGCTACCCTTCAGCTTGACCACTACTCATGACCGGTAACCACGTCCTCTGGACCCTCGCGATCATCCTCGCCCTCATCGCCGGAATCACCGATTGGCGCAGCCGCCGCATCCCTAACTGGCTCACCGTTCCATCCGCTGCTGTGGGCCTGACCCTCAGCACAGTCTTCTTCGGGTGGCCCGGTGCCAAATCCTCTCTCGCAGGCCTCGGCCTCGGAATGCTGATTCTCTTCCCCTTCGTAGCCGTCCACGCCTTCGGCTATGGCGACTGGAAACTCGTAGGAGCCTCTGGCGCAGTCCTGGGCACAGATCTGCTCTTTCAGGTTTTCGTGGTAGCCGCCATCCTGAACGCCCTGATCGCCCTCGCCGTCGTCATGGCCCGAGGACGTTTGGGCGCAACTCTCGGAAATATCGGCAGGATTCTCGGAGCCCTCGTCCGTTTCCACCGTCCCGACCCCACAATATCCTTAGATAACCCTCAAACCACCAAAATTCCCTTTGGCATTGCCTGGGCACTAGCAATTTTCGCCTGTGTGGGTGCAAAATTATGGGGAGCGTAAGATCGTGTGGCAGCGGAACTTGCTCAGCTGAGATTGTGACCTGTTCAACAGCAAAAGAAGAGGGGTACCACCCATCCTTCTTTCGCGTTCTTTGCGAAAGAGGCTGGGAAGCAAGAATCTCGACCCATTCGCTCTTGGATTGGCACGTAAGTCAGATCGGCGCGTAAAGTTGTAGGCATCTAGAGACTAGTGATGAAACACTCCCGAATCCGTCGCATCTGGCACGACTGCACCGCCGCCGAGATCGCGGAAGCTGCCTTCGTTCTCCCGCTCATGTTCGTTTTCCTCATCGGCATCTTCCAATTCGCCCGCGTCTACATGGTCTATTCCACCATGCAGCGCGCCGCCCAGGAGGGCGCTCACGCGGCGGCCGGGTCGAACTGCGCTACTTGCCCGTCCCTGCCAGCTCACCAACTGACTGTGGATCTAGTCGCCACCAATTTTGTCCACCCCGTCTTTACGGTTTCTCACGTGGACGATACCCCCTTGATACCGCCCGTCCCCGCCACTTTCCTGAACTCCTGCAGCGCTGGCAATGCGCAAGTAGACTGCGAGTCCGAGGCAACGAGCTCCGTTCCCCAGATCTGCCTCCGCCGCAATGTCATCCTGAACGTTAAGCCGGGAGGAGGCCCAACCAGCGGCACGCCGGTATGCGGCACCGCCCTTAGTATGATTTACCCGTATGGCTTCTCTCTGCCTTCGGTGTCGTCCTCTCCTCCCTACATTTCGAAGCAAACCTTCACTTTGAACTTGAAGGCGCAGGCCCAGGTGGTTGGAGAAGATTGATGTCCGCCTCCCGCTCAGCTTTTCATCGCATTTCCGAGGAAACCGGCGCTACCCTGGCGGAGTTCGCCTTCTCCCTGCCGTTTTTGGTCGTCATCCTCTACGCTATTTTCGATTTTGGCGGAGCCTTGACCCTCAAGCAAAAGCTGGGCGCTTCCGTCTATGAAGCCGCGCGCACCGCAGCTGGACAAAGTACGGGAGACCTCAGCAGTTCCACCGTTGCAACAGACGGCTCCATCGCCGATATTCGCGACACCGTCGCCCGCCACCTTCAGGCAGCCGGCGTCGATGATTGTGGCCTTCTCAGCGCACCGGGTGCCGCCAACGCTAATTCCCAATGGGTCTACAACGTGAGCGGCGGCGCGTGTCCCGCCCCTCTGATCCTCACCATCAACCGCCAGCAGGTGATGCAAATCGCTTCCGGCGGAGTCACCACCAAGCTGATTTACACGCAGGTCCGCCTGGAGTATCCGTTTCAGTGGCGACTCTCGAAGGTGATTCAGTTGCTCGTTCCTAGCGGTACGTTTCCCTCCTCGGCTACAATCGCCGTAGAAGCGAGCATGCAGAACCTGACATGAGAAACTGTACTTGGATTACGACCGTGATTGCAGATGCGACTTTGTTTGTAGACGATTTTCATTCCAGGAAGGATCGATCCGGAGGAAGTTTTTGGGTGGCGCAGCGCTTCAGCGCTGCGATAACTGCTCGTTTACGATTTCGGCTTTAGCCGCCGAGGTTCGGTTTAAGCTCTAAACGAACGACAATGAAAACCTTCTCAACCCCGCGCCTGTCCGGCTTCAACACCCGCCGCCGCGAACGCGGTATCACGTTGATATTTGTTGTGGTTGCCATCTTTGCCCTGCTCGGTGTAGCGGCACTGGCCATTGATCTGGTCACGCTCTACGTTTCAAAAGCAGAAGCCCAGCGCGTCGCCGACGCCGCCGCCCTGGCTGGAGCCAAAGGTCTCATCGATAGCGGCGTAACCGCCGATCCATCCAATTCTCAAAACGATTGGGCCGGCGCCTGCGCCCAAGCCACCGCCCAGGCGCAAGGCGTCGCGACTCGAGGAAAGATAGGCGGCTCCCCACCCCCGCTCGGTAATGTCACCATAACCTTCGGCAGCGGTGGGGCTTTAGGAGTTTGTCCAAGCAGCGGCACGCCAGGTACGGGCTTTGGCGTGAACCCCGAAATCGCGGTGACCGTAAGAAGCAATGCTTTGCCCCTGTTCTTAGCTAAAATCTGGGGACAGCGAACCAGTACAGTCTCCGCCACCAGCTTGGCTGAAGGCTTTAACCCCTCCGGCACGAATGTTCCGGTCGCCTCCAAATGCATTGCCCCTTGGATCATGGCCAATATCGATCCGATCCTTAGCACTCCCGGCACTCCGCCCACGTTTGTCCCAATGATCGACACCTCGGGCCAAATCCACAATACCGGCCTGGGACTGCCCACCATTATTGGGCAAGATATCGCTCTGCAGGTTGGCTGTAGCGGTCCATCGAACTGCAGCGCGCTTCTGGCCCCTAAGTTTGCGTCACCGCCGTCACCGCCGCCACCGCCGCCACCCAGTAGAGTGACCTATTACCCCGCCGACTTAGGTACGCCTGCCACAAGCGGCCCAAGTTGCTCTTTGTCGACAGCCTATGAAAACAACATTGTGGCCTGCAATCCAAAACCAATTGCCTGCGGCGACACAATCGCAATCGACACCACCATCTACCCGGACGGCGTCGCAGCAAATGCACCGAATAAGAATGCCATTCAGTGCCTCATAAATGCCGCAGCACCGAACCTGGGGCAGGGCCAGGACACCCTGAACGTGGCTGGCGGATTTCCCTATCCAATGCATGCAGGTAGCAATAACCCACTCGCGGTGAGCGGCGTCATATCCACCAATGACGTGATTTCCAGCAGCCGCTCCGTGGTCACGATTCCAATCTACAATTCCGTCGCGGGAGTCATCCCAACCAGCCCCGTGACCGTAATCGGCTTCGCGCAGGCCTTCGTGAAGAGCGTTCGCCCCAGCGGCCGACCCGAAATCAATATTCTCAATATCTCCGGCTGCCAGCTCCCAAGAACCAACACCCCCGTCGGCACAAACTCCGCCAGTTCCGTCCCCGTCCGACTCATCCATCCGTAGTCGTGGTAACTGGCTTCGCGCAAGCCTTCGTCGAGTCGGTTTCACCTGGCGCACCGGGAGTTGGTGGCCGTCCCCAAATCACGATTCTCAACGTCTCGGGCTGCAAAAACGGCGTAACGGGAACCCCGGTCGGCACCAACGCCAACAGCCCCGTTCCGGTGCGCCTGATCCATCCGTAGTTGCGGTGCATCTGCAGCGCGGACACTCTTGCCTGCGCTAATCTTGCTCAAAAAGCAAGCTGCGGCATTCGTAGTTGCTGATTTTTGCGGGAAAGCCACACCCGGCTGAGAGCAAGGGTGCTTGCCGTGCTCAACTCATCCGCGGACGGGAGTGTCCGCGCTACACAAACCTGCTATTGCTGCACGCCATTCCCAATCGGCTGGACGGGAATCTGCTGCGGCTGCCCGGGCTGTGGAACTCCCGGCTCTACGCCAGGCGCGCCCGCCTCCGCCGCAGGCGGTTCATCGGAAATCGTATCCAACTCCGGCTCGGCTTGCGCCAACGACGGATCGACCCCCGACTGATCTGCTAAAGCTTGTTCCGTTCCAGGATCAGGCGGCGTGGCAATGGCCGGAGGCTGCCCGCCAAACTGCTGCAAACCAGGCTGCGGCTCCGCATGGGCAAACATGCCCGCCCCGCCCGCGCCGGGCTTCAGGCTCAACAGCAGATTCTTAAACCCGCCCGGATCGCGATCACTGCCCACCAGAATGTAATTGAAGCGCGAACCGTTCAACAACGCCGAGATCACTTCCTTACCCGGTGCTGGACCGAGCCGCACAACCACGCGCTCCCGCTCCGCCCCGGAAGGAATAGCGATTTCCGCTCCAGTCTTGCGGTGTACTGCGTATAAAACTTCCGACAGCGTCGCCCCTTCGGTGTGAATGCTCAGCAAATTCCCACGCACCGCAACCTCTAATGGCGGAGGCGGTGGCGTCACCGGCGCAACCGGCGCTGACGCAGACATCGCTGGGACGGGCATCCCTGGCCCGGACATCGCTGGCCCGGACATCCGAGCGTCCGTGATTACCGGGGTCAGTGTCGCCACGCCATTTCCCATTATGCTTGCCGGGCGAACGGACGACCCAGCCTGCGCCGCCGAATTCTGCGGCGGCCCGGCTGGCTTCCCAAGCCTTATAACGATGGAATTCCCTACTGGAGTGACCTGATAGTCCGTCGGCCCGTCCACATCCAACACCACGCGCGTAATCGGCGGCTGCGACTGAAACAACCCGGCACGAATCCCTCGCAAACTTCCATGGTGAACAGAAAGCGCCCGCAGCGTTCGCGCTGGCAGCGCTCCCGGAAAATCGATCACGATACGATCCGGCCCCGTCACCGCTTGCGTCGCCGGAGTCACCGACCCGCTTGTCTTCACTTCAATCTCAGGCTGACTTACCGCCCCTCCCACTGCAATACTGCGCACTGTGAGCGCTCCGGCATCTGAGGTCTGCGCCCAGCCTCGTTGCACCCCAATCACGCCAAAAAACGTCGCAAATACCAGCAACGAACTCAGCAACATCCAGCGTAAACAGTCCGAGTTGATATAGGAGCGCTGCATCCGTTTTTGGCCCTTCTCTCAAATTCTACCAGTGCTCCAACTGACTCGCCCACACGTAAGAGCATAGCCTTACAAAACCGAAGGCCACGTCCTTTGTGGGAGGTGGCCTTCCGGGTTACATTCGTTTTCCAGCTCTTTAAGGAAGCCTCTGCACAAGTTCGGTTTTAGGTAGTGCGGCGCTTCAGCGCCGCAAAAACACTGCTAAATTCCCCGGCTTTAGCCACCGAAGTAATGGGGTGCGAGACTTCTTCAGAGCTTCTCTAGCTCTTCCAGATCCCCATCAAGTAGCGCCTGCTCAGGGCTAATATCCCGGATCCAACCAACACCAACGTTCCAGGCTCCGGTACAGGCGGCGGTCCATGATGATGCTTGCAGTGGTGGGTAACAGGGTCGATTTTGCACTTGCCGCCTCCCCCGCCTCCTCCGCCTCCAAATGGTCCTCCAAAAATCGGTTCCCCCACAGGCCCACCTGTCGGGCCAGCGACAACCTGCGGTGCCAGCAAGGGCTGCAGAGAGCTAATCGGCGGCAGAATAGGCATATCCGCCACGGCCACCGGTTGGTTCAAATCCTCTTCACTGGGTCCTTCCGCCTCCGTTATGCCCTTGGGCTTGACGGCTAAACGGTTTCCGCAGCGCGTTCGCGCCGTTACCTTGCCGTCGGTGATTACGGTTTCCCCGGCTCGAATCAAATGTGGCTTCTTCGTCCACAGGATTCGTCCACCCTTGCGGTAGGAAACATACATTTTGCGATCAGCCAGCAGACGGACCAGGTGGGCCTGCCGAAAATTCAAGCGCGAATAGTGCAACGCCACGTCTGGATCGTGCGCAGCGGCTTCGGCTAGCTCCGCTGGCGTCCGAACCCCTCCGGGCACCACGGAATAGCGGTAAACCAGGCGACCATGCTTCTTATTATTCTGCGACGCCTTCCCTTTTGCGTTCGTCGCCGGCGCTTCTGCCGGAGCTGGCAACGACTTCATCGTCCCAGCCTGACCGTCCACGCTCAGATCGCCAAAATCGTTTCCCTGCATGCTCGCACGGAATTCCTTGCTCCTCGAATGCTCGGACCAGCTCGCCGATATCGCGTAAACGCCGACCAGCAGCAGCAGTCCCAGCGCCAGCGAGAACAACACAATCTTCTGCCGCCTCAAAGCGCGGGTATAACGACTGCGCCGACGACGGGTTTCAGTGGGATACGTCAAGATATTCTTCCTATCAACTTTAAGGTGTGCCCGGGCCCGGAGCTTTACGCTTGACGGCCTGCAACTAAAGCGCCACCCGCTCAAAGCTGGAGAAACCACTCGCCTAACCGCCATTGTCGCAGTTTTCGAGGGCTTCTCGCCGCAAATTTGGCCGATGACCTGGGACTGACAAGTGCCACAGTGTCGCAAAACAAGTGCCACCATCCAGCGACCCTATCGAGCCTGCTGTACATAGCATGCATCTTCGCGCTTGCCACGGCTATACCACTTAAGTTCTAAGGAGCACACGATTGGTCAACCCGATTGGGCCAGCTACCCGGCCAAACCCGTTTTGAACCACTCGCGGCCCCCGACCCCAAACTAAGCTGCTGGAATCTCCAGCTTTTGCCCAACCTTAATCAAATCACTCTACCAACCGACAGGATCTCTCCTCTTGGCCTACCACCAGAACGAATTCGAGGTAATTCGCGAATTCGCCGACCTTGGCCCCAGCTTCGGCTACGTCTGCCAGCGCCTCGATCCCGAGGGCGTAGCCTCCCGCACCCAAGCCGCCCTCACGGCGGGCATCCTGGGTGCCCTGTGGAGCCCTTCCGAGGTCGCTGTCGACCCTCGCTGGCTCCTGCGAAAAATCCCAGAATTCCTTACCGAGCGCTATGGCGTAAAGTTCCGTTTTGGGACTGCCGTCCACAGCATCGATCTACCCAAAATCGACGCCGGTATGGAAACCTGGACCGCCGACACCGCCATTGTCTGCGCGGGCGACGATTTCGAGACTCTCTACCCTGAAAGCTTCACCGGCAGCGGCATTTCCCGCTGCAAGCTGTAAATGATGCGCACCGCTCCGCAACCGGGCGGCTGGCGCCTCGGCCCGACTTAGCCGGAGGCCTTACTCTGCGCTTTGCACCATCTTTCGAGATTTGCCCGTCGCTTCCAATCCTGAAAGAACGCATCGCCCGCGAGCTCCCCGAATACGATCAATGGGGCATCCACGTAATGGTGACGCAAACCTTCGATGGCGAGCTGACCCTGGGCTACTCCCACGAAGATGGCCTCTCCCCCGATGTGTTCGATAAGACTCTGATCGACAACCTCGTAATTCGATACTTACGCAACTTCCTGCAAGCCCCTAACCTCGACGTCACCGACCACTGGCACGCCATCCACGCCCGCCATCCCGAGCAGCCGTATCTGGTCTCGCAACCAGCACAGGATGTTCGCGTAGTGACAGCTCTGGGAGGCAGCGATATGACGCTGGCGTTTGGGCTGGCACGGCAGGTGTTGGGGGAGATGGCGATCTAGAGTTGGTTTTCTTCTTGAGCCTTGTTCCGAAATATAGGGAACGTCCCGTGGAGTGGACCCCAAAAGTGAGACAGAGAAAATGGTGACAGTTCTCGAGGAGAACGTATGTCACGAGCAGAGCAGAAGCGAACAGAGTATGCAACGGAGTTGAAGTTGGCAGCGGTGCGGCGGGTGTTGGCCGGGGAAAGC
>JANXUC010000096.1 GCA_025352065.1 Acidobacteriaceae bacterium | reverse complement strand
CAGTACCAGCAGTGTTTTGCCCAACTGGTCTAACTGCCGCAGCAACGTTTCCAGCCGGTCCGACGGAAAGCCTCCAACAATGGCAAGGTCAAAGGAGTCAGGAGCCAGGTTTCCGCAAAGATCACTGTTCACAACCGTCACGGCAGGCAAACTAGGTTCTTGTTGCCAGCGGTTCAAAATAGCTTGTGAGAATTCAGGTGCTCCGGAAACAATCAGGACGGCAAGTTGACTCACTCTGGATGGTTCTCCTTGGGCCCAATTTTCGGCCTGATTCAGCCCAACAATCGCTCAGTGTGCCTGCACAATCGTGTCGAAAACAATCAATTTATGGGGACGCATCGCGCCTATTCTGGTCCCCTCTCAGCTCTGGATCTATTTCTACTCCGCGCCTGCCGCAGCCGCCTTACCGGCAGCATCGGACTGCGCTGTTTCCACTGCCACACGCAAATCCACCAGCATCCGCAACGGCTGTCCGGAGGAATATTCTGCATGGAACATTACTTTCCAGGACTGGCAAATCATTCGCAAACGCCCTGTCGGTTCCTGCCGTGAAAATTGGGCGCTGCGACAGTCCAGTGTCGTTACTCCCATCTGCTCCAAAGCTTGCAAGCCATCCAAAATTGCATTGAGATCGCCATGCATCAGCCGAAAGAACACGCGCCGCATCAGAAAGCTGAAGCGCGTAAACGCAACCATGTAAGCGGGCTGAAAGTACTTCTGCCCCACTTGAGCTTTCGTCGCGCGTCCCCGTTCCAGAATCTCGCTCTGCAGCAACTCGCTCAAGCGACGGCAAGAGCGGGCTTCTTCCAGAACCGCTTCCAAGGGCCCGGAAACTTCCGCCGGAACCTCACCCGTAGGCCCCAGAACCTGCTCCAGAATATGCGAAACATAGTCCAGACCGACATTGGCGTCATGCAACTGCGAAGGCGCCGTCAAAGAGAAAAATTGCACCAGCAGGAAATCAATTTTGTCGCGGTCGGCGTCGGTCTTTATGGGCTTCCGCAGATGACGATCCAGCAGCGCCCGCACCATTTGCTCATTGGCCAACGAAGTCGTCTGCAAAAACTGCCGCAACTGGTGCACCTGGGTGCGCCCGTCGAGCAGTGCCAGCCATTCGCTCGCCTCTTCCACCGTTTCGCGATCCGGTACATCCGTGATCGTTTCCAGGACCGCGCAAGGCTGGACCTCAATCACAAACTCCCGCGACAGCGCGCTGTAGAGCGGATACAGCAACAGCGCCTCGCGCCAGTCGCTTGCCAGTTGTATAAGGATGCTTTCGGTGGGGCTCATGCTTTCACGATCCAGTTCGGCACATCTTTCAAGATACGGGCCGCAACAGCTGTTTTGCCCCGTTCGTATTGGACGGCAACCACCGACACATCAATATCCAGCGAACCATCTGGATTTTCAATGCGCAGCCTGTCCGCAAACTCCAACGGTAACCCCGAAGCAAACAACACTTCTTTGCTGGTGCTAAATTCAATGACGGTGCTCTCCGAATAACCGCCGCCGCCAAAATTAACACGCGTCAAGCGCACCGGAACCCGCACCGGAGTCGCGTTCGGAAAAAAACGCGCTAGCCGGGATACAAAGCCTTCGGCAAATTTGCCGGAGACCACTAGTGCCTCGGTGGACAAGTTGAAACCTCGAGAGTGCCAGAGCGTTAGCGACTCGTGCGGAAACGGCCGGGGAAGCCGATGCAGGAATCCACCCAAACACGGGAGCACGCCCGTGGCCAAAACTGTGGAAAAGTCGGAACGAAAAATTGCTCTCTAAATCAATTACTTAGCCGCTACTGAGCCGCCGTGGCTGAACAGAATTACCCATTTCGTCTCACTATGAGATGCGACAGTCTCAAGAAGGGCCGGATTGCCCAGGTTCCTTCCCCACATCTAAAGGCCCCCACTTTGGACTCAACTATCTTCCACAGGTCAGTGTAGCGTCGGCGATGGCACTCCTAGAGAGCGCTCGTGCCCCCCGGCAATGTTGTAGCGCTTCAGTTTCCGGTACAGGGTCGCCCGACTAATTCCCAACATCTTGCCAGCCAGCACCTTGTCCCCGTTTACTTCGTTGAAAACACGCTCAATTGTCACCCGCTCAATATCTTCCAGGTCGCTCGACGTAAATGCAGGAGAAGACGAGTTCGATGCTGGCAACTCGAAGCCCATTGCGGCGATCGGCGGAGGCAGGTCCGAAACGTCAATCGGATTGTGGCCCCCCAAGGCAATCGCCCGCTCAATGCAGTTCTCCAACTCGCGGACATTACCCGGCCAATCGTAGTCCAGCATGCATTTCATAGCGGAATTCGTCATCCGCAGCCCGCTGCCCGGCGCATAGCGATCAATGAACCAATGCGCCAGCATAGGAATGTCGGCGCGCCGCTCCCGCAGCGCTGGCAGGTGTACGGTCACCACATTCAATCGGAAGTAGAGGTCTTTGCGGAAGCTGCCGTCTTTGTAGGCGGTTTCAAGGTCGCGATTGGTGGCAGCAATGACCCGCACATCCACTTTCACGTGCTGATTACTTCCAACCGGGCGAACCTGCTTTTCTTGCAGGACCCTCAGCAACTTAGCTTGCAGTTCCAGCGGCAGCTCGCCAATTTCGTCAAGGAAGATCGCGCCCCCACTGGCTGCTTGAAAAAGCCCGGGCTTCGAACGAATTGCCCCGGTAAACGCGCCTTTTTCATAGCCGAACAATTCGCTCTCGATCAGCGTCGGCACCAGCGATCCGCAATCGACCGCTACAAACGGTTGATTCGAAAAGCCTCCGCGGAAATGAATGGCTCGCGCTACCAGTTCTTTCCCTGTACCCGACTCGCCTGTGATCAGCACTGGCGTCCGCGTGTCTTTCAGGCGCGAGACCATCCGCAGCACATCCTGAATCTTTGGCGAAGCGCCAATAATGCCGTGCATTTCGGTTTCGGCGTCGGTGCGCTCGCGCAGAAACTCGTTCTCTTCCACCAGACGCACTTTGTCCGCCATGCGCCTCAAAAAGAGACGGAGCTCCTCCAGTGGAGTGAACGGCTTGGTGATGTAGTCGTAAGCGCCGAGCTTCATCGCCTGCACCGCCGTCTCAACCGAACCGTGCCCCGTCATCAGAGCAACTTCGACTCGCGGCAGGATCTTCTTCACGCGGCCCAGGAATTCCAGACCTGTCATCCGGGGCAGGACCATATCGCAGAGGATCATGTGAACGGAGCGCTCCTCCAGCAGCGCCAGCGCCGCTTCGCCGCTGGCCGCTTCGGTGCATTCGAAGTCCATGGCTTCCGCCACAGTTCGGCAAAGCTGGCTCACGCTCTGCTCATCATCCACAATCAAAAGGCGTAAACGAGATTGTTCGCTCACTGTGCTTTCCCCATTGTTTTCTCGATGACATCAATGAATTGCCGCACGCGGAACGGTTTTTCCACGCAGGGAGCGCCCGTTTCACGCAGGGTGCTCACCGTCTCTTCGTTTGCAATGTCGCCCGTAATGAACACGATGCGGGAAGCCAGCTCGGGACGATACTGAGCCACCCAGGCATGGACGTCGGAACCGTCGAGGCCTCCGGGGGTTCGCATGTCGGAAACGATTCCCGTAAACTGTCCGGTTTCAAGTAGATGAACGCCTTCCACGGCGGAGGCGCAGCATACGACCAGGTATCCGTGGCGCTCAAGGGCGGTGCGCACGTAGGCCATCACCGAAGACTCATCCTCAATCAGGAGAATGGGCCAGTGGGTTGGCGGTGAGGCGGGCTGAACTACCGAATTTTTCATGACGGCAAGACTCCTACAGCGGCTCCCAGCGAAGCATCCATCGCCAAAGGCAAGCGTACGATGAAGGTTGCGCCGGGGCCGCCCTGATTGTTTTGGCAGAGGATCTCTCCGCCGTGTTCGCGCACGATCCCATAACAAATGCTCAGGCCCAGGCCAGTTCCCTTGCCCACTTCTTTCGTCGTGAAAAAGGGATCAAAAATTCGGTCAGGAGACTCCACGCCGTCTCCGTTGTCGCGGAATGTAACTTCAACGCAGTTGCGAGCCGCCGTGCTGGCGATTTCGATGCGCGCAGGCCGTCCCGTGTCACGAACCGCGTCGTAGGCGTTGTTCAGAATATTGAGAAACACTTGCTGCAGCTGATGCGGATCGCCAATCACATCCGGCAGATTCTGATTCAGATGCTCGACAACCTCAATGCCATGGCTGGTGAAATCATAGACCCGGAGCTGCACGGTGCGCAGAAGGATGGCATTCAACTGAACCGGCTTGCGTTGCGGCGGCATCTGGCGCGCAAAGCTGAGCAGATTCTGCACAATCAGCTTGGTGCGCTGCGCCTCCTGCAAGATGACTCGCAGGTCGGCCCTGGCGGACTCGGGAATTTCCGGATTTTCCATCAGGAGGTCGGCGAAACCGAGAATCGCTGTTAGCGGATTGTTCACCTCGTGGGCAACGCCCGAGACCAGCTGGCCGACCGCCGCCATTCTTTCCGCATGCATCAGCTTGGACTGCAGCATGGCTGCATCCGTAATATCCGTCATCACCACCACGATGCTGGTGAGTTCGCCTTGTTCGTCGCGCATCGGACTGAGATTGGCGGAGAATTGGCCCACGCGACCGTCCGCGCGGAGGATCGGCACTTCCAGGTTATCGACCAGTTTCCCCTGCAGACTGGCGTTGATGGCTTCTTGAAAGAAAGCACGCTTCGAGGGGCCTGCGAGTTCGTCGACAGGACGGCCCAGCAACTGGTGCAGTTGATAGTCGAGATCGGCCCAGCGGCGATTGGCATAGCTGACGCAACCCGTCGTATCTACAACAAGAATAAGGCTTTGCGTGTTGTTCAGAATCTTGCTGTTGAAATCGCGCTCACGCTGCAGCTCGGTCTGGAAAGCTTTGAGGCTGGTGATGTCCGTCATCAACCCGCGATACTGGACCACGCGGCCACCTGCATCGCGAACGGCAAAAACGTTTTGCATCGTGTAGACGGCGGAGCCGTCTTTGCGACGCAAAGTCTCTTCGTGATTCCGCAGGAGCCCAGTTTCGTCGAGCTGGCGGCAAAATTCCGCTCGATCCTCGGGATTGAAATAGAGCTGATGCGCAATATTGGATTGCAGAAGCTCTTCACGGTTGTTGTAGCCGAGCATCCGCACCATCGCCTCGTTCACTTCGATGAAGCGGCCATCGGGGGTGGAAAAATACAAGCCTTCCTGAATGTTGTCAAACAGTTCGCGGTAACGGCGTTCGGCTTCGCGACGGTCGGTTACGTCCTTCAGAACGTGGATGGTTTCGCGCCCAGAAGTTTGCACGGAGTGGATGCGCGAGGTGGAAACCAGGTAGGTGCGATCCAGCAATACCTGCTGGAATTCATCAACATCGCTGTCGGTTTTTCGGCAGAAGGGACACGATTCCGGATGAATGTCGGCGGTGAGCGCCAGTAAGGAGCGCATGTCGATTCCAATCAGCTCTTCGGGGCGCACGCCGACAAATTGCGCCAGCGAGCGATTCACGCGGAGAATACTGCCCTCGTCGTCATGAACGACGATAAAGTCGCTGATGGCGTCGAAGATCTCCACCCAATGACGGTTGGAGGCGTCGACGCGAGTGAAAAGTCGCGCATTTTGCAGAGCGACCGAGGCGTGACTGGCTAGAGCCTGCAGCAGCTGTCGATCCGACGGACTCAGATCGGGTCCACAACCGGCCAGGCACAGTAGGCCCACCAGCTCGCCTTCCGGAGTTTCCAGGCGCGCAACCGCAACATCGTCCCAAGCCAGCATTGAGGCAAGGCCTGTCCCGAGAAGTTCAGACGCCTCCCCGACGGTTACCGGATGCTTGCGAGTGCGGGTAAGCGCCACCAGGGCGGATTGCAGGTCGCGCTCCGCGGCGGGATTCGATGTATGCAAGTCCCGGTGCCACGTGATGGTCTCCCATTGCTGGGACCCGTGCGCGATCAGGAGCGCGGCAGAGCGGGCATGCAGCATTTCCGCTGCGCGCCCCGCGAAGCCGCGGGCAAACTCCGGCAGCCGCAGCCGCGCATTGAGGTCGAGCGACAGCGCCATCAGATCGTCGGCGCGACGGCGATGCTGCTCGGATGCGGTGAGATTGCGCGTCAGTTGCAGCGCCATGGACGCTTGCGCGGCCAGAGCCTGGGCGCGACGCACATCTTCCTTTGAAATCGGAGCGGCGTCGCGACGGTCCGCCACGCCGAGCATGCCCAGGACGGCGCCATCCGCGCCCAGCAGCGGAACATTCAGAATCTGCCGGATGTTGTATTGCGCGGCAACCGACCTTCCGCGCTCGGTTGGGTGCTGACTCAGGTCGTCCGTCCAGTAAGGTTGTTTGTCGATCAGGACGACCTGCGCCTCTTCCACCGCAAAGGAGTAGTCGATGGGGCTGATTTTGCCATTTTCCGCCAAAAAACGCGCCCAGCACTGTCCGTCTTCGACGAGTCCGATGAAGGCGCGGCGGAAACCGAGGAAGTTGGTGGCACGGATGGCAAAGCGCTGCAAGAACTGATCCAAATCTGCCACGCCGCCGAGCTCGGAAGCAATTTCGAGCAATTGGTGCAATTCCTGCGATTGCTCGGCAGTGCTGGAATAGAGTTCGGCGTTGGCGATGGCCACCGCGCCAAAACCGGCGACCATGGAGAGCAAAGAGCGTTCCGCCGGTGTGAACTCCTGCTCGGGACGCGAATATACCAGGATGGCGCCAGCACTTCTGGAGGTTCGAACGGGGGCGAGCAACAGCCATCCCGTGCCCGCAGGCTCCGGGGTTGGCACCACCAAAACAGGCTCTTTTCCTGCGATTGCGCGGTCAATCAAAACTTGGGCCGAGCTGTCTTGGACGGACGAGTTGCCTTGCCGCTTATAGGAATCCCCCACGACAGCCGCAGCTTGCGGCGATTCCGCAGCCAGAGCGCTCACCACGAACCTGTCGTCTTCTCGCAAGAGGACGGAGACGGCGCGGCAGCGCAGGAGATTCCGAAGGCGGTCGGCGACGGCTTCGGCGACGATTCCCACATCGGGAACGACGGGAAGATTCTGTACAAACTCCAGCAGAATTTCGGCGCGGCGGCGTTCCTCGCGGGAAGCATCGTCGATACGCTCCGCTTCCAGCAAACTGCCCAGTTGCGCTGCCAAAACCGCCGCTTTGGTGAGGGAATCCTCTCCAAAACGCTCAGGGTCTTCCGCACTGACCACAAGGAGGGCGCCTGCAACTTCGCCGAACAGTAAAAACGGAGCGACTAAAGCTGAACGGGCTCCCAGCCGATCCACAAAGATATCGCGAGAAGTGTCCGACGAAATATCGTCCAGCGAATCGATATGCCGAGCCGCCAGGGCCTGCCGGGTACGTAGAGCATTACCGACCAAAGCAACCTGGTCGCTGGAGAGGCGGAGATCGCGAAAGGAATTGGCGCCTGGGCCGTCGGCTTCCAGCCCGACCAGGGTTTCGCCGATCAAATTTTCAGCCGCTTCGCGACGCCAGATATAGACGCCAGTAGCTCCAAAAAACTCTCGGCTGGCGCGGCAAATCAGGCGCAGAAGGAGTGGGCCGCGCTCAACTTTGGCGGCGGTGGAAATCGAGCTGAGCAGCCGCTGAAAGCCCTCATCGGGAATGTCGGTTCTATTTTGAGACGCCGTCGGGTTTCCAAGCTGCATACCTGAATGAGGTCAAGCCTTGTAAAAACTAGGAGATACAAGCAAACGTAGCCTTTCATCTCAATTTGAGTCAAGGAGAATCAGGGCGTGGGTGTCAAGGTGTGAAACCCCTTGCTGCACGTCTGGGATGGGTGAACGTCGGTGGGCGAGAAGCATAGGTGCGGAGGGAAACCGGGGATGGGCGCTGGAATATCGTGATGCGAGATAGGGGTGGCAGGGAAATAGTGACGAAGGTCACCAGCGGCGTACCGGGGGGCGACCAGTAAGCCATTCATTTACAGAAGCTTACGTGTTCACACCAAGGTAACTTGAGTTTTTGCGCACCAAGGGATGAACTTGAGTGCAGTCAGGCAATTCTCAATGCCTGTGGAGGAGGCTCTCGACCTATGACACGCCGCCAGTTGATGTCCGGTTTTCGAACCCTTGGTTTCTCGATCTTGACCTTCGTAATATTCCTGCAACTGGGTATGGCGCAGAAACCGCAAGGGGAATTGAACCGGAAGGTGAAATCACAAGTGTCGCCTCTGTATCCGGAGCTGGCTCGCCGGATGAACGTGAAAGGTTCGGTCAAGCTCCTGGTCACCATCGGGAGCAACGGCAACGTGAAGTCGACCAAAGTTGTGGGAGGCCATCCGCTGCTGGTCACCGCTTCCGAAGACGCGGTGCGACGCTGGAAGTTCGAGCCGGCGGCCGAGGAGAGCACGGGTGTCATCGAGTTTAACTTCTCTAACAACTAGCTGAGCAGACAAGGAACAACCGCAATGACCATGAGCATCCGTAAACGGCTGTATAAGGGCTTCGGCGCGATTCTGGCGACCGTTGTCATTCTTTTCATAGTGAACGTGGTTGCGTTGCGCCGGGAACATACGGCGCGCTCGGCGGCGGCACGCTCGGAGCAGGCCTCGGCGGCCTTTAGCGATTTGCGGTCGCAGATGATGCAGAACCGGCTTTCTTTGAACAGCTACCTGCTGAGCGGCGATGGGCGAGAACTGGAAAAGATGAATGACGGCATCCACCAGGTTGGAAGCAAGGTGGAGATCGCGAAAGAGTTAGCCAGTTCCGAGCAGCAAAAAGTGGCGCTGGATAGGGTTTTGTCTTTGGAGCAGGCATGGACGGCTGAATTTGCCGGAACGCTGGCGGCGAAGCGCAAGGATGTGGATTCCGGCAATGTGACGGTTTCCGAGTTACAGATTTTCTATCTGCAGAAAGATCCGGCGACCTGGTTGAAGAACTCGACGGAATATCTAGACGTAGCGGACCAGGAAACCAAGAAAATTATCGATGAGCGCCGTAATTCCGATGAAGCGATGGCGACGTGGGTGATTCTGGTCGCACTGGTCAGCACCTTGCTGGCAATCGGTTTCGGCGTCTGGGTGGCTTACCGCACAGCCAACGCGGTAACCGGCCCGCTGTACAGGCTGATGGCAGCGGCACAGCAGATTGCGGAAACCGGCGATCTGCAGCAGAAGACTGAAATACGGCAGGAAGACGAAGTTGGGCAACTGGCGCAATCCTTCGACCGGATGGTGGGGTATCTAGGTGAGATGGCCACGGTATCGAGGGAGATTGCGGGCGGCAACCTGACGGTGGATGTAACACCGCGCTCGGCGAAAGACACGCTGGGCCAGGGCTTCCTGAGCATGGTCGAGGGGCTGCATGAACTGGTGCGCAATGTGCGCGACGCGGCTTCGCAGGTGGCGAGCGGATCGTCGCAAGTGGCGTCGGCTTCGGATGAATCGGCCAAGATCAGTCTGGAAGCTTCGGGAGCGATCGACGAAGTGACCAGCACGATGCACGAGATGAGCGTGAACGTGCAAAACATGGTCCAGAGCACGCAGACGCAGGCTTCGAGTGTGAGCGAGACTTCGGCGTCGATTGACCAGATGGTGGCGTCGATTCAGCGCGTGGCGGATACAGCCAAAGTGCTGCTGGATATTTCTAACCGTTCGCGCGAGGAAGTGCACAGCGGAATCACCACGATGGATAAGGCCACGGATGGCCTGAACCGCATTAATCGCACGATTCACGAATCCGGAGAAATCATTGGCGCTCTGGGTCAGCGTGCCGATGATATTGGAAGAATTGTGGAAGTCATCGACGACCTGGCGGAGCAGACCAATCTTTTAGCGTTGAACGCCGCCATTGAGGCGGCACGCGCTGGAGAACACGGTCTCGGATTTGCGGTGGTCGCCGATGAAGTTCGCAAGCTGGCGGAGAAGTCGGCGCAATCGACCAAGGAAATATCCGAGCTGATTGGCAGCATTCAGAAGGAAGCGCGCAAAGCGGTTGAAAACATGGAACGCAGCACGGGCATCGTCAATGAAGGGCTGACGCACGGTGAAGAGCTGAGCACGGCGTTGCGGAAGATTTCGAATGTGGTGACCGAGGTTTACAAGTTCGCGCAGGAGATCGGCGCGGCGACCAACGAACAATCGCATGGCTCGGCGCAGATTGCGCGCGCCACTTCCCGGCTGAACGAATTGACGCATGAAATCAGTTCGGCGGTGGAGGAGCAGGCATCCGGTTCGCAAGCGGTGGTTCGAGCCATGGAGCGTATGCGGGAATTAACACAGCAATCGACGTCCGGTTCGTCGGAGTTGGCAGCTTCGGCGGAGCAGATGTCAAAAATGTCTCGCGACCTGCTGGATTCGATGGATCGCTTCCGTCTGGATGAAGAAGCGTCGAATTACCGGCAGGATGGACGGCGCGGCAACCGCGAACATCGAGCGGCGGCGGCGGCGAGCGGACGCAACTAACGTTCCGGAACTCTTTAGGCTACAGCGACCCTTATGGAGAAAGAGCTTCACATTGTCGGTTTTCGGGTGGGCCGGGAAACATACGGCGTCCCTATCCATTTGATATTGGAGATTGTGCGGGTGCCCGAAATTACGGCCGTGCCGGACGCGCCGGAATACATCGAGGGCGTGATTAACCTGCGCGGCAAGATCGTGTCCATCATGGATCTGCGCAAACGTTTTGGAGAGAAGCAGGTCGTGTCGGGGCGGCACAATCGAATTCTTGTTATGGAAGTGCAGGGAAGATTGGCGGGACTAATCGTGGATGGCGCTTCGGAAGTGATGAAGATTCCAGGAAGTGAAGTGGAGCCTCCACCGGCGGTTTTCTCGGAGAGTGGATTGCAGTGTGTGACGGGTGTCGCGAAGCATGGCGGACGCCTGGTGGTATTGCTCGATATGGCCAAACTACTGCAGCGGGAAGTGAAGGGATTGCAGAGCAGCGCGGCGCAGGGTGCAGCGGTTGCGGCGGGCAGTGCGGCTGGCGCTGCAATTGGCGGTTCGATTTCCGCTCCAATTCCGGGCAACGCAGCGGAACCAGCACGAAAAGCGCTGGCCGCGAAGGCGAAAGGCTAACGCAGGACAGCGCATGAGTTCAACCGCGGCGGCACCCGCCCCATTAACTGAATCGGATCTGAAGCTGTTGCAGGCGCTCATCTACCGTGAGTGCGGCATGCATTTTGACGAGCGCCGGACTTCGTTTTTGACCGACCGGTTGCAGCGCCGCCTCAAGGAAAGCCAGTTGGGATCGTTTTACAACTACTACCGCCATTTGACCAGTGAACAGGGCAAAGAAGAGCTGGCACTCTTGCTGGAGAACCTGACGGTCAACGAAACCAGCTTCTTCCGCAATCGGGCCCAGCTGGACCTGTTCCAGAAACACATTCTACAGGACTTGCTGCAACGCAAAGCGGCGTCGGGTGACTATACTCTCCGCATTTGGAGCGCTGGCTGCTCCACCGGGCAGGAGCCTTACACGCTGGCCATGATGATCTGCGATTCCCTGGCGCATTTCAGTTTGCGGTTTCCGCCGCCTACGCGATTCCTGGCGACGCGGTCTCTGCTTCCCTCGCCGTGGCGGGTGGAGATTTTAGCTTCGGATATTAACTACAAAGTTCTTCGCGCAGCGCAGGAAGGCTCGTATAACGAAGCCCAGATGGCGCCGGTCGACTATGCCTGCCGTTTGCGATATTTCGACAAGGTGGGAGACCGTTACGCCATTCGTGCGCCCTTGAAAGAGCTGGTGCATTTCGACTTTTTCAATTTGAAGACGGAGTTTGTTCCGCAACGGAATGACTTTATTTTTTGCCGGAATGTGATGATGTACTTCGATCAGGCGGAGCAGAAGCGCCTGGTGGAAAAGTTTTATAGCTGCCTGAATCCGGGCGGCCACGTGTTCGTCGGCCATGCGGAAAGCCTGCTGGGTCTGACGAGTAAGTTCGCCATGGTGCACCGCGACAGCGGGACCGCTTACCGCCGCATCGAGGTGGAACTGTGAGTTCGATGTCCGGCGACCGCGGAACGGAACTTCGGCAAATCTTTTACGAAAGCGCTCAGGAAATTCTGCAATCGCTCAATGAAGAAGCACTCACGCTGGAGAAGCATCCCGAGGATCTGGAAGCGTTGCGCAGCCTGCGCCGCGCCGTTCACACCCTCAAGGGCGATGCGGCTGCTTGCGGATACAAAGAACTCACCAGTCTGGCTCATCAGTTTGAAGATGTTCTGACCGGCGAAGACCTGACGCGAAGCGCCACGATTGTAGAAACGGCTTTGACCGCCGCGGATGTATTCAGCGAAATGATTGAGGCGCACCACAACGAAACCCGTGTACCCACCGGGGAGCCGTTGAGGAAGTTGATTGCACAACTTGGTTCCGCCGGTCCGGCCAAGACCGCAGGCAAGAAGACTGCGGGCAAAGCGACTTCGCATAAGAGATCTTCCGGCGCGAAGAAATCCATCGCAACCACGGTGAGCCAGAAGAGCGTTGCCGCGAAGTGCTCGCCGCGAACGAAGTCAGCAGTCGTCAAGACAAAAGTGGTTAAGACAAAAGTCGCGCGCGCAGAAATCGAAACCATACCCGGGTGGACCGAGTACGAATGTTTATCCATTGAAACCGCAAGCCAGAAATCGGTTCCCGTGCAGCACGTCACGCTGGGTCTGGATCCGAATTGCGTCATGCCCGAAGCGGCGTTGCAGATCGTGCGCAACATCCTGGGCAAAATGGGGGAGATACTGGCATTTTCGCCAGCCGAAGCCAGACACCTGAGCGTGGCTGGCGACATCGAAGCCGCCGTGGCGACTCGGGAAACTCCGGACACGTTGACGCAGAAATGCCGGGTTCCGGGCATCATTGCCAAGATCAAAGTAGCCACGCTGGCTTCCCTGCGGAGCGCGACCACAGCCGCGGCGGAAGCTCCCGCCGTAGAATACGAGGCGGAAAAAGCTCGCACGCAGCAACGCGCGGAAGAAAATTCGCGTCCGGCCACGGCGGAAAACCTTCTCCGCGTCGATTCCGAGCGCATCGACACGGTTCTGAATCTGGTCGGCGAGCTGATCATCGGCCGCTCCATGTTTCAGCAAACGTTGCTGGAATTTGGCAAGCGCTTCCCGAAAGATCCGCTGCGGGCGCGCTTCAGCGACGCTTTTGCCTTTCAGTCGCGGGTGCTGAGCGATCTGCAACGTTCGGTCATGAAGATTCGCATGGTTCCCGTAGAGAATCTGTTCCGCCGTTTTCCGCGGCTAGTTCGCGATACGGCCCGTATCTGCAACCGGAACGTGGAACTCGTTTTGGCGGGGCAAGAAACGGATCTCGACAAGGGAATTTTGGACGCGCTGGCGGAGCCTGTTTCACATTTGGTACGCAACGCCATCAGCCATGGCTTTGAAAGCGCGGAAGAACGGCAGCGCGCGGGGAAACCGGAAACGGGAACTTTACGCCTGGCCGCGTATCACCAGGGCAATCAAGTGGTGATCGAGCTTTCCGACGATGGCCGAGGAATCGACTCGACTGCCATTCGCAACAAGGCCGTCGCGCAAGGGCTGATCCACTCCGACGAAGCGCAGCGGATGACCGAGACCGAACTCTTTAAGCTTATTTTCCTTCCCGGCTTCAGCACGGCGGAGCAAATCACGGAAATCTCCGGTCGCGGAGTTGGGTTGGACGTAGTGCAAAACGTCCTGCAGCGGCTGAAGGGATCGGTCAACGTGGAGTCGACTCCGGGACGAGGAACAACCTTCCGTCTGCGGCTACCGCTGACTCTGGCCATTATCAAAGCCATCTTGTTCCGCGTCGAGCATCGGCTGTACGCCGTCCCCTTGAACGCGGTGGCGGAAATGACGCGCATTCACCAGTCCGACGTGCATCTCGTCGATGGGCATGAAGTTTTGCAGCTACGGAAAGAAGTGCTGACGCTGGTTCGGCTGGGGCGTCCGGCGGAAACCACTGGCGAGAGCAAGCTCTTTGTCCTGGTCGTCTCCCATGCCGGGCAGAAGCTTGGTCTGGTCGTCGATGAACTTGCCGGTCAGGAAGAGTTGGTCATCAAAGCTTTGGACACGAACCTGCTTTCCAGCGATCTGATCAGCGGGGTTTCCATTCTCGGCGATGGCCGCGTTGTTCTGATTTTGAATCTAGCCGCAGTGGCCGAGCGCCGCAGCCGGGTCCGCAATGAACTCGGCACAGCACCGTGGGGCCTGCTCTTGCCGCTGGCGGAAGCGCGGCAATTTCAGGAGCTATCTACCCAAGATCGACCGCCTCAAGATCTGCAGAACAGCATTGGCGCGGCCGCTGAAGGTGAGTTGTGAAGCCTCCCATTCGAGTCCTTGTGGTCGACGATTCGGCCATGATGCGGAAGCTGATTCCGCAGATGATTCAAAAAGACAAAGAAATTGAGGTTGTCGGTACCGCCATCAACGGAAATTTTGCTCTGCGCAAGATTGAAGAACTGCGTCCACATGTGATCACGCTGGATCTGGAAATGCCAGGTCTCAATGGCATTGAAACCCTGAAACAGATTATGCGGACTCACAAGACTCCAGTCATCGTAGTCAGTTCCTACAGCACTGAGGGGGCTTCCATCACCATGAAGGCCTTGGGGTTGGGTGCTGTCGACTTCGTGGCCAAGCCGACGGATCTGCAGCCTATCTCGGAAGTGGAACAGGAACTCATCGCCAAGATCAAAGCGGCAGCGACGAGCAAGGGCGTTTGCGCTCTTCCGGAAACTCCGGTGAAAGTACGAAAAACCGCTTCGTTTTCCAACAAGCCCGCGAGCAAAGTAATTGCCATCGGAATCTCCACAGGCGGGCCGAACACGCTGCAGTATCTGCTTTCGCAGCTGCCAGGCGACTTTCCCGGATCGATTGTCATCGTGCAACACATGCCGGAAAACTTTACCCGAATGTTCGCCCAGCGCCTGGACGATAGCTGCGCACTGCGCGTGCGCGAGGCGCAATCGGGAGACTTGCTGCTGGCAGGGCGGGTCCTGATCGCCCCCGGCAACCACCACGTACGCGTTCGTCAGATGCGACTGGCGGATGTCGTCTCGCTTTCGAACGACGAAAAGGTCAACGGGCACCGGCCCTCGGTCAACGTGCTGTTCCATTCCCTCGCTAAAGGTTTCGGGGCACGTGGTGTCGCTCTTCTAATGACTGGCATGGGCGACGACGGTGTGGAAGGCATGGGAGCGGTCCGAGACGCGGGCGGAACAACGATTGCCCAATCCGAAGAATCGTGCGTAGTGTATGGCATGCCGCGAGTCGCCATCCAGCGCGGCTACGCCCAGAGCGCAGTCTCCCTGGAGGCTTTGGCCCCCACTTTACAGGCTCTTTGCGCCCCCGAGCGAGGTGCGTCCACCGGAGCGTCCGCAGGGACGAATTCCGGGTGATGCCGTTACTGAAGTAAGTTTCTTTTTTGCACGATTTGCGAGAACTTTATAAAGGAGAGGGGACCATTATGGAGCAGTTTGCGCCATTGCGCAGGAAAAAAGACGGGCAGCCCGTCCGCTACCTCGTGGTGGACGACTCCGTTTTTGCCCGCAAAAATTTGGGCAAGATGATTGAGACCTTTGGCGGTCAGGTCGCCGGCGAAGCTGCCGACGGTTGCGCCGCTATCACGGAATACGAGCGTGCGCTTCCCGACCTCGTACTCATGGACATTACAATGCCCCTCATGGAGGGCATTGAAGCGGCTGAGAAGATTTTGCAGAAGCACTCGGACGCGCGCATTGTCATGGTCTCTTCGGTCGGCTACCAGGAAAACATTGTCGCTGCGCTGCAACGCGGAGCGCGTCATTTCGTGCAGAAGCCGGTTAAGGCCGATGTGCTTTACGAAGTCGTCAAGTATGTGATGGGAGACGATGCGGTGGTGGCTGCCATAGCAGACGGCGCACACGCCTAGTGACGCATACCCTGCAAAACCGGATAGAAGCCCGCTCATGAAAATGGAATTGATTCAGCCGTTCATCAATGCCGCCGACGCGGTGCTGGCCCAAAGCCTGCGCTGCCGTACGGCCGTGGGCGACGTCAGCATGACCGAGCATACCTACAGGCGCCACGGCGTTGCCGCGCAGATTGCCTTCACGGGCGACATTGAAGGCCGCATCATTTTCGACCTCGCGCCTGCGACGGCCGCCTATCTGGCGACTTCGCTCAGCGGCACCGAGATCGCTGCTGGAGATGAAATGGCGGGAGAAGCCGTTCTCGAGCTCGCCAACCAGGTGATTGGCAACGCGGTCACCACGCTCAACAACCAGGGCTTCAACTTCCGAGTACTCCCGCCGTTGGTCTATAGCGCCGAGCAGGGCCTGCCCTCGACGCAAGATACCGAAGCTCTTCTTATGTCCTTCGATACGTGTGGCGGGACGGTCTATATGAACATCGCCATGCGCTACAACTGCCAGTCTAGCGAGAAGACTGCATCTGCAGTCGGCGCATAAGTTCCAGCTATCAGCTGTCGGCTTCAAGCAACTGTCCAACAATTCATTGCCCCTGCTAGCCAGCTCTCCCGAAAATCAGCGCCCGGTAATCATAAACATCGGATTCTGAAACGCTGGCGGCTTCGAGCTTAACGGCGAAGGCACCGGCTGCACTTCCGTATTGTCAAAAGTTTGCAGAATGTACGTCCCGGCAAAATCGCAGCTCGACACATACACGCGCTCGCTGCCTCCGGAAGCCCCTACCATGAAGCGGAAACGCGCTGTGCCGCACGGAGATGTGACCTCGGCTGCCGTCGTCAGGTTAATGGCAGACTTCACGGTTACAGAAAGCGAATCCACCGGAGTCAGCGTTGGGGTCCAGGTATTCGGGGCGCCCGTCGCAAATGTCATGCTGAGCGCGTAGACTCGCGAGCCGTCCGGCAGGGATGTCACGCCCATCAGGCTCGTGCAATTCGAGGTCGGCTGCGACGGGCAAATCGCCGCATTTTGCGCAGGGATCTTTAACGCCGCCACGGGTACCGGCAAGTTCCCCGGCGCGACTGCCGCGTCATAAATCTCCAAATCGCCTTCTTTATCCGTAAAATACAAGCGGTTCAATTTCTTGTCATAGGAAATCGAGTCTGCCATCCCCGGAATTGGTAGCGGCGAGGGATTCAGAATCGTATCGGTATTGGCATCGATGACCGTAACTCCGGCGGTGCCCAACACAAACACAGCCGAGCTATCCGGACTGGTCGTCGCCATAAACGGGCCCGCTCCCACGGTCAGGGTCTGCACGATCTGGCGGCTCACCGTATCGATAACGTAAACCACGCTGTTCGCCTTATCGAGAACATAAAGCTTGTGGCCGTTCGGAATCTCTGCCATCCACTGCGGGTCGCTGTGCAAAGGCAAGTCAATCTGTGGCGCCAGCACTTGTCGAAGGGCGTCAATCACGCCAATCGAAGGCGCAGTCGCATTGGGATCGACGGGCGTCAGGATCACGTACATCTTCGCGGATTCCGTCGAATGCAGGAAGCTCGGCGTATAGGAACTGGGCATAGTGATGGTGGTCATCGTGCCCATCGGGCAGATCTGCTGGCCCCCGCACAGCTGCGCCGCTGTAATGGTAGAAACCGTGTTTTCGACAGCGTTCGCCGTGTAGATGCGATTGTTCGCCCCGCCGGGGAGCAGCGCTGCGTGCACCGGACCGCGTCCTAACGCCGACTGCCCTACGTTCACGTCGCCCGAGACGTCAATCTGCATGATCGACCCGGGGCTGTTGACCCCATTGGAGTTATCCGTACTGATCGTCATCGCGAAGTGGTACAGCTTGGGATCGCCGGGATTGCCCGGAATCTGGATGATGGGCAAACGGTAGTTGGCCCCGCAGCTCAGGCAAATCGCCCACAACATCAAAAGGATCGAAAAAGACAGATAACGACGGATATGCATCCCTACCTCACCACAAGCTTTGACCAAAATGGGTTCCTTGGAAACGATTATTCTAGCGGCTAGCCGCATCGAACGCCAGCGCTGGGGCCAAAGCTGGGATGCGCGCCGCCGCAAAATGGGTGTACCTCCTCCTCCCCTAGCGCTATCCGTGCCGCAAGCCGATTGCAGAATTCGCGTTGTTCCCGAGCGGGGAGCTCAGCCGCATCGTGAAAGAGGGTTTGAATTCGCTCCGAACGCGAACTATCCATTCCGAGTCCTCAC
>JANXUC010000063.1 GCA_025352065.1 Acidobacteriaceae bacterium | reverse complement strand
GGCACCGTTAAGGTAAATATTTTCCCTACCACTCAGCTCAGGATGAAAGCCGGTACCGACCTCTAGTAGGCTGGCCATTCGGCCACGGAGATGGACCACGCCGCTGGTGGGGTCAGTGATGCGCGAGTGGACTTTGAGCAGGGTGCTTTTGCCCGCGCCATTTCGCCCGATAATGCCGATGACTTCGCCCTCGGCCACGTTGAAGCTGAGGTCATCGAGGGCGATAAAGCGGGCCATACCTGATTTAGGCTGCGAAGCTTTTTCCTTTGAGAGGCCCATCTTGCGGATGAGCAGTTCGCGGAAGCTCTCCGAGCCGCGTCGCTGGGCACCGATGAAGAATTCTTTCGCGAGCTGGATCCGGAATCCAACCGCATCGCCATCCTCGTCAAGCAAATGGTTCAGGCCCGCCCCGCGAACTCGCGCGTCTCCGTGGATACCTTGACTGTCTCACCATTTTTAATGAAGAGAGGAACCCGGATCTCAATGCCAGTCTCCAGCTTGGCTGGCTTGGTCACGTTGCCGCTGGCCGTGTCGCCACGAGCGCCGGGTTCAGTATAGGTAACACTGAGCTCCACCTGAGCGGGGAGCTGCAAGCCGATGGGGTTGCCGTTGTATTTATGCAGCTGGATGATCACGCCTTCCTTCATAAAATCCAGCGCATCGCCCATCATTTCTTCGGAAAGCGTCAGCGTTTCAAAGCTCTCCTGATCGAGGAAGTGGAAACCACTGCCGTCGCCGTACAGGTACGAGGCCTCGACGATCTGGAGGTCCGGCTCCTTGAACCTTTCACCGGCCTTGAAGGTCTTGTCAAAGACCGCGCGTGTGAGGAGGTTGCGCATCTTCAAACGAACCAAAGTCTGGCCGCCTCTCGCGGTAGGGGTGGATACCTCCGCGTCCAGGCACAGGAATGGAGTGTTTTCGATCTCAAAAAGCATTTTGCGTTTTACGTTGATCGCATCAATCAGCGCGGCCATGATTTCCTCAAAGTGGGGTTGAGCTGAGTCGAACGTTAGGGAGTTCGTGCATCAACCCTTTTAGGATAACAGGAGGCATCGGAGCCTTTGGGCCGCAATAGCGATAGTGCCCAGTGATCTGCCACCGAAACAACACATCTTCAATCTTGGGACCTTCGCCAACATTGTGCAGCACCAGATGGTTAGAACTCAGCAGCGGTTGGCGATCCACCACGATCCCGATGTGCGGCACATTTCCTCCGAGATCCCAACTCACAATGTCGCCCGGCAGATAGTCCTTCGCATTCTTGGTAACCCGCAAGGATTCTCCGTGGCGCGTGAAGAACACCATTAAGTTCGGTACGCGACGATGATCGATGTTCGTATCGGGATGGCTCAGGCCCCACTTTCGCGGGTATTCGGAGAAATGCCGGACCATGTCTTCATGGACTTCTTTTTGCAGGTCGATCCCGACTCCGCGATAAGCTCGGATAATCTCGTCTGCGCAGACGCCCGTATCGGCAGGCACATCGCCGTTGGGGTAGTCGATTCGGACGTAGTCCGGGACGTACCGTGCCGGGTGGTTTGCGCGCTCGGTTGCCGCTGCCACTAAGCGCTTCGTAAATTTCTGCTCCGAAGTTGGGAAAAACGACGCTCTGGTTTGAGCCATGCACCCGGCGACCACCACAAGAATCGCTACAGAGTAAGTAATTTTGCGCACGCGCTTATTTTATCGCCAGTGTGTCGTGCAGTATCAAACGCCGTCCTCTCTCCAGATGTTAAAATCATGCGTTTACTCCAAGTACTTTGCCAAGTGCAATCGGAAAGCAGTGTTATGTCTAAAACAATGATTGCGGTCGTAAAGCCCACCGCCGCGCCCGGTGCGGAGATTC
Organism: Acidobacteriaceae bacterium; assembly: GCA_025352065.1. Classification (GTDB taxonomy): domain Bacteria; phylum Acidobacteriota; class Terriglobia; order Terriglobales; family Acidobacteriaceae; genus JANXUC01. The sequence goes on along the minus strand of JANXUC010000063.1, from coordinate 5,854 downwards.
GCGAAGTCCCCGTCCCTACATTTGGCTTGCGGGATGTGCTGGTCAAGGTGAAGGTTGCGTCCATCTGCGGCACCGATCTCCACATCTACAACTGGGATCGCTGGGCGCAGGGACGCATTCATCCACCGCTGATTCCCGGGCATGAATTTTGCGGCGAGGTTGCCGCGTACGGGGCCGAAGTCACCAGCGTGAAGGAAGGCGATTTCGTTTCCGCCGAAATGCATGTGGCTTGCGGAAAGTGCCTGCAATGCCGCACCGGCGAAGCGCACATTTGCCAGCACGTAAAGATCATCGGCGTCGACACCAACGGCGCTTTCGCGGAATATGTCGTCATTCCGGAATCAAATATCTGGAAGCTGGATGCGGCAATCCCTGAAGAATATGCTTCCATTCTCGATCCGCTCGGCAACGCCGTCCACACTGTTCTAGCGGGAGAAATTGCAGGCAAGACGGTCGCCGTGACGGGATGCGGCCCCATTGGCTTGTTTTCGATTGCCGTGGCGCGCGCCGTGGGTGCATCGACAATATTCGCTCTTGAGGTCAACGAACATCGCCGCAAGGTCGCCAAGCAAATGCACGCCGACTACGTGCTCGATCCAACCAAAGACGATGTTCGCAAAATCGTAAAAGAACAAACCGGCGGACTCGGCGTCGATGTAGTTCTGGAGATGGCGGGCCATCCCGACGCCATCCGTATGGGCTTCGATATCATCCGCAGCGGCGGCCGCATCTCTCTACTCGGCCTGACGTCGAAACCCATCCCACTCAATTTTTCCGAAGACATCATCTTCAAAGGCATCACAATTCAAGGCATCAACGGACGCAGAATGTACCAGACGTGGTATCAGATGACAGCGTTACTCAAGGGCGGGCGGCTGGATTTACATCCCGTCATCACCGACCGTTTGCCAATGAAAGATTTTTCCAAGGCAATGGAACGGCTTAAGACAGGCGAGGCCAGCAAGATTCTGGTCTATCCAAATTAATCCTGTGACTGAAAAAGCGGGTGCCCCGTCCTTGTCGCGTTCTTTGCGACAGGGCGGGGGGTTAGCCGCGTCGAATCACTTGCGGCGCTAAACCCGAGAAGTTCTCGTCTCCGAGCAGTCCACTGCGACTCAATTTCAACGACTCCTTCCACTCCGGAAACGTAGTGGCGAAAACTACTCCAGATCCAGTCTTCCGCTCTTTCAACCAGTCCCCTCTTCACTGGATTCCGATGGATATAGCGCAGCTTTTCCACGCGCTTGCATTCGCCCCAAACATTGAAATCGTAATAGCGCTGCTCCCAATAGCGACCGTCTTTCGTAAACTCCCGCAGTTCGCGGGAGGTATTTTGCTTGAGCATCTGCACGGCAAGAGCTAGCGTGGCACGCTCTGGTTCGCTGATCAGCAAATGTACGTGCTCGGGCATGACAACATATCCGGTCACGCAGAATCCATACCAAAGTCGGACCTGTTCCAAAGTGAGTTCAATGTCCGGCACGCTTCGGGCGCAACCAGTAACGGTGCGCGGTGACGACAACTGAAGGTGAGAAAGTGGAGGCAACCAGCCTCCTGAAATCGCTTGAGTCCCCACGGCATAAGGCAACCTTAAGTCGTTCGCAAGTTTGCAGAAAGTCAACTTTTGTGGACCGCGACGAAGAACCCCGCCCTCTTTCGCAAAGAACGCGAAAGAGGGCGGGGATTTAAGGTTCGTATCAGGGCACGGCTTTCACAGGCTCATTTATAATTGGGCTTTAGACCCTGAGGAATAATCTGATGACGCGTCGGGCTGGGAGGCTGGGAGGTACCAATTGTTGGCGACGCTAGCCGAGCAGAATAAACCAAACGAGGTTCACTCGAACCGGATTCCCGTGACGCTCAGCCCTCGGTAGCGCGGAAAGAGGTGTAAAATTCCGCAACCAGATCGGCTAAATCTAAATCCACCTACGGTCGATGTGTCGTAGCGAAATACTTCTCTTCCACAATCCGGCGATGATGCAACTCGTGTCCCGCAATAATGTAAGCCAGCGCCCGAGCCGTAATCTCCTGCTTGTTGGCGATGCCTTTACGCGTGATAGCGGGCTCATCCAGATTGCGAAACAACGCAACCGTGGCTCGCCGCACGTGCATAAACTCTTCCACCAGATCCGATAGCCGGCAATGGCCAAACGGCCCGTTGCGGACATAGTCATCCTGCTCAAAACCTTCGATCGGCGACTTGTCTCCACGAGCAATGCGCAGCGCGCGATACGCCATAATGCGCTCGGTATCGATAATGTGGCCGAGAACTTCCTTCACACTCCACTTTTCGGGCAAATAACGGTTGTCGCCGTCGGCTTCGCTACGGCCAGCGAATAGGCGCACAACCTGGTTCATCTGGCGATCGAGGATGGAGAGCAAATCTCCACCGGAGATCAGCGACACATATTTTTCGTAATAGGGGGCGTATTCACCGGGATCGGGCTTCGCAATCGAGAACTGTGTAGACATATACTTCTAGCATACGCCTGCGCGCTAGAGCGTGGGTGAGGCATAGCGCAGAAGAAATGCACGGCACCGGGAAGAACTACCTAGCGAGTTTCGAAACGGAAGGCAACTGCGTCCCCATAATCTGGCGCCGAATGTCCAAGAAAAGCTAACAGAGTCAACGATTTCCACAGCATTGCGGCACGCTGGGCGGAGTACAATCGCAAAAGGTCACCCATATGCGGTGAATTATTTTCAACCCAACTCAGGAAAGGAAATTTCAATATGTGGAAACCCACCAATCAGCCGCAGACCCCCTCACGACCCGGTGCTCCTGAACCTGAGCGTCCGGCGATGTCGCCCGCAACGCCCGAGGCTGCCCCGGCAGCAGCGGCCCGCCCCACTGTAATGACCACTGCCGATCAGGCAACCATTGGTAAGTCCCTTGTTATCAAGGGCGAAGTGACTGGCTCCGAAGCTCTTTATATTGATGGCCGCGTAGAAGGCTCCATTAATCTGGCGGGCAATCGCGTAACTGTTGGCCGCAACGGCGTTGTTAACGCCAACGTCACGGCGCGCGAAATCGTCGTGCTGGGCAAAGTTCGTGGCAATCTGACCGCTAGCGACCGCGTAGACATCCGCAGCGACGGTTCCTTGACCGGCGACGTGATCGCCGCGCGCATCTCCATTGAAGACGGTGCCTACTTCAAGGGTGGCATCGACATTCGCAAGGGCGGCGCTCCGGCGCAGGCTCAGGCGGCTGGAACGCAGGCAGCGCAGCCAACCAAGATCAACGGCGAGGCTCCGAAGGAACCGGCGGAAGTTACCGGTGGGGTTGCTGCGCGCGCATAAGTCATTTGGTTTGAGTTTTAAGCGGGCGCCTTCGGGTGCCCGTTTGTTATTTCGGGAGCAAAAAAAGCACGAAACCGCCAGACCGCAAAACGATAACAGAACGATCATTCTGTTATGTTGCGGCGATCTACGAAATCGAGGTTTTTCTTGTGCGCAGCATCTGTGGCAAGTTGCTGCCCGTCAGCCATAGCCCTGCGGCGATAGCGGCTGCCCATGTCAGCGTCGTAAGTCCAAGGACCAGCAAATCTGACGAAGGCGTACTGCTATTCGGCAGAGTACGAGTGACCTGATAGCTCAGCCCTCCCGCAACGACGGCAACCACAGCAACTTTCGCTAATTCTCCCCAAGGTAGCCCATCCCAGCGGACTAAATTCCTATGCTGCAACAGGATAGCGAGAATCAGAGTGTTCGCGAAAATGCCAATGTCCGACGCTGCTGCCAGCCCTACAAACGAAAACTTGTTGAAAAGAATGGAGTACACGGGCAGCGACGCGATCGTGATCAGCGTGCACGCGATCATAGGCGTCATCGTGTCGCCAGCGGCGTAAAAGGCTCTGGAATAAAGACCTTGCGCGCACCAGAATGCCAGCGAGAGCGCGAACCAGAAGAAGTAGATCGCCGTGGTATGGGAATCGGTTAGGGAAAACTTTCCGCGGCGGTAGACGAGGTCGATTACGGGAAGCGCGGCCGCCATCATCCAAGCTGTTGCAAGGAAGGAAGCAGCCGTTATTCGATAGACCGATGCGTTAACGGTTTCCGCGAATTCCGTCATCCGTTTTTCGCCAAAGAGGCGCGCAAAAAATGGCAGCGACGCTTGACCTGTTGCTTGACCCAGCACTGCTATGGGCACGGCGAAGAGGCGCTTAGCGTAGTTAAGCCGCGTGATGTCTCCAAGGCCGCCGGAGGCGAAGTGGCGGAGAATCCAGTCGTCCGCCGTGACCAATGAGAAGCCCAGCATGAGCGGGATCGAGAGGCGTGCCCATTCCAGGAAGGCTGGGTTGCGGACGTCGAACGATGGACGGTAGCCCGTGCCAATTCGGGCGGCTCCTATCACATTGATAAGAAGGGGTCCGATGAGCGCGCCTGCTACGGCTCCGTATGCGAGCGAAGAGATTCCGTAGCGGCGTCCGAGAAACAATCCTCCTAAGATGATGAAAACGTTATAGACCAGCGGCCCCAGCGATGGCAGCAGGAATAAACGTTTCGATAAAAGCACCGCCGAGACTACGCCGCCGACGTAGAAGAAAATCTGTGCGGGCAGGAGTATTCGCGTGAGATGGACGCAGAGAGCCATCTGTTCGGCATCGAATTTCGGTACCACAATCTGGAGTAGTTGCGGCGTGAATACCTCCGCCAGCAACACGCCGACGGCGAGCACGGCGGTCATCACGGTGATGATGATGGAAAAAGTTTTCTGCGCTTCGTCTTCGCGCTTCTCCGCCATGAAGCGTGTGTAGATAGAAATAAACGTAATCGACGCCGCTCCGCCCGCGACGATGTAGTTCAGAAAATCCGGAATGGTGAAACCGGCGACGTAAGCATCAGTAAGCCGCCCCGCGCCGAACGCCCACGCAATATAAGCCTCGCGAACGTAGCCAATGACGCGAGACAGCATCACCGCCGCCATCAACAGGAGTGTGGCGGAGGTATTGCTGTGCTGGTGGGACGGGCGCAGCAAGCGCAAGGCACGGGCTAGAAAGCTGGTTGATGCTGGTTGGGAATCAGGACTTTCCATCTTGGGGGATTGTACATGGGGAATCCGCGTGGACGGACTTGCTGCGTAGTCAGGATTGGCTCGGGCTTTCAGGAAATTAGCAGATCATAAGCATCATGATCACCAATCCAAAACCACAAATAGCCGTCGGCACGTTTGAGGGCAAGAACGCGATAGTTTAAGGTCACACGAGCCGACCAAAGCCCTGTCCGAGACGGTTGCTGATTTTCTTGAACTGCAACGACGGATGTTGAGGGTTGCTCTTCAGTAATTCAAATTGCTTGTCCGCGCGGCTGCGAACCGCAGATGGAAGCGCCTGATACCTCTGCCAAAAAGCGACTGTAGCGCGGTGCCGCATGAAAGGCTAGAGCGGACGGACGCGACCGTTGTTTTCGTCGTCTAAAGCCTGTTGAATAGCGTTGTCGAGACGACCGGCGGCGACGTCAGCCTGCAGGCGGGGAAAGGATCGGAAGCGAATGCCTTCCGCAAGAGCGGACTGTTCGCCCGATTTTATCCTTTACGATGTGGACTATATCGGCCATTTTGCGACACCCAGATTGTAACTGCAATCGACGAGGAAGAAGGGAATGAAAATAGACGGCCAGCACGGTGCCCCAGGTTCACGTCCGTTGTTTGAACGTTAACCTGGGCGGACGTGAGCCGTGCGCCTCAGCCGATTTTCCATTTTTGGGCCATGAATCTTCAGCGCGAACCTGCATCTCGAATCGACCCGAATTCTAGATAAAGGTTAACCGTTACGCACATGGTTTGGCGTTGTCAGCAGCCGCCCAGGTTAGCGTTCAAAAAACGAACGCGAACCTGGGGCACCAAGTTTGCTTC
>JANXUC010000168.1 GCA_025352065.1 Acidobacteriaceae bacterium | reverse complement strand
GAAAAGCAATTCCGAAATTGACGCTGCTGCCAACGCCGCCTTGGAAGTGTTGCGCAAAGCAGGCGCGACCGTTACTGAAATCATTCTGCCCGAAGGCCCCTGGGAAGCTGCTGGAGGCGTCGTCATCGCCGCCGAAGCCGCCGCAGCTTTTGAAAGCCTGCTCACCTCCGGCGATGCCCTCAAGCTTACCGATCCAGTGGCTCAAGTTGGAGGCTATGCCGCCCAACAAGTTTCCGCCGCAGACTACCTTCGCTCTCTCCGGGTCCGCGCCATTCTGCAGGCAAAACTGCCGGAAGTCTTTCGGCAGGTTGACATCTTGGCGACGCCAACCCTGCCTACCCCGGCCACAGCGTTGAGTCTTGCCTTGGATGACCCGTCTCTCGACTTCGGCGATCCCCTAGGGGGCATCGGGAACCTCTGTGGGCTGCCCGCTATCAGCGTTCCGTGTGGATTCACGAAGGAGAGCCTACCCATCGGCCTCCAGTTGGTAGGCAACGTCTTTGGCGAGCATGAACTTGTAGCAACGGCGAACGCTTTTCAGAGGAATACCGACTGGCATAAGCGCCATCCGAAGTTGGCATGAGGGCCGGAAGGGGGTCGAGTGCCGAGATGGAAGTTCTCCGGCAAATTCCATTTCTCGGAGGCTCGTCCTGTTTTTCATAGTTTAATCTGGCCCCAAGGCAATTTTTTGCGCGAGAAAATAGACGTAAATGATTGATTCCATAATGGCATAGTCGGTGGCACGGTCCGTGCAGTTGGATTCACTATGATGGGCGCCATGCGCATTCGTCCCAACCTATATCCGGGTTCAAACCCTGCATTTTCAAGGAGAGTCCCAATGAGAGTACGACTGCTGTTGGCAGTCCTGTTGTCGCTAGCCGCCACCGTTTCCGCACAAACCTTCCGCGGCACAATCCTAGGCACAGTCACGGATACGTCCGGTGCTGTGGTAGCGGGCGCGAAGGTCACGGTCCGCAACGTCAACACAGGCCTCGAGCGCACCACGCAGACTAGCGCCGACGGCAGCTACGCCGTCCCAGAGCTTCCCATTGGCTCCTATGACGTGACGGTGATGTTGAAAGGCTTCCAGTCCGCCGTGACTAGAGGTGTGGCGGTAGACGTCGCGGGAGAGCGCCGCGTCGATTCAGCGCTGAAGCCCGGCGAAGTGAGCCAGCAGGTAGAAGTTACAGGGGATACCCTGCCGCAGGTCGAAACGACTTCTGCGGACCTTGGAGGCGTGCTGACCTCTAAGATGATTGAGAACCTGCCAGTCAATGGCCGCGACTACACCAAGCTCATCTATCTCAATCCCGGCGTCGCGGGATCCCCCGATCAAATAACAGATTCCCCAGGCTCGTTCGGCACGTTCTCCATGAACGGTTCGCGTGGCCGCGCGAATAATTTCCTGCTGGACGGCACCGACATGAACGACGGCTACCGCAACGATCCAGCCATCAACGAAGCGGGCGTTTTTGGTGATCCCGCAACCATTCTGCCCATTGATGCGGTCGAGCAGTTGAACGTGCTCTCGAACTACGAAGCGGAATACGGTCGCAACAGCGGTGCCGTCGTGAACATCGTAACCAAGAGCGGTACGAACAAGTTGCACGGGTCGTTGCTAGAGTACCTGCGGACGGACAAACTGGGCGCGCGCAACTATTTGAACCAGGTCGGCCAGCCTAAGGCAGGATTCCACAACAATCAGTTCGGGGGCTCGTTAGGTGGTCCAATCGTAAAGGATAAAACGTTCTTTTATGTGGACTACGAGGGCCAGCGGGAAACGGGTGGACTGAGCGGGTTCAACTCCGTGCCTGGTCCCGACGAAATTACGGCTGCAGAAGCGGTGATTGCTTCGCGGGGCGAATCGCTTAGCCAACCAATACTGGATCTGTTGGCGCGGAATCCGTGGCACGCTCCGAGCCAAGGCAGCGGTGCGAATATTTCAACGGTTACGAGTTTCAAGAATCGTGTGGATAGCCTTATCGCTAAAATTGATCACAACTTCAATCCCAACAACCTGGTGACGGGTCGCTATTATTTCGGAGATAGCGACCAGAGCTTCCCGCTCGCTCTTCAGGCTGGCGGTATTACGCCGGGATTTAATACCACGACTCCTACCCGTGTGCAGTTAGTCTCACTCTCGTATGTGAAAGTCGTCAACTCGAGTCAGGTGAATGAAGCTCGACTTGGGTGGAATCGTTTCGTGGAAGGCTTTTTCCCGGAGGATAAGTCGTTCAATCCTTCGTCGATTGGCCTGAATACTGGTGCCGGGGCTTCCGATTTCGGACTTCCAAAAATCTCAGTGTCCGGTTCTTCTGTAATCGGGGCAGCAGCGTCAGTTCCGCGATCCAGAGTTGACAGTAACTGGCACTTTATCGACAACTACTCGTGGAAATTGGGTAGACACGACGTGAAGTTTGGATACGAGTTTCGGCGCTCAACGGTCCAGTTGATTCAGGATGTGAACTACCGAGGCAAGCTGAGTTTCAACGGTGTTCCGGATCCGATTGATCCTGTAACATTTCCGGACCTGACACCTATCGAGAGTTTCCTAGAAGGGTTGCCATCGGGGGGGAGTATTGCCCAAGGGTTTTCACATCGGCATAGCTACGAAAACAGCCACGGACTTTATCTCCAGGACAGTTTTCGAGTGACATCACGGCTACAATTCAACTTTGGTGTGCGCTGGGATCACTTCGGAGTTGTGGGCGAGAAGAACAAACTTTTCTATCAGTTTGATCCCACAACAGATTCAGTTGTGCGTACGTCTCGCCTATATGAGCCCAGCTACAAGAATTTTGCGCCTCGCCTTGCTGCGGTTTACGACATTACTGGAAAAGGTAAAACGGTAGTGCGTGCGGGCTGGGGTTTGTTTTACGACGCGTTTTCACAAGATTTCTTCCTGGGTCATATCCCATACAACTGCGTCTTCTGTCCAGGTCCAGCCTATGCCGGAACTGGTCCAGCCGCAATTTCGGCCGCCGGTGCGAACTCGGGACCGATTTCTTCTTCATCCTCGGTGTATGGTGCTGCATCGCCTCTCGGTGATTTCTTTGGAGCCGATCCGAAACTGAAAACGCCGTATACCCAAAACTTCAACGTGAACCTACAACAAGAGATCTCCAAGCATGTAGTAGCTCAAGTTGGATACGTAGGCGCGCGCGGCACGAATTTGTTCCGGTTCCGTGACATCAACCAGCCGAATCAGGCTGCGATCACGGCGGCGGACTTGGCCTGCAATTGCATCAACAGCTATGGCGTGCCGAGAAATTTTCCAAATTTCTTTTACATCAACCAGCAAGAGAGCACGGCAAGCTCAAGGTACCACGCTCTCCAAAGCAGCCTTCGCGTGAATGATTTACATGGCCTGCAATCGACTGTGAATTTCGTGTGGTCGCATTCAATCGACGACGCCAGCGACGGAGAAGACTTTATTCCCAACGCAGCCCAGCCACAAAACAGCACTCTGCCGAACTTGGAACGTGGTAACTCCAATTTTGATATTCGTAAGCGCTTTACCTGGAACTTCGCTTACGCTTTTCCGAACCGAAAGGGCCGTCTGGCTAAGCTAACGGATGGTTGGGGAGTTGACGGCGTTCTGTCGTCACAGACGGGGCAGCCCTTCCAGCTAAATTACAATTTTGAGGGCGACTATTCGGGTGCTGGCCAGGGCTTTGATCGCCCCGATGTTGTGGGTCCGATTCATTACAGCAGCAATCCGTTTAACTTCTTGGATTTGAGTTCCTTCGCCGCGCCCTGCACGGTGTCAAACCCGAGCGGCAGTGGAGAGCAAATTTGCCAGCCAGGCTCGCGGCATTTCGGGAACATGCACCGGAATTCCTTAGTTGGACCGGGATTCAAAGAATTGAACTTCTCGCTTTCAAAGACCACTGCTTTATCGGAGCGGGTGAATTTGAATCTGCGGGCGGAATTTTTCAATATCTTGAATCACCCAAACTTCGCAAATCCCGAGCTGCCCAATTTTATCGCTGATGCAGGCACGCCCGGGGCGAATGGTCATCAAGTAGGCTTTTTGCCGGCGGTTGTGACCGGCGACGTAGGCATCGGCAACCCCTTCCTGGGTGGCGGCGGTCCGCGCGGCGTGCAGTTTGCTGCGAAGATCACTTTCTAGGCGGGTTTGGGGTTAGCTTTGATTTCAGGCTCCTCCTCCGGAGGAGCCTTTTTCTTGCCGAGCCCTTCGATTCCTCCAATTGCACCATTTCCTGTGCAACTCGTTCGTATGTCCTTTTGTGAGTTGCAATTGCCTCAAGTCGGATGCCATAATGTCCCACGTTCTGGCCGACTGCCGGTTAACCGGCAGATCCCCCGTAACTTAAGTAGGGCTAGCATGACCGACAAGTTGCACCGCGGCGTTGTGGAAATCTTGACCCCTATCGGGCCCCGTTACCTCCAGCTCACATTTTGGCAGCGTGTTTACTTCCTGTGGATATTCCGCCATTTCTCAACCTTGCCGCAACAGGTGTTGGGGCGCGGCACCGTCAACCGGATTGAGGGTCTATGCGCGCGCCAGTCTTTCGTCCAATTTGCCCATGGCGCCGAAGAGGCTCCCGTGATCGGTACCGTTGAACGCTATCAATCGAAAGTTCTTCCAGGGGAACAACTGCCGCCGCGCCGCCCAGCTGGCCGTATCGAAGAGGTTCCGAATATTTCGCCGTTCGCGGCGGATGGGTCTCGCAAGTCATAGGCGAACAGCAGATTCCTCACCCTAGAACTGTTCGGAATGACAAGCCTTTGTTTTTCTTTCAACAACTTGGTTTTTCCCCAACGGCCCTCAGAGAGTAGCGTTGGCCATTGCCGCTCCAAACCATCTTTTGTTACACTCATTAAGTTGCGTTGATCGCGATGTCAGCCGGGTACGCCAGCCGCTGATGCACTTCCTAGCCCTCCCTCTCCGAAATCTGGAGCCAGCACCCAGGGGCGCGTAGCTCAATTGGCAGAGCATTCGACTCTTAATCGACAGGTTGTAGGTTCGATTCCTACCGCGCCCACCATTTTTTCAACAACTTAGCTGGCTTGGCAATCAGTTGGCAATCAGTTCTGGAATGCCTTCAATGCAAGCCAGCAATTTTCGAGTTCGCTTGACTCATCGCATCCGTCCACCACATCCCCATAGATGTTCATGGTCGTGCGAATGTCGGAATGCCGCATCAGCTTTTGTTGAACGGCCAGGGAAGTCCCCACCGCATCCATCCACGAGCGATAGCTGTGGCGCATCGCGTGAGTACTGACCTTACCGATGCGTTGCGGCATTTTTTCGTTCCGGTATTCAGTCACGAGGCTTTTTACTGTGATCACCGTGCTGCTAACTGGGTTTTCGTCCACAGGGTCTTCGAGCGTGAACCCGGCTTCCGTTCCCCGACATCCCCGGCACTTTTCGCTGGCGGTGGCGCCGACAGCCTCGCGAATCCCGGACACTCTACGTGTGCCTTGACAACGCCGACACGGTTATAGAGGGTGGCCCAGCCTTTGACCTCTCTGACATAACCAGGGCAGAGGGTGCCCCATCCTTCGTTTCTTGGAGGGTGGGAGCAAACATCCCCAAACCTATACTCTGAAGCATGCCGCGCAACCTCCACCGCTAGTATGGCGCGAACCACCTGCACTTTACCACGTGTTCCTGTTCCAAGAGGCGGCAGGGCCTCTGTTTGTCGAAGAGCCGCGACCTCTTCCTCGTCATTCTGGAACACACATACAAGCGCTACCAGTTCGCTGTAGTCGGATACAGGATGGGGCATCCTTTGCCTTGGTCGTATCACAGGGATCAACGGCGTAAGGGGAGGCAAACCGCCACGGTTATCTCACCAGTCTCAAGTCTTCCCGGTACTCATTGTAAAATAAAGGATTACCTTTCAGAAACCAATTAACTTATGTCTGACGAGACTCAACAAACACCCCTTCCTGAGCGCTACGACGCGCAGGCGATTGAAAAAAAATGGTTCGAGCGCTGGGCCAGTGATGACACCTTGTACCAAGCCGAGGCGAACTCTACCAAGAAGAAGTATTACGTGCTGGAGATGCTGCCGTATCCTTCGGGCGCGTTGCACATGGGACATGTGCGCAACTACGCCATTGGCGATGCGCTGGCGCGCTACATGTGGATGAACAATTACAACGTGCTGCATCCCATGGGGTGGGATTCCTTTGGCCTGCCAGCGGAAAATGCGGCCATTAAGAACAACACGCCTCCGCGCGATTGGACGCTGGCCAATATTGCGAACATGAAGGCGCAGATGAAGCGCCTCGGCTTTGCCTACGATTGGCAGCGCGAGGTGACGACGTGCTTGCCGGAATATTACCGCTGGAACCAGTGGTTCTTTTTGAAGATGCACGAACGCGGCTTGGTCTATCGCAAGAAGAGCCGCGTGAACTGGTGTCCGGAATGCGCGACGGTGCTGGCCAACGAGCAGGTGGTGGGAGGCTGCTGCTGGCGGCATGAGACGACTCCGGTCATCCAGAAGGAATTGGAACAGTGGTTCGTGCGCACGACCAACTACTCGGATGAGTTGCTGCGCGATCTCGACAAGCTGGATGGCTGGCCGGAAAAAGTTCGGACCATGCAGCGCAACTGGATTGGTCGCAGTGAGGGCGCGCTGGTGGACTTCAAACTCGATGGCGCGGCCGGGCCATCGGGTGCAATGATTACCGTTTTTACTACGCGGGTGGATACCATTTACGGTGCGACGTCGGTGCAGCTTGCGCCTCAGCATCCACTCGTGGCGGATTTAGCGCCTGCTGGTTCGAAGTTGCGGACGAAGATTGACGAGCTGATTGCGGAGCAAAAGAAAGCTCGTGAAGTCGGTGATATCGGCGCAATTGAGAAGCATGGCGTTCCAACTGGACGCTTTGCCATCAATCCGTTTAACGGTGAGCGTGTGCCGATCTGGGTGGCAAACTACATTCTGATGGATTACGGCACGGGAGCGATTATGTCCGTGCCTGCGCATGATGAGCGGGATCACGAGTTTGCGAAGAAGTATGGATTGGAAATTCGGCAGGTGATTCAGGCGGCTTCGGGTGGTAAAGGTGCCGAAGCTATCGACGTGCAGAAAATAGCCTTTACTCCGATAGAAGGCGTGCTGGTAAATTCTGGCGAATTTACCGGCCTTGGTTGCCATGACGCTTTGAAGAAGATGGCGGCGCACGCGGAGAAGAATGGCTTCGGCAAGCCGACTGTCACGTATAGGTTGAAGGACTGGGGCATCTCGCGGCAGCGCTTCTGGGGTACGCCGATTCCGATGCTTTACTGCGAGAAGTGCGGGATCGTACCTGTTCCGGAACGCGACTTGCCTGTGATTCTGCCGGATAAGGTTGACATCACGCTCACGGGTGGATCGCCGTTGAGCCGCGTGCCGGAATTTCTCAATGTGACGTGTCCCAAGTGCTGTGGCCAGGCGCGCCGCGAAACCGACACCATGGATACTTTCGTCGATTCGTCCTGGTATTTCTATCGTTACACCGACGCGAAGAACGATAAGGCTCCCTTTGACTCTGCGAAGGCGAATTACTGGTTCCCGATTGACCAGTACATTGGTGGCGTGGAACATGCGATCTTGCATTTGATCTACTCGCGTTTCTGGACCAAGTTCATGCGCGACATCGGATTGGTCAAGAATGATGAGCCGGCGGAGCGGTTGTTCACACAGGGGATGGTTATTAAAGATGGCGCGAAGATGTCGAAAAATTTGGGGAATGTCGTGTCGCCGGATGATATGGTTGCGCGATACGGAGCGGATTCCGCACGCATGTACAGCCTGTTTGCCGCGCCTCCGGACCGCGATTTGGACTGGCAAGAATCTGGGATCGAGGGTATTCAACGTTTTCTGGGACGCTTGTTCCGTTACGTAACGCGCAACGCTCATCCGGAACATCTGGATTGGAACAAGCCAGTTCCTGCGGAGTTGTCACCCGAGGCTCGCGCCGTGCAGCGCAAATTGCATCAGACTATTAAGCGCGTCACCGATGACTTTCAGGGTCGGTGGCACTTTAATACTTGCATTGCCGCGATCATGGAGTTGAGCAATGAGATGCATGCGGCGGAGGGCAAGTCCGGAGAGAATTCCGGCAAAGTTCCGCTTGCGTTGTTGGCCGATGCGCAGCGAAAGCTTGTGTTGCTCATGGCTCCAATGGCGCCGTATCTCGCGCATGAACTTTGGGAGATGCTCGGCGAAAAGGGGAGTTTGCTTCGCGCGCCGTGGCCGAAATACGACGCCACGCTTGCCAAAGCCGACGAAGTCGAACTCGCCGTGCAGATCAACGGAAAAGTGCGCAGCCGCATTGTTGTGCCAGCGGATTCGTCTGAGGAGCACGTGAAGGCCGTCGCCCTCGCCGATGAAAAAATCCGCGCCGCGATGGAAGGGAAACAGATCGTACAGATTCGCGTGATCCCTGGGCGACTGGTGAACATTGTTGTGAAGTGAGCCGTTGTAGCGCTGCCGTCCCGGCGGCAGTCGCGGAGGCATCCTGCCTTCGCAGGCGGTGTTTCCCCACCATCGCAGTTTCCGCAATTCAGTTATGCTGAAGGCGCTACGTTCTCAGACGCTATGTCCAGCCCTACTCCAGTTCGCGACGGATTGCGCACCATCTGGCGGCAGCCCTCGATTTTTTTCGCAGAGCTTGCTGCGCGCTGGAGTTGGGGAGGTGCGGCGCTACTTCTAGTCGGGCTGGCGCTGTTCGAGTACTTGCACACGCTCATAGTTACGCCGACCGATATGTTTCTGCTGCGACTGAAACATCCGTTGGCGGTTTCGCGGGCGCTGGCCGATATTTTTCGCGGAAGTTGGCCGCGGGTTCTCCATACCCTAGTGCTGCTGATTCCGGCGCTGACTGCTCTGTGGGTTGTGCTGATGGCGCTGGGACGATGGGTTACGCTGCGGTCTTTGCTCGAATCGCTAAAGATTGAATCGCCTGCTCCCAGTGTTGAAGAAGAAGCGGATCCGAGCGCGTTCCGCCCGTTGAATATTCGGTCATCCTCCGTGCGTTCGCGGCCTTTGCGATCACTGATTGGACTTAATTTTCTGCGTAGCGGATTAGCGTTGGCGGCGTTGGTGTCGCTGGTAGGCTCCGCGATTGTTGCTTCGTTGGTGAGCACCCCTAAACATCCGCACGTGGGACTGGCGTTTCTATTTTTTATTCCACTCGTGATCGTGGTCTCGACGATTTGGTCTAGCGTGAATTGGTTTCTCTCGATCGCTTCGGTATTCGTGGTGCGTGAGTCCGAGGACACGTTCGGTTCCATTAGCGCCGCAGTGAATTTCTGCCGTCGCTGCGCGGGTAAGGTTTCTGGCGCGGGTTTCTGGTTCGGAGCCATGCATCTGGTCGCGTTTGTGGTTGCGTCGACCGTGGTGATGTATCCGCTATCACTGGCTAACCTGGTACCTGCCAGCGTGACGCTGAGCCTGATGGGGATAGTGACGTTAGCGTATTTCGCGGTCGCGGACTATCTTCACGTTGCGCGATTGGCGGGATATGTTTCGTTGGTGGAGTGGGACCGCGGCCCGAAGCCAGTGATCGTGGCACCGATTGTGGAAGAGGCGATTGTGCGAAAATCGCTGGCACTGGTGGCGACGGCAAGTACAGAACATTCTGAGCTAGATGGAGTTGCGGTCGATGCGGCGGAGTCGGTGGCGATTGAGTCTGACGGAAGGGAAGCCGAGCCAGCCGCGAAGGTCGACGCCCAACTTCCCAGCCTGGTTTTGCCAGTCGTGGAAGTAATGAAGCTGGATTTGGCGAGTCAGGAAGACGAACCTCTGTTTTCCTCTGGAGGGCAGCATCCAGCGGGACCGGATAACTCCCCGGTATCAGGATTTGCGCCGGGAGAGCCGCTACGACCGAAATAGCGGACGGGCTATTTACTCCTGCGCCCCAATCTGAGAAACTCTTCCGTGGAACCTCAATCAATCGTCATCCTCGATTTCGGCTCGCAATATACGCAGCTGATTGCGCGCCGCATCCGCGAACAGAACGTTTTTTCCGCTGTTCTTCCCTGCAACGCCAGCCTCGACGAAATTCAAAGCTATAAGCCTGTCGGGATTATTCTCTCGGGAGGGCCAAGCTCCGTCTACGATGCGGATGCGCCTGCCTCGGACGCGCGTGTTCTCCAGTTAGGACTTCCCGTGCTGGGCATTTGCTACGGCCTGCACTACATGGTGCATACGCTGGGCGGCAAAGTGCGTCCGGGATCGAAGCGCGAATATGGCCACGCCAATGTGGATGTGACTGAGGAGTCGGTGCTGTTTCAGGGGCTACCGAGGCAGCTCACCGTATGGATGTCGCATGGTGATGAAGCTGAAACGCTGCCGACCGGATTTCGCCGGATCGCGCAATCGCCGAACGCTCTAGCGGGAATCGAAAACGCGCAAAGAAGAATGTGGGCGGTGCAGTTTCATCCTGAGGTGCATCACACGCCGCTCGGCCCGGAGATCCTGAAGAATTTTGTATTTGGAATTTGCGGGGCTACTCCGAATTGGACGCCGCAGCATTTTATCGATACGACGATTGCCCAGGTGAAGAAGCAAGTTGGGGATGGGCGAGCGATTTGCGCCATCTCCGGCGGCGTGGATTCTTCGGTGGCGGCCGTGCTAGTGGATCGTGCGTTGCGGGATGAGAAGGGGAACTCGCGGCTGACCTGCATTTTCGTGGACAACGGTGTACTGCGAAAAGACGAGTTCACGAAAGTTCAGCAAAACCTGCGCGATAAGCTCGGACTGCAAGTGGATGCCATAGACGCAAGTTCACGATTTCTGCGTCGGCTGGGTGGCATAACCGAACCGGAAGCGAAGCGGAAGATCATTGGCAATGAATTTATCGCCGTGTTCGAAGAAGAGGCGCACAAGATTGTGGAGGCCGCAACCAAATCAACTCCGCACCGCCCTTTTGCCAAGGAAAAAGTTGAAGAGGCCAAGCTGGAGAATTTCTGGCTGGTGCAAGGGACTCTCTACCCAGATGTGATTGAGTCGCGATCTGTGCGCGGCCCTTCGCAGACCATCAAGTCGCACCACAACGTCGGCGGATTGCCGGACAAGATGCAGCTCAAGTTGATCGAGCCGCTAAAAGACTTGTTCAAAGATGAAGTACGCCGCATTGGACGCGATCTGAAGATGCCGGAAGAAATGCTGCAGCGGCAGCCGTTTCCGGGGCCGGGTTTGGCGGTGCGCGTGTTGGGCGAAGTGACGAAAGAGCGCTGCGATATTCTTCGAGAGTGCGACGAAATTGTGGTTCACGAAATCAAGCAGGCTGGACTGTATACGAAGATATGGCAATCATTCGCGGTACTGCTGCCCGTGAAGTCGGTTGGAGTCATGGGCGACCAGCGGACTTACGCATACACCTGCGCAATTCGATGCGTTCATTCCGAAGATGGAATGACAGCGGACTGGGTGTACCTGCCACACGAAGTGTTGAAGAATATTTCCAGCCGGATTGTGAACGAAGTCAAAGGCGTGAACCGCGTGGTGTATGACGTTACGTCAAAGCCGCCGGGGACAATCGAGTGGGAGTGATTTTCTTGTAGCGCTGCCATCTCGGCGGGCGTCCCGCCCGCTTGCACTTCTCATTTCAACCCTGCGCGGGCAAGATGCCCCCGCGACTGCCGGCGGGACGCCAGCGCTACACGTGCGACGCTACTGCCGGTCTTCCTGAATTTTTCTTGCAATTGCCGTAGCCCAAGTTCTTGGTGCGAAACGTGTGGACTGCGCGACCAGCCAGTTCATTGCGCCCGCGATCACAACCGGTTTTCCCTTCAACATCGCGCGATAACCGATTTCAGCGACGGATTTTGCGTCCATGAACGGTGCTTTCATAATAGTTGAGGCATCCATAGCGGCCCGTTTATGGAACTCTGTCGTTGTCGGTCCCGGGCACAGGCATGTTGCGGTGACACCTGTGCCTTGCAGTTCATTCGAGAGTGCCGACGAAAACGACAGTACGTATGCCTTCGTTGCGTAGTAGACGGCCATCAGGGGTCCGGGTTGGAACGCGGCAGTGGATGCGACATTCAAGATGCGGCCTCGCCCCCGCTGGACCATTGGTTTGAGATAGAGCTTGGTCAGATGCGTAAGGGAAGTGATGTTGAGCTGGAGCTGCTGCAGTTCTTCATTCAGATCAGTATCCACATAGAGGCCGAACTGGCCAAAACCGGCATTGTTTACCAGCACATCAATTTCGATTCCAGCTTGCTGCGTGGCGGCGAAGACTTGGTCGGGTCCTCTCGATTGTGCTAGATCGGCTGTTACGACCGTTGCCCGAATCTTGTAAGCCTTCTCCAGTTCAGCGGCCAGCTGGGCGAGCTTGTCCGTGCTGCGAGCGACCAGAACGAGGTTGTAATTGTCGCGGGCGAAGAGCTTGGCCAACTCGTATCCAATGCCGCCGGACGCGCCGGTGATGAGAGCCGTGGGGGACGTATTCATGGCGCGATCATCTTAGCGCGGATAGGGGTTCAGGGGAATACGGATGTTCAGGACGGCGCCTACGCCTGCGCCTCCGTGATTCCTCTAGCGCCTCAACTGTGCCAGGTAGCCGTTCTGTTTCTCGTAGTTCTTGGAAGTGTCTTCCACAAATTTCAGGAAGAACCGCAGGGTTTCACGACTGCCGGGATCCATGTTGGTGTACTGCAGGCGGACTCCGAAAGTCGGATTGTTTTCTGTAACCACACCGTTGATGACAATTCCCTTGACCCAGACCTTGCCATTGTTGGCCCAAAGCCCAACTTCTAGCTTGGTGTGTTTGCGGATTGGTTCGACCGTCTCAATGTAGCAACCGCCAGCGCTGACATTCGCCAGATTGCCCCAAACGGGAGTCTCCCAGCCTTCGCAGCGGAGTTCGATGGCGATGAAGCAGCGAATGCGCGGGTAGTGTCGGCGGTCCTGCCCAAAAGAGGGGGTAAAGATATCGGGCACAAACGGAGGCTGTATGTCCGGTGGTGGCATCGACTTTACTTCTATCGGTTTCGTATCCGTTTGCGCGGCAATCGGCGTTACTTCTGGCACAGCAAGGGGCGTGTTTGGCTGGACTTGCAGCGTCTGCGTGGCGGACTTTGCAGGCTCTTCTGTTTTCGTGGCAACCGCTGCCCCAGCTGTCGGACCGCTCAGCGATTCCGCCTTAGTTCCTGCCGCTGCGCCAGTTGTAGCGCTCGATTGCGCAGCCGGAGCAGCCTGCTGGCGGATTTCGCGCATGGCACGCAGCAGCGCTTCTTCGCGCTTGTCCGCTGGAGCTTCGCGATAGGCCTGAAGAAGCTTACCAATGTGACCCACAAGCTCCGGGTCAGTCAGCAGATGCGTCCAGTCTTTCTGTCCACTTGTTCTTGTTGCACTCATAGCTGCGTTAAACCCATGGCAAACCCTGGCCCCGGCAGCCCATTGCGCACGCCTTCGCCAAGGGCTAGGTTGACCCATCCAGCGCTCGACAACAAGATGACTGAAGTCACTGGCCCTTCTGGGAGCCCATATTTAAGGGGTTTTCTTCGGGTTGGTTCGCAGAGTGAAGAGGGTTACTTCTGGCGGGGCCAGTATGCGGATGGGGACGCCAATGGTGCCAAGGCCAATGTTGGTGTAGAGGGCCATTGGACCGACTTTACGTAGGCCTATGGGATACTTTCGGCCCAGCCTAGGCAGAACCGGCGGCGGCAAAAAGGGAAGTCGAATTTGCCCACCATGCGAGTGGCCGGAAAGCTGCAAATCCACGGGATACTTAGCAGCCTCGTCGGCGAAGTCAGGTTCGTGGGCAAGCAGCACGACGGGCTCTTTTTGGGGGAGTCCTCGCAAAGCAGCGTCCAGGTCAGGGAAGCCACCGAGCGCGTCGGCTGTTCCGGCGATCCAGATTCGCTCACCGTCCTTTTCAACTGGGGTAGCCTGGTTGCTTAGCACGCGAATTCCGTGCTCAGTCAGAGCTCCTTCGACGTAAACGGGGTCGGTGAAGGTGTCGTGATTGCCCAAGACGGCAAAAACGCCCAATTTTGGACGGAGAGATGCCAGCAGTTTGGCGCAGGGGCTGGCGGCCTTGGCGGCTCCGGGATCTTCCGAGCGGAATTCGGACAGTGTAACGTAATCGCCGGTTAGCGCCAGAATGTCCGGATTCAGCTGGCGAATTAGCTCGACAGCCTTGCTGATGACTCCGGCGCTAAATTGAGGATGGTAGTGGAGATCGCTGATTTGGGCGATTGTGAGGCCATCCAGAGCCTCTGGCAGGCGAGTTAGAGGGATCTCCACATGGCGGACGACGACATGTTGGCGTTCGTAGAAGGCTCCATAGCTGCCCGCAGCGACCGCGGCCCCGGCACCAAGTCTGGCAGCGGTGCGGAGAAAATCGCGGCGCGTGGTCTTTGGCGCGTCGAAAAGAGTCATAGTTTGTAAGGACGTTTCTCCGCGCTGGTGGGGACACTCGCAGAAGTAACTTCAAATATAAACCGCCGGAGGGCGGGCGCCTCTCCGGGAAGAAGCGGTTTGACCGGTTGGAACCAAGAGTTTCACGTCATCTCTTAAGTTTGGTGCAACTCTCCGCGTGAAGTTGGGTTCCAATCGATACAGGGAAGTTCTCGGGTGTGTGAAGTGCTAGATTTGCGTTCGAGTTCCTGTCTAATCTCTTGAGGTGAATCATGTCTTCCACCGCCCTACCTCCTAATGGCTCGTCGCTTTTCGCATCTTCCGAAGGATTGCCGGGAAACCGTTGGCTGAAACTAAGAAACGCTCTTTCGTTGTCGATCCTGGCTTTCCTGATCGTGACGATGGCCGCTTGCGGGAGTTCGTCCAGCACGACTCCCCCGCCGCCTCCTGTCGTGAGCGTGAGCATCGCTCCGACTGTAGTGAGCGTTCCGGTGGGGCAGCTGACGCAGTTTGCGGCTTCCGTGGCCAACAGCTCCAACCAGGCGGTGACGTGGCAGGTGAACGGAGTTACCGGCGGCGACGCTGCGCACGGAATGATCTCAACCGGCGGACTCTACACAGCTCCAGCAGCCATACCGAATCCAGCCGCTGTGACGGTGACCGCAGTTTCACAAGCAAACACAAGCATTTCAGCCTCTACTGCAGTTACGATTGCGCCGACTGCAGCGGTGAGTATCTCGCCGTCGGCGGCGACACTGCCAGCGGGTGCGCCGCTGACTTTCACGGTGAATGTGAATGGTGTGCCGACCACGGCAATTACCTGGCAGGTGAACGGCGTGACGGGCGGCGACGCGACGCACGGAATGATCACGACATCTGGAGTCTATACGGCACCGATTGCTCCTCCCCCTACCGGCGCAGTGACGATCACAGCGGTGGATCAGGGCGGGAACGGCTCCAGCACTGCGCCTGTGACGATTGGCTTTTCGAACGCGACACTGCACGGCCCCTACGCGTTTTCGTTCTCCGGCCGCAATACGAGCGGATTCTTGTCCGCGGCCGGCAGCTTTACGGCGGATGGCAAGGGCGCGATCACGGGCGGGTTGGAAGATGTGTCAGGCCAGACCTCTGTCTCAACCAATCTAACGTTTACCGGAACGTATTCCATCGGGTTGGATGGCAGGGGTACGGCTGTGCTGACCGTGAACGGCAGCAACGCGGCGACCTGGCAGATCGCGATGGCGAACGACCAACACGGCCTCATGATCCGTTTCGATACGGCGACGGTCACAGCGAGCGGCAGCATCGACCGCCAAGATACGACCGCTTTCAACGCTGCTGCTTTGAACGGGAACTATGTCCTAAATCTTTCAGGCATTAATTCAACCGCCAACTTGTTGTTGCAAGTGGGCGCGTTAACGAGCAATGGGAACGGGACAATTTCCAGCGGCGTTCTGGATGTAAACGACTCTGGCGCGCCGTCGTCGGGCCTTTCGGTGACTGGAACATACACGATGGCAACCACGGGTCGGGGTACTTTGGCTTTCACGACCTCAGGGGGAACGCAGAATTTCGCACTCTACGTGGTGAGTGCAAAACAATTCAAACTGGTGGAAACCGATGCGGGAGCAAGTTCTTCGGTGGTAGGAGACTTGAACCAGCAGGCGGCAGGTCCCTTTGGCAACGGATCGCTCAACGGGGGCTACGCGTTTACCCTGGGCGGTAGTACCGCGAATGGGCCATTTGCTCTCGGCGGCATTCTTACCGCGAATGGCACGGGGGGATTCAACAGCGCCAGCAGCGTGTTTGACGAGAATGATGATGCTGTCGTGACGCCGAGCTTCACCTTGCTCAGTGGTTCCTACCAGCCAGACCTCGTGAATCTCGGACGATTCGCTGCGACACTTTCTGTCAACGACGACATCGGTCGCACCCTGCAGCTTGTTCTTTATCCCCAGGCAAACGGCGGTGTTGCCATTATTGATATGGATACTTCGCTGGTAGCGTCCGGCGTAGCGTTTGCACAAGCTGGGGGCGGTTTTGGTTCGAGCAATTTGGTCGGAGGTTTTGCCCTGAACTGGAATGGCTTGCTCTTCACAACGCCGAGTTCCGAAGAGGATATTTCTGGGCAATTGACTGGCTCCAACAGCGGTATTATCGGAACGTTGGATATCAGTACCCTCAGCTCAACTGTCGGGGCTACCAATCCCAATACAGCCGTGAGTGGAGGCGTCCCGAGCGTTGGTGCCAATGGTCGCGGGACGGTGCAACTATCGGGTGGTGGCGCGACGTTTAGCCACGCTGTTTATCTGGTGGACAACAACACGATGCTCGTTCTGGATTTGGATAACGCGCGGGTGCTGGTGGGAGTGATGAAGAGGCAGTTCTAAGAAAAGCGGCTGTCGGCCCTCAGCTATCGGAAACCCGGGAGTTTGTGGTTTTAGCTGAGAGCCGATGGCTGGTAGCCGATAGCGAATCTGTGGTGCGCCCGGAGGGACTTGAACCCCCAACCTACGGCTCCGGAGGCCGGCGCTCTATCCAATTGAGCTACGGGCGCGCTCGCGACCCTTTTAGTGTACATGCCTGTGCGATGGGCTTCAATTCGGGTGGAGCCTGATAGGGCTCCAGGATGCGTAAACCAGATGAGCGTTGCCGAGATTCAGCATTTGGAAGAAGTGGCGACAAGGGAGTGGCGAGTGGGTGCCGCTCCTCGGAGGCGATGATGAAAAGAGTGAACGATTAGAACTGAGTCTTAAGTATTTACGGAAACGGCGGCAGAGCAGGCTCCGCCGCCGCAAGTTCTGATTTCTGCAAGGCTACCAGCGGCCTTCGCCACCGCTCCCGCGATCACGACCACCACCACCTCCGCCGCCACCTTTGCGACCGCCCCCACCGCTGCCGCGATCACGTCCGCCCCCCCCGCCGCCGCCGCCGGGACGGAAGCCACCGCCGCCTCCACCACCACCGCCACGAGGGCGTTCTTCACGTGGGCGCGCTTCGTTCACGTTGACAGTACGGGTTCCGATTTGAGAGCCGTTCAACGCCGTGATGGCCTTGTCGCCTTCCTCGGCGTTGGTCATTTCCACAAACGCGAATCCGCGTGAACGTCCGGTTTCCCGCTCCGTCATGATGCTTACTTTGTCAATTTGCCCGTGCGGTTCAAAAGCCTGGCGGAGTTCTTCTTCCGTAGTGTGAAAATCCAAGTTACCTACAAAAATATTCTTCACGCGTGCCTCACGATGGTGGTTTGTCTGAGTGTGGGCGGCTTCGGAGGGAGTCCAGCGTGCAGGGTTCCAGAACCGGAGTTGCGAACAGTCAAACGAGGAAGCGAGTATAGCAGGTTATTTCGAGCGCAGGGGACAGGCCGCTGGAATAGTGAACCAGGCCCACGACAACCCCTGGCAGGAGGGATTGTCGTGTGAGTTCAGGGCGCGCCGCACTTCTAGGCGTCCACCGCCACAGGGCCGCGCTTCCGCTTGTTGGCTTGCAAGACTTTTTTGCGAATGCGCAAGGATTTAGGAGTGACTTCGACCCATTCATCGTCGGTGATGAATTCGATGGCCTGTTCCAAACTTAGATTCTTGTAGGGAACCAGGCGGAGCGCTTCGTCGGCGGAAGAGGAGCGCATGTTGGTGAGCTTCTTTTCGCGGACGGCGTTCACGTCCATGTCATTGTCCTTGGCGTTTTCGCCGACGATCATGCCCTCATAGAGGGCCGCGCCGGGGCCGACAAACATGTTGCCACGCTCCTGCAGACCCCAGAGCGCGTAGGCGGTGGAGGCGCCGTCGCGGTCGGAAATCAGGGCGCCGGTGAGACGGTGAGGGATTTCACCTTGCCACTCGATGTAGCCATCGAAGAGCGCGTTCATGACGATGGTGCCGCGCGTGTCGGTGAGCAACTGGCTGCGGAGGCCGATCAGACTGCGGCTGGGCACGCGGAACTCGATGCGGACGCGTCCGTAGCCGTGGTTGTGCATGTTCTTGACTTCACTCTTGCGCGAGCCTAACTGCTCCATCACGACGCCGACAAATTCCTCGGGTACGTCGATGGTGAGGAGTTCCACCGGTTCCATGAGTTTGCCATCGACGCGTTTGGTGACGATTTCCGGCTTGCCGACCATGAGCTCGAAGCCTTCACGGCGCATCATTTCGAGCAAGATCGACAACTGTAATTCGCCGCGGCCCAGCACTTTGAAAGAATCCGTGCTGCCTGTGTCTTCCACGCGGAGAGAAACGTTGGTGAGCAGCTCTTTGGCGAGGCGGTCGCGAAGATTGCGCGAGGTTACGTACTGGCCTTCGCGCCCGGCGAAGGGGGAGGTGTTGATGGTGAACAGCATTCCGATCGTGGGTTCGTCGATGACGATTGGCGGCAGCGGTGCTGGATTCTCCACGTCGGTGATAGTTTCGCCGATGGTGATTCCTTCCACGCCAGCCACGGCAATGATGTCGCCCATTTCGGTTTCCGTGCAATCGGTTCGCTTGAGGCCGGAAAACGAGAACAGCTTGGTAATTTTAGTTTTGTGGAACGTGCCGTCGAGCTTCGCGATGGCGACGTCTTCGCCGGTGAACATGGTGCCGTTGAAAACACGCGCGATGGCGATGCGACCGAGATAATCGCTGTAGTCGAGATTGGCCACCAGAATTTGCAGCGGCCCCTTGGGGTCGCCTTTTGGCGGCGGAATGGTTTTTACGATGGCATCGAACAGCGGTTGCAGGTCCGGACCTTGTTGCGTGGCATCGAGCGCGGCCGTACCCGCTTTGGCATTGGTGTAGAGCACAGGGAAGTCGAGTTGAGTTTCTTTGGCATCGAGGTCGATGAACAGGTCATAGACCTCGTTCAAGACTTCCTGAGCGCGAGCGTCGGGACGGTCGATCTTATTGACGACCACGATCACCGGCATGTGGGCTTCCAGGGCTTTGGTCAGCACGTAGCGCGTCTGCGGCAGAGGACCTTCGCTGGCATCGACCAACAGCATGACGCCATCCACCATCTTGAGTGCGCGTTCGACTTCGCCGCCGAAATCGCTGTGGCCGGGTGTGTCGACAATGTTGATCTTCACGCCGTGATAAAAGACGGCGGTGTTCTTGGCGAGAATCGTGATGCCGCGTTCGCGCTCTAAATCATTCGAATCCATGACGCGGTCGACAACCGCCTCATTCGAGCGGAAGGTTCCGCTCTGGCGCAACATGGCGTCCACCAGCGTGGTTTTGCCGTGGTCGACGTGCGCAATAATGGCAATATTCCTAATGTTCAAACTCAAAGTATTGGTTTCCTCTCGGGTATGCTACGGAAGAAAAGCAGGAGCCTGAATGTCTTCAGTTTCTAGTTTACTATGCGGGGATGAAAAGCAGGTAGGAGAGCTGCCTTTTGAGGAGGAGTGCCCCTATCGAATGACCTGAGGTCTATGCTGCCACAGGTTTACCCGCCAGCCGAGCTTCAGCTTGTTTCACTGCGCGCCGGGCGGCTTGGATGGCCATTGCCGTGGTCGATTCCGGCCCTTCGGAGTCGGTATTCGCGAAGAAAACTCTTTCCATCGGTTCGCGTACCAAAGGCATGGTCTTTGTGTATTGGCCTGGCGTTGACATAAAGAGAGGATGCCCTCGCCTGTAGATGTGGACTTCTTTCGGGTTGACGTCCGATCCTGGAAATAGCATTTGGAAATCGTGTAGGACCTCAGCTGCAATCTTCTGCGCGCCTGCTTCGGTCAGCAGGAGTGCGCGCTCGTGCTCCCGCAGTGGCGTGTAGCAGGTTAGGATGTTGTGCTTTTGCTTGTATCCGGGCTTGTTGCGCACGACCCAGTCGGCTACGATAAAGTCAGTAAAGCGGTTGCCTGGGCACCAGTTATCGTAGCCTTTATTGAAGATGGGCTGGTCGAAAATCAGGTTCACAATTGGATAGGGTTGGTAGCGAATTTTTCCCATAGCGTCATTCTGCTTTTGCGGGAGTCCATGCACGATTCGTCGGGTGATGAACTTCGGAGTGGCCATGATGACTGCCTTGGCAGCGACTGTATGTAGTGCGCCAGCGTGCATGTAGGTCACGTGTGCCTCATGCTTTTGCTGCGCCACGCTGACGATGGTGGCGCCGCCCACCATGCGTTCGCCCATCTTTGGTCGCAGTAGTTCGGTGTAGCGCTTGGAAATTGCGCCTAAACCTCCCGGCCAGGTGTAACGGTTGTCGACGCGCTTCTCTCCACCTGCAAATTGCACAGCCCATATGCCCAGCGCAGCCGAGGATTCGTTGCTGACTGCTCCCCAGTTCGAGGGGCCGAAACCATCCCACCACTGCTGAATTTCAGGGGCGTATCCCTTCATGAAGTTGGAAAACGGCTGATTGTCAAGTTCGGCGATGCGATTCTCCACATCGATGCCGAGCATTTCATGGCGGAACTTCTTGAAGCTTTCACGAATGCTTTGCGAATACGGAAGGTGATCGAGACCGTCACCCCATGTGTCCGGGATAAACTCACCTTGGATGATCGTGCCATCCCAGTTGGCAATCGGAAGTTTTTCCATACCGATTTCGCTGGCGAGCCAATCGGCCACCTCAACTTCCGTATAAGCGGCCGCGGTAGAGAAGGCCATGCCGTCGTGCTCCATCGCATAGGCATTGCCGCCAAAATGCGGTTCCTTTTCCAGAAGAAGGCAATCGCGATGCTGCAGTAAGTGTGCTGCGGTCAGGCCGCTGATGCCTCCGCCGACGATCACAACATCGTGCCGTTTGGTTGCGGGAGGCAGTGTGAAAGTATGGCCATCGCGTACTTGATGGCAGATGCGGTTTTCTTCGCCCTCAACTTGGGGCGCCGTATCGTTAGGAGCTGCCAGCAACGTTTGATCTATGGGGCAGCCACTGGCCACGGCGCCCGCGACCACGTATTTTATGAAGTCTCTACGATTGGCACTCATGCATTGCTCCTCGGTTGCGAAAACTTTTAGAGATAGGAAACGGAATTCTCCGCTGGCATTTCTGCAGGTATTTCTGCGGGCATCCTCATTCTGTACCAGAGAACGATGGCGACCAGCGAAAAGACAAAAATGACTGTTGAAATAGCGTTGATTTCTGGAGTAATGCCGCGGCGCAAACGTCCCCAGATTTCAAGCGGCAGTGTATTGTCGCGGCCGATGAGGAAAAAACTGACGGCTATTTCATCCATCGACAGGGTGAAGATCAGCAGTGCAGCGCCAATGATGGGAAGCTTTAGATTCGGAAGAGTGATTCGCCAAAACGTTTGCCAGTAGTTTGCTCCGAGATCGAGCGAGGCTTCTTCCTGAGCGCGGTCCAGCTTTTGCAAGCCAGCGAAGACTTCGGTTGTTGCGACGGAAATTAGCGCCGTGCCGTGGCCGAGGATAATTGTCCACAGGCTTAGCTTGACCTGCGCGACATTGACCAGCATTAGAATCGATAGCCCTGTAATGATTCCCGGCAGGATGAGCGGCAGCAGCACCAGCCTTCGGAAAATGGCTTTACCGGGGAAGTCGGCACGATCCAACGCTAGCGCCGCTGGAATTCCGAAACCGAGAGCAATTCCGACCGCGGATGCAGCGACGATCAGACTGTTCTGCACGGAGACCCAGATGGGATCGTCCTGCCATAGAATGCGGTACCAGTTCAGAGTAAGATTGCGCGGAGGGAATCCTCCAACACCCGCGCCGTTGAACGAATACACGATCAGCGTAACGATGGGCAGATATAGAAACGCATAGACGGCGACGGAATGTACGGAGAGCCAGCGCAATTTGCGGGAGGCGTGTGCGCCGGTACTCACGAGTAGCTCCATTTCTTTTCAAGTCGCTCGGTCAGTGCCAACAGTGAAACAACTAGTACCAGAATGCAGAACGAAATTGCCGCGCCCAATGGCCAGTTGAAGGCCGCACCAAAGAGACTGACTACGATGTTCGAAATCATGATGCCGCTGGGTCCGCCCAGAAGCTGCGGGGCCAGAAAATCTCCAAGGCTGAGAACGAATGCGAACGTCGCTCCGGCAACCATTCCAGGAACGGAAAGAGGGAAGATGACTCGCCAGAATGTCTGCGCGGGTGAGGCGCCAAGGTCATTGGAAGCCTCAACCAGAGTGCGCGGTATGTGTTCCAAGGCCGCATAAATCGGCAATACCACAAACGGCGTATAGATATGCGTGAGCGTGAGAACGACTGCGAATGGGCTGTAAAGAAGAGAATCTACAGGATGCTGCGTGATGTGCAGAAATTGCAGGAGCGTGTTCAGGACACCGTCGGTGCCTAGAATCGTCTTCCACGCGTAGGCGCGGACGAGGTAGCTGACCCAGAGAGGGATGATGACGAGTTGATAGAACAGATTCTTGCGAGCCCCCGCATAAAATGATAAGAAATAGGCCAGAGGGTAGCCGAGCAGCAGTGCGAAGATCGTGACCCGGGCGGCAATCCTCATGGAGCGGAAGAGAGTCGCTCTATAAACATCTTTCGTAATCAAGTCGCCGTAATTGCTCAGATTCCATTGATGAACGACGTTACCGCCAGCTACCGTCCAGAAGCTGTAGCAAAACATTAGGAGGTAGGGTACGAGCAGGAAGAGCGTAACCCATATTAACGGAGGAAGGCTGACCGCAGCCTTGTACGCGCGTGAAAACATTACGTGGCCTCCGCGTCGCGAACTGGAATAGCATCCTGCGGAGAGAATTCCAGTTTTAGCGTGTTCGCCAATCCTTGCGTACCCATTCCCGCTACCCGCACTGAGAACACAGACTTGTCGGATGTCTCCACGCGCAGGAGTTCGGTGGCCCCGTGAAAAGCCTGATTCAGGAGCTTTCCTTCAAAGCCCACCGCGCCATTTGCGGGGCTGGTCGCGACGCGAATGTTTTCCGGGCGGACTGAAAAGGCACACGGGCCATCGGCAAGGCTGACGGGCCACGACATCGAGCCGCAATGTGCGATGCCCTTCTCCACGCGTCCGCGGAGAAGGTTGGTGTGCCCGATGAACTGTGCGACATAGGCGGTTGCCGGACGATTGTAGATTTCCCGTGGCGCCGCGATCTGTTCCAGGTTCCCGCCCCGCAGTAGAGCGATCCTGTCCGACATCACCATGGCTTCTTCCTGATCGTGCGTGATGAAGACGAAAGCAATCCCGACTTCACGCTGGAGAGCCTTCAACTCGATCTGCATCTGGCGCCGCAAGTTGGCATCCAACGCCGAAAGCGGCTCGTCGAGTAGTAGCAACTTCGGCCGATTTACTAACGCTCTTGCCAGTGCCACCCGCTGTTGTTGTCCGCCGGAAATCTTCGAGGGTTTCTTCTTTGCGTGCGCCGTCATCTTGATCATCGCAAGCGCCTCTTCAACACGGGTTGTAGTTTCGGCTTTAGGAACGCCAGCGATGTGCAGGCCATAGCCGACGTTTGCCTCAATCGTCATATGCGGGAAGAGGGCGTAGTGCTGGAAGACTGTATTGACGCGCCGTTTGTAAGGAGGGAGCGCGTCCAATCGTTCGCCGTCCATCCAAAGCTCGCCGGACGTAGCCTGTTCGAATCCGGCGACGATGCGCAGCAGCGTGGTTTTGCCAGAACCGGATTCGCCCAGAATGGTGAGGAATTCACCCTCGGCGACTTCGAGAGAAATGTCGCGCAGGACTTGCGTCTTGCCGAAGCTTTTGGCGACGTTGCGAACGGAGAGAAGCGCCATGCGGGGCCTACTGAGCTGCTTTCACTTCGTTCCAAATCTCGTTGTACTTGCTGCGCCGTGAAACGTTTTGCCAGAAGTAGATGCGTTGCTGGTATTTGTCGACATCGTCCAAGTGTAGATTCTTCTTTTCGTTGGCGGTCATGAGCTGCCCGGCTTGTGGATTGGCTGGCGTATAGCCGGTCACATCGGTGATCTTCTTTTGCGTTTGCGCTTGAATCATGAATTCCAGGAACTTGTGTGCCAGTTCTTTATTCTCGCTGGCTGAAGTAATCATTAAATGATCGATCCATCCCGTAGTGTTTTCTTTCGGGATCGTTTCACCGACTGGGAACCCGCTTTTACGGAGCTGGTTGGTCATGAGCGGCCACCCCATGGCGGCGACGACTTCATGGTTTTGGAATAAATTTGTGAGTTCACCGCCGGTGGACCACATTTTGCGGACGTTGGGCTTCAACTCCAGCAGTTTCTTCTTGACTGCTTCGAGTTGTTCGTCGGTCAAGTTGTACAGTTGTTCTTGATTTGGCTTGTCGTAGCCCAGTACCTGCGCCGCCATGTAGACAGTGGAAAGATCGTCCCAAACCGCAATCTTGCCTTTGTACTTCGCGTCCCAGAGTACGCTCCAGCTTTCTGGAGGCGTTGGGAACACGGTCGAATCGTAGATAAGGGGATCCGGGCCCCACATAAACGGCACGCCATATACTTGCCCGTTTACCCGCACAAGAGGCAGAGAAGTAAGCTTCGGAGAGAGCTGGTTGTAAGAAGGAAGTTTGGTCAGGTCGAGCGGAGCCGCCAACCCATTCGTAGCGATCATGGCGGCCACGTCGCTGGAGGGAGAAATTACGTCGTAGTTCGATGCACTCCCGCCGCGCAGTTTGGCTACGAGTTCATCGCTTGACCCCATATACGAGGCTGAGATCTTGCAGCCGTTCTCTTCCTCAAACGCCTTTACGTATGACGCATCGGCATAGCCCTCCCATACCAGCAAATTCAAGGTGGGCGTTTTCTTTGCGCAGGATCCTAAAACAAGAATTGCTACCAGCGGCGGAATTGCGAGCCATCGTTTCATTTGGAATTCCCCGTAGTCGTGGCAGCCATCTCCGCCGCCTGGTGCACGATCTTGCCTCCAACCATGGTTAGGAGGACGTTGGTTCTATGAATGTCACTCGGAGCGATCTTGAAGAGATCTCGATCCAGAACAAGAAGGTCTGCTAATTTGCCTTTTTCGAGGGACCCCTCTGATGCTTCCCGATGGCCCGCGAAAGCCGCACCCAGGGTGTAACCTTCTATGGCTTGTTCCAAAGTTACTCGCTCGTTGGGTACCCATCCTCCTGCGGGTGTGCCGTCCCGCTTCTGACGCGTGACGGCATTCTGGATTCCATGCCATGGATTCAAGGTGACGACGGGCCAATCGCTGCCGAATGCGAGGCGGCCTCCGCTCCTGGCGACGCTCTGCCACGCCCATGCGCGCGAGGCACGATCTGGCCCGGCGTTCACCGCCCACACCTTCAGTGTGTCGTCGTCCGGATAAGCGTGTAGCGGCTGGAAGCTGGCCACTACGCCGAGTGTGCCAAAGCGTGGAATATCGTTCGCCGTAATCGTTTCGATATGTTCGATTTTGTGCCGGAGATCGCGGCTGTGATTGGTCTGAGCAGCGCCTTCATAGGCATCCAGCGCCAGTCGTACCGCACTCGTCCCGATGGAGTGAGTCATGACCTGAATGCCACGCTTGTCGAGTTCAGCAACCGCTTCTTTGTATTTTGTGGGATCCCAAAAGAGTTTGCCGCTTTGGGTGGGGTCATCCGAATACGGTTCGAGCATGGCGGCCGTGTGCGACTCGACCACGCCATCGAGCATGGTCTTTACCAATCCGCCTTCGATCCAGTCATCGTGGTAGATGCGTCGAGCTTCTTCTATTTTGCCGAGTGCATCCTTCGTTAGTTCGGGTGGATCGAGGAAGTATGCAATATACTGCCGAACCGTGAGCTGGCCTTGCTTTCGAAGTTCGTCATAGAGGTCAAGGTATTCAAAGTCACCTCCGGCACTATGCACTCGTGTGAGGCCCACACGATTAGCTTCGCGGAGTCCAGCGCGGAGTGCCACCATGCGTTCTTCCCGCGTCGGTTTTGGCGTGAGTTTGCCCACCAGGTCGCCCGCGCTTTCCTTCAGCGCTCCAGTTGGTTCACCATTTTCATCTTTGACGATAGTTCCGTTCGGTGGATTCGGCGTGTCCTTAGTTATTCCGGCTAGAGCCAGAGCTTTGCTGTTGGCCCAAGTGGTGTGGCCGTCGTATGCATCGAGAAGGATGGGGCGATTCGGTTCTATTTCATCCAGCAATCTTTTGTGGGGTAATGCCGACGGCCCAAATATGGGATACTGCCAGCCCATGCCAAGTATCCAGAGTTCTTTCGGATGTGCGGCGGCGTAGGTTCTTACGCGCTCCTGAATCTCGGCGACACTTTCCGTGCCATTCAAGTCGACATGCTGCAAACCTAAAGACCCCTGCATGAAATGAATGTGGCAATCGGTGAATCCAGGCAGCACCAGTTGACCGTGAGCATCAATGACCTGTGTGTTGGGGCCGCGGTATTCGTCGATCTGCTGTTTTGTGCCCACCGCAATAATTCTGTCTTCGGAAACAGCCAGCGCTTCCGCCCACGGCTGATGCAAGTTAACGGTATAAATCCGGGCGTTCGTTAGAATTATGGTGGCCTTTTGTTGGCCAGCGGCGAAGGCCATGCTAGACAGGACTAAGAGTGTGATCGAGAAACTGAGGATCCAACTGCTCGCTGCTTGCGTTCGTGTCACGGGCATGCCCCTAAAGTTAGGATTGACGCACTCACTTCATTCTTAGAACGTTGGCGGCGTGTTGATCCACAACACTTGCGTTTCAACTTTGCCGGGGTTCGACCACCGGTGCGGCGTGGTGCTCTCAAAGTAAAAACTGTCTCCCGGTTTTAGCCGGTATTCTTCCTTCTCCAGCGCGATAGCAAACTCGCCTCGAAGAACATACAGGAATTCTTCGCCTTCGTGCGTATAACTTTCTTCGCTGCCCGCACCGGAAGCGATGCGGAACAAGTGGGCTTCCATAACAGGGTTGCCGACGGCAAGCAGCTCCATGCAAATTCCCGGCGCAACATCCAGCACTTTGCGCGTCTTCGGACTGACCAGCGGCGAATGCGATTCGCCCGGGTCAAAGAACTCCAAAATATTGGATTTATAGAATTGCGCCAGCTTGCGCAGCGTAGTGATGGAGGCGCTCATGTGGGAGCGTTCCACGGCGCTCAGGAATCCGACCGAGATATTGATCTTTTCGGCCACAGCAGCCAGCGACAGGCCGCGCTTTGTGCGCAGTTGTCGCAAGCGCGCTCCGATGGCGCTGGATGTCCCGTTTTTTGGCGCGCGCACCGCTCCTTGACGTTTCAATAACTGTACGATGGCAGGCGCATTCAAACCGCGCACCTTTCGCAAATAGCGGGCGCGTTTGAGTAGCTTAACGTCTTCGCGTGTGTAGAGCCGGTACTTGCTTTCGGTGCGCTGCGGGTGGGCAAGCCCAAGACTCTCCCAGGCCCGGATAGCCGAAGGCGAAACACCGACGAGTTTCGCTACGTCCCCAATCTTCAGATAATCGGTAGAAGAATTCTCGCTATGATTTTTGGAAGACACTCGATCCCTATCTCGCCAAGGGGGATGGCGTTTTTCCTTGACACGGCGCTACACTTTCAATAACCTTGCACGATTATAGCAAGGTTTGTTTCTCTTGCCAGTGCTAGTTGTTCGGCAAAGTTGAGTTCCGTCTCGGAGGGTTTCGATGCGCGCTTCCCGTATGCGTCACGCTTGTGCGTGGCTGGTTTTCTCATTTTTACTCACCTCCACAGCTGCAGTTTCCGCTCAAAGTACGGGCGGCCGCATTGCGGGTAAGGTGATCGATTCCAGTGGCGCTTCACTCGCTGCCGTTCAGGTCTCTCTCATTAATGAAGCAAGCGGTGTGATTCGCAACACAGTCACGAACGAATCCGGAGCCTATTCTTTCCCGGAAGCGCCAGTCGGCACCTATCGGATCGAATTCGACGTCGCAGGGTTCAAGAAGAATGTACAAGCCAACCTCCTGCTGCAGCTCAACCAGGTCCTCACGCTGAATACGACCATGCAGATCGGCGAGAGGAAGGATATTGTCGAAGTCACCTCGGAAGCGCCGATCGTGGATACAACCAGCACGCAGTTGGGAGCGGTCATCAACGATCGCTCGATTGCGCAGCTCCCACTGAACGCTCGCAACACGTATCAGTTCCTGGCGTTGCAGCCTGGTGTGCAGTCGACCGTTGGCGCGGACCTCTACACGGGCAGTTCGGATGCAGGAAGCGTGTCGGTCAATGGCGGTCGAGGCCGAGCGAATAACTTCAGCGTGAATGGTGGTGACGCGAACGATTTGTTCGTCAACACTCCTACCATTGACCCCAGTCCCGATGCAGTCGAGGAGTTCCGCGTCCTGACCAATGCGTTTGACGCTGAGTCCGGACGCAATTCTGGCTCTGTCATTAACGTGGTCACGAAATCTGGCGGCAATAACTTCCACGGCAACGCTTATGACTTTCTCCGCAACAAGGTTTTGAACTCGAAAGGATATTTCGATCCCAGCAGGGCGAAATACGTTCAGAATCAATTCGGCGCTACTTTTGGTGGGCCGATTCGAAAAAATAAGACTTTCTTTTTCGCGTCGTACGAAGGGGACCGTATTCGCAAGGGGCAGTCGGGCGGCGACGTAACTGTACCGACCAACGCCGAGCGGGGCGGAGACTTCTCGGCGGGCGGAACTGCTCTTGCTACCGACCTGAATTCAGGCCTGAACTTTGGTGGTCAAATCTCCGACCAGTTTGTGGCGGATATTTTCAATGCAAGACCAGGATGCCAGTCGGCCGTGCTGGCGCAGAATCCTGGTGCCGTGATCCAATCAGGATCTTTTTACGGCGCCCATCAGGTGGGTCCAAATGTTGTTCCTGGCATTTTCACGAACACAAAGACGGGAATTGACAACCAGATCCCGACCGCCTGCCAAGATCCGGTAGCTGCGGATCTGCTGAGGTTCGTGCCGAACGCAAATGTTGGCGCGAGCACCTACCAGGCCGTCCTGAATGGGAGCAATCGCACAGATCAAACGACGCTGAAGATCGATCATCGCATCAACGACAAACAAAACCTCTCCGGCTACTATTATTACCAGGACGGGGCGAGGTTCGATCCTTACAACTTCTTCCAGGCAGCCGGGGCCAATGTTCCCGGTTTCGGCGGCAACAGCGCAACCCGCGATCAACAGCTGAATATCAGCCACACATGGACTATCTCCAATTCCATCGTGAACGAAGCGCGCGTAGTTTACATGCGCGAAGGTCAGCGCACTTTCAATCACCCCCAGAAGACCAATCTGGTAACTGATTCCTGCAGTGCTGCCGCTGCGGCATTCTGTTTTACGGGGACAACGGACGCTCCCGGTGCGTTTACAGCGAATGGTCTGGCAACAAGCGATGCAAAATACGGCATTACTCCTGGTCTTGGAGCGGGTCGTGAAGGTGTCCCTGACATTTCCGTTTCCGGTAGTTTTGTAATCGGCAATAACTTTGAAGGTGAGCTTCCGCAAGTTGGGAATTCATTCCAATTTACGGACAGCATGACGCTGGTGAAGGGAAAACACACCATTAAGTTCGGTGGCGACGTTCGGCGGATGCGGTTTGACCAGTTTCTCTATTTCGAAAATAGCGGCTATTTCCAGTACTTTGGCAGCTGCACGATCGATCCGAACGACCCTGCCGGTATCAAGAAGATATGCAGTGGCAATGATCCCGGATACTTCAACGGTACTGGTTCCGGCGCTTCCCAGAGCCTGCTGCCGAACTATCTCCTTGGGTTGCCGGATCAATACCAGCAGGGTGCGGCGCAGCAGGAGCACGTGCGCACATCATCCTTCTACTTCTTCGGGCAGGATAGTTGGAAAATCAGCAATCGCTTGACCATGAATTATGGCTTGCGTTGGGAACTGAACACTCCTCAGAAAGATATTGGGAAGCGGGTTCAGACTTTCCGCCCCGGACAATCGACGCAGCGCTACCCGTGCCTGCAGACCGGCACAAACGATTGCGCTTCGGCCTTCCCGACAGGCCTAGTATTTCCGGGAGAGAAAGGTGTTCCGGACGGACTTACGACCACTTATTACAAGGCCTTTGCTCCCCGTATTGGCTTGGCTTGGGATCCGAAAGGGGATGGCAAGACCAGCATTCGCGGAGGTTGGGGCCTGTTCTACAACCCGATCGAGCAGCTCGTGCTCGAGCAGTTCAGCGCAGAGCCTCCGTTTGGCATTAGTTTGACGACCGCCAGCACGCTGTTCAATACGCCTTACGTTAACCAGAGCGGCAGGGTGCTGGCAAACGGCGCCAATGGCGTTCTCGATCCGAAACCAGGCACTGCGATTGACTGGTCCCTGTTCGAGCCGATCTTGCTGTTCGGTGAATTCCAGCCGCATATGCGTACGCAGTATGCAGCGCAATACAACCTGACCATTCAGCGCGAAATCGCTAAAGGAACCCAACTTCAGGTCGGCTATGTTGGTTCGCAGTCGCACCGGCTGCTGGCGAGTTTTGACGTAAATCGCGCTAACCCACAAACCTGTTTGGACATCAACACGTACAGTGGGCCCAACTCTTGCGGAGTGTTTGGAGAAGACTCCCAGTACAACGTCTTGGTGCCGAGCGGGCAGCCGTTCCACATGCCGAACGGGACGGTGATAACAGGTGCCGCTGGCGGGACGAATCTGGATCTCGTTGGTTTGCGGCCATATTCTTCTCCGAACTGTGTTCCGACGACCGGTGTTGGATGTCCGACGGATGGAGCTCCGGTCTTCTCGAACATTTTCGCTGAAGACACCCGAGGAGCTTCGAACTACAACTCCTTCCAAGCGAGTCTGGACAAGCGTTTTGGCAAAGGGTTCCAAACCCAGATCGCCTACACTTGGAGCAAGTCGATTGACCAGGCGTCCAGCTTCGAGGACTTCCTTGATCCCACCAACCCGCGACGTACCCGCTCCGTGTCCTTGTTCGACGCGCGGCACCGCTTTGTGGCCAGTTATTACTGGGAACTGCCGGTCCCGAAATATTCCGGCTTCACCGGTAAGGCTTTGAATGGATGGGCTATTTCCGGTATCACGCAGTTCCAATCGGGTTTTCCGATCCACATCTTCTCCTACGGAGACGAAAATCTTACGGGCAACTCGTCTGGATTCTCGTCCCCCACATTCCCGAATTTGAGCGGTAAGTTTCATTCTCAGGATCCACGCAAGCACGCCGGCTACGGTTTTGATCCGGCGCAGTTCTCGACGCCAGCCTTGGGCGTGCAAGGAACTTCACCCCGCTCCGTTTGCTGTGGATCCGGACTTGACAACACGGATATCTCCATTCAAAAGAACACGGCGATTAACGAACGTTTTCGCACAGAATTTCGGCTGGATGTTTTTAACGCGTTCAACCACACCAAGTTCCTCAACCCCGACGGCATCTTCAGCGACGGCTCAGATTTCGGTCTGGTCAAGCGAGCCGCTGATCCGCGGTTGATGCAGGTGGCATTGAAGTTGTTCTTCTAATTATGTAAGCCCGGGTGGCCGTATCGGTTGCCCGGGTGCGCCCTTAAAAGCGTAAGATCGAGTGGGACTAACACGTCCGCGCACCACATGCATTCTGCATACTCTAATGGCCTACGGCCTGCGATACCTGGAGCAACTCGATGTACCCTGAACTGGAAAAAGAACTTTCCACCTATGAACGCCGCACGCCTAAATCCGCGGAAGCTCACAAACGTAATCTCAAACGCCTTCCGCTAGGCGTTGCTAGTAACTACCGGGCTTACGATCCTTATCCCATCTTTGTAAAAGACGCCAGCGGCAGTAAGTTCCGTGACTTGGATGGCAATGAATACATAGATCACAACCTGACTTTCGGCGCGTTGATGGCGGGACACTGCCATCCGGCGGTGATGAAGGCTGTCGAGAAACGTCTGAGCACCGGCACTATGTACGGGATGCCTCACGACATGGAATGGGAACTCGCGGAAGAAGTCTGTACGCGCTTCCCAATTGAAATGTGTCGCTTTGGCAACAGCGGTACGGAAGCGACCATGCACGCGATCCGTATTGCTCGCGCTGCGACCAAGCGGGACAAGATTGTGAAGTTCGAGGGCGCTTACCACGGCTTGCACGATGCCGCATTGGTGAGCGTGAAGCCGCATGCGCCGGATTACGGAGATATCAACGCTCCCACGTCGGTGCCTGGCGGCATGGGTGTTCCAAAAGCGTCTATTGATAATGTCGTGATCGCTACCTTCAATGACCTTGTTTCCGTGGAGCGGCGTTTCAAGGAGAACCCCGGTCAAATCGCGGCGATAATTCTTGAGCCGATTTTGATGAATGTCGGTCTCTGCATGCCGCAACCTGGCTTCCTGCAAGGACTGCGGGATATCTGCACCAAGAACGGCTCGCTGCTCATTTTTGACGAAGTTAAAACTGGCGCAAAACTCTGCTGGGGCGGTGCCTCGGAATACTTCGGCGTTATTCCGGACATGATTTGTATCGCGAAGTCGATTGGCGGGGGATTTTCACTGGCTGCTTTCGGTGCGCATACTTCCGTCATGGATTTGATCGCGCAACACAAAGTCTTCCATGGTGGTACTTACAACACGAATCCAGTTGCGATGGCGGCCGGTCTGGCGACTTTCCGCGAAGTGCTTACACGCGAGAACTATGCTCACGTGGGCAAGCTGAGCATGAAGTTAGTCGACGGCTATCGGAAGATCGTAGCTAAGTCCGGCATCCAAGGCTATATCGCTGAAGCTGGGGCGAATGGCGCGCTAATGTTTTACCCGAAAGAGATCCGGAACTACCGCGACTGGGAGCCAATTGACGTTGATCTATGGCGGCACTATTGGTTTGGCATGGTCAATCGCGGCGTGATGTGTCAACCCTATTGGTGGGACGAGCAGTGGACGATTTCCGTGCAACACACGGAAGCCGATATTGACGCGCACATCGCAGCTTTCGCAGATATTGCGGATTCACTGGCGGAAGCTCAACATGAGCGTTTGAAGAATCCGGTATTGGCTGCAGCGCACTAGAGCCTTACGCAACTTGCACACTACGATTTGGGTAGCGCGCCACCCCCCGGCGTTGCTACCCAAACCTGCAATCGCAATCAAGAGGAGAATCCTTGTCCGCTCAAGAACCAGAGGCTGAATCCACGCACCTAAAGCGTGTTTTAGGTCGAAGGGACTTAGTGCTTCTGTTTGTGGTGGCGGTGTTCAACTTGAATGTTGTGCCGTCGATTGCGGCGAACGGCGGCGTCACCATCTGGCTCTGGATTGTGTCGTTAGTCTTGTTTTTCTGGCCGCAAGGGATAGCTGTGATTGAGTTGGCGCACCGTTATCCCGGTGAAGGCGGCGTCTATCTTTGGGCGAAGGAAGTGTTCGGCGACTTCCACGGTTTTCTGTCGGGCTGGTGTTACTGGACGAATAACATGCTGTATGTGCCAACGGTCATGTTGTATTTCGTCGGAGTGTCAGTATTCGTACTGGGACCTGGGCATTCTGGGCTTGCCGATAACAAGGTGTTCGCCCTGATTGCATCACTGTCGCTGCTAACGGTTTTGGTGGTTCTGAACATCATGGGCCTCGGCGTTGGTAAGTGGATCAACAATCTTGGTGGTATCGGAACGTTTGTTGCGGCTGGAGTGCTAGTTGGACTCGGTATCATCATAGTATCCAGAAATGGAGTACACATAGCTGCGGAGGATTTTCGGTTTCCTGCGGATCCGAAGTTCGTATTGAATTCTTTCGGAGTCATCTGTTTTGGGTTAGTCGGGCTCGAGCTGGCGTCGGTCATGGGGGACGAGATTGAAGACCCTCGCCGCACTTTGCCGGGCGCAGTAGCTTGGGGAGGCCTGATTTCCGGGGCGCTCTACATTGCAGCTACTTTGACGTTATTGGTTGCGGTTGGTAAGGGCGGCATTAGCGTTCTACAGGGAATTGTGCAAGCCGTCAGTCACATGGCGGAGCAAGTGGGAGTGCCGTGGATTGTTGCGCCGTTTGCATTCCTGCTGAGCTTGTCGATTGCAGGCATTGGGTCAGCGTGGCTTGGAGGATCGGCGCGCATTCCGTTTGTCGCTGGACTTGACTCGTACATGCCGTCCTGGCTGGGCAAGATACACCCGAAGTACGCCACGCCCTACGCAGCTTTGATCGTGCATGCGGTTGTTTCGATGTTGCTGGTTGTGATGAATTTTATGGGCGGCGCGGGCGTACAGGAAACGTTCCAGACCATGCTGTCGCTAGCAGTCGTGCTGCAGTTGGTGCCGTTCCTCTACATGTTTGGAGCGTTGCTGCGGTTTGCGTTCCATGCTCAGGATGGGCAGGGAGTCTATAGTCGCGGAGTATTGTTTCTCGCGGGCCTGAGCGGACTTGTCACCACCATGCTGGGCATTGCGCTGGCGTTCTTTCCGGCACAGCAAATTACGTCCTTAAAGTGGTATGAAATCAAGATGTTTGGCTGGACAGCATTTTTTATCGGGCTAGCCGTTTTCTTCTTTTTTGTATACGGTCGACGCAAGGCGGCACTTGCAGCCGCTACACAAGTTTGAAAGCAGTCCGGTCTAATGCCGGTGACGGGTTAAGAGGAGGTTGCCATGCCAGGTGGAGTGCAAACTGAAGTGCGCAATTATCAGATGTTGATTAACGGTGAATGGGTCGCGAGTAAGTCGAATAAGATGTTTCCCGTCTACGATCCCTCGACGGAGGAAGTCATTGCGCAGGTGCCGGATGCCTCCGCGGCCGATGTGAGCCGCGCGGTGGCTGCAGCGAAGGCTGCGTTTGAAGATGGCCCATGGGGACAATCGACCCATCAGGAACGTGGGCGTGTTCTATTTCGTCTCGCGGACAAGATTCGGCAGAATCTGCCGATGCTGGCTGAGCTAGAGTGCCGCAACAGCGGCAAGCCAATCGTCGAAGCTGAGTACGACATTACGGACGCGGCCACGTGCTTTGAGTATTACGGCGGACTAGCTACCAAGATTACTGGACAGGTGAACCCGGTTCCAGATAATGCACTGAGCCTTTCTCTGAAGGAGCCGGTAGGCGTCTGCGGACAAATTATTCCGTGGAACTATCCGTTGGTGATGGCGGCATGGAAGTTGGCGCCCGCGCTGGCTGCGGGTTGTACGTGCATTCTGAAGCCTGCGGAACAAACGCCGTTGACCATGTTGGAAGTAGCGAAATGGTTTGACGAGATTGGATTACCGAAAGGCGTCGTCAACGTCATCACCGGTTTCGGCGAGACCTGCGGCGCGCCGCTGGTTGCGCATCCCGACGTGAACAAGATCGCCTTTACTGGGTCTGCAGCCGTTGGGAAAATCATTGTAAAAGCTGCCGCCGACACGGTAAAGCGCGTGACCCTGGAACTAGGCGGTAAGTCTCCCAACATTTTCTTTGCCGACGCGGATTTCGAAGCTGCTATCGACGGCGCCTTGTTTGGAGTCTTCATCAATCAGGGAGAAGTTTGTTCCGCAGGTAGCCGCGTGCTGGTCCAGAAATCCATCTACAAGAAGTTTGTTGAAGCCATGGCGGCGAAAGCGAAGACGATTAAGGTCGGCGCGCCTTTGGACCGCGATACGAAAATGGGCGCATTAGTAAGCAAGGATCAATACGACCGCGTGCGTTCCTATCAAGAACTTGGGAAGAAAGAGGCAAAGCTGGCCTCCGGCGGAGGTCGCGTTGAGAAGTTCGCCAAGGGCTACTATGTAGAGCCGACAATCTTTTACGACGTGGACAACAGCGCCCGCATTGCTCGCGAGGAAATTTTTGGACCGGTCGCCACGGTGATTCCGTTCGAAGACGAAAAGGATGCACTGAAAATCGCCAATGACTCTCCTTATGGCCTCGCTGCAGCCGTTTGGACGCGTGACATCTTCAAGGCCATGCGCACGGTGAAGGCTCTGCGCTGCGGCATTGTGTGGGTGAACCACATGCAGCCGACCTACGTAGAAGCCCCTTGGGGCGGCTATAAGCAGTCTGGCTTCGGTCGTGAACTAGGGCCGCACGGTATTGAAGAATATCTGGAAACGAAACAAGTTCACATCAACCTGAACGAAGCTCCAATTGGATGGTACTGAGATGGCCAGCATACAACTGCGAACTGCAATTCCTGGACCACGTTCCAAAGCATTAATGCAGCGGCGCAACGCGGCGGTGGCGCAAGGGGCTTTTCACGTCTCGCCCGTATTTATCGAGAGAGCGGAAGGCGCCGTTATTGAAGACGTGGACGGCAACCGCATGATCGATTTCGCTGGCGGCATCGGCTGCCTGAATACCGGGCACCGGCCGCCTACCGTGATGAAGGCGATTCACGACCAGATGGATCGTTTTCTGCACACCAGCTTCAACGTGCTTCCGTATGAGAGCTATGTTGCTTTATCGGAACGGCTGAATGCGATTGTTCCCGGTAAAGGGCCGAAGAAGACAATTCTTGTTAGTACTGGCGCGGAAGCCGTAGAGAATGCCGTCAAAATTGCGCGCGCTTACACCAAGCGCCCAGCGATTATTGCTTTTGAAGATGCGTTCCATGGGCGCACATATATGGCGCTTTCGCTTACCAGCAAAACGCATCCTTACAAGGCGGGCTTCGAGCCGTTTCCAGGAGATGTTTACCGTGTTCCCTATGCGTATTGCTACCGTTGTTCGTATTCGAAAGAGTATCCGTCGTGCGATGTTTTCTGCGCGCGGCACTTGGAAGATACGTTCAAGCGAGTGGTTGCTGCGGAGTCCGTTGCAGCGGTCATCGTAGAACCGATTTTGGGAGAAGGCGGATTTGTGACGCCGCCTGCGGGGTTCTATCCAGCACTCACGGAGATTTGCCGCAAATATGGCATCCTCGTTATTGCAGATGAAATTCAGACTGGCTTCGCGCGTACAGGGTCAATGTTTGCGTGCGAGCGCTTAGGCCTGGAGCCTGATCTCGTAACTATGGCGAAATCCCTGACTGGAGGCCTGCCGTTGGCTGCGGTTACGGGGCGTGCTGACATCATGGACGCGCCTGGCGTTGGTGGCCTGGGCGGAACTTTTGCGGGAAACCCGGTGGCCTGTCAGGCTGCTTTGGCTGTCCTTGATTTGATCGAAAAGGACAATCTTTGTGCGCGTGCCGATCATCTAGGCACGATGTTCCAGAAACGGGCTAAAGCATGGCAGTCAAGATGGGAGTTGATTGGTGACGTACGTGGCTTGGGAGCCATGCAAGCTCTGGAGCTTGTGAAATCGAAGCAGATGCGCGAACCTGCGTCCGACGAAGCGAGAAAGATTTCGCAATACTGCTATGAGCACGGACTAATCACGATTACGGCTGGATCGTACAGCAACATTATTCGACTGTTGATGCCGATTGTGATCACCGACGATCAGATGAACGAAGCCATGGATGTGATGGAAGCTGCGATCGCATCTATTTGCGAAGCAAAGGCGACGGTTGCGACTCTGGTTTAGCAGGACGTATTCTACGAGTTTCTATTCTTCACGATACTGAGGCTATTTGAATGAGTACGTTGACAGCTGCTGCAATTAAAGTTCCGCACTACATCAATGGCGCATGGGTCGAATCTACCGCGAGCAACTGGCAGGATGTCATGAATCCGGCCAGCGGAGAAGTTCTCGGCAGTGTTCCGCAAGTAGAAGCTGCGGAAGTCTCTATGGCCGTCGAAGCCGCGGCTGCTGCCTATCCGGATTGGCGGCGTACGCCCGCCGAGGACCGTATTCAGCCGCTGTTCAAACTGAAGTTCTTGCTGGAAGAGCATATTGACGAGCTTTCCCGTGTGATCACGCGCGAGAACGGCAAGACTTTCGGTGAAGCCAAAGGTGAGTTGCGCCGCGCCATCGAAAATGTGGAAGTAGCCTGCGGAATCCCCATGATGATGCAGGGCTACAACCTGGAAGATGTGGCTCGCGGCATTGATGAGATGATGATTCGGCAGCCGTTGGGTGTGGTTGCCGCCATTACGCCATTTAATTTCCCCGGGATGATTCCGTTCTGGTTCCTGCCTTATGCAATCGCCTGCGGAAACACGCTGATCGTGAAGCCATCCGAGCATGTGCCGCTCACTATGAAGTTGGCGTTTGAGCTTCTCGACAAGACTGGTCTGCCGAAGGGTGTTGTGAATCTTGTGAACGGTGGCAAGACAGCTGTAGATACTCTCATCGATCATCCCAAGGTCCGTGCAATTAGTTTTGTGGGTTCTACCCCTGTAGCACGCTACATTTATGCGCGTGCTGGCGAAAAAGGGAAACGAGCGCAGTGCCAAGGTGGTGCGAAGAACTCCGTCGTCATTCTCCCCGACGCCGACATGAGTATGGCCACTCAAATCATCTCGGACAGCGCGTTTGGCTGCGCAGGGCAGCGTTGTCTGGCGGTTTCTGTTGCAGTCACGGTTGGCGAAGCGCAGAAGACATTTCGAGACTCCATCGCGGATGCGGCATCTTCAATTCGTGTCGGATACGGCCTCGACGACGGAACTCAGATGGGGCCGGTGATCACGAAGCAGAGTAAGGATCGCATTGAGTCGCTGATTGGGCTCGGCGAAAAGCAAGGAGCCAAGATTCTGGTGGATGGCCGCAGTCCGAAGATCTCGAAATATGAATCAGGGCACTTTCTGAAGCCTACGATTCTGGATGGAGTTCCGGCGGAAAGCGAACTCACCCATACAGAAATCTTTGGTCCGGTTTTGAGTATGGTTCACGCCAGCAACCTGGATGAAGCAATGGAGTTTCTGTCGAATAGCCCGTTCGGGAATCAGGCGTCGTTGTTTACATCGAGTGGGTCGGCCGCGCGTCGGTTTCGGTACGAAGCCCCGGCGGGAAAT
The DNA here is from genome assembly GCA_025352065.1 of Acidobacteriaceae bacterium. GTDB lineage: Bacteria > Acidobacteriota > Terriglobia > Terriglobales > Acidobacteriaceae > JANXUC01. Next base: position 9,002 of record JANXUC010000168.1, on the reverse strand, counting down.
ATTGGCATCAACATCGGCGTCGCCGCTCCTATGGCCTACTTCCCATTCAGCGGATGGAAGGACAGTTTTTTCGGAGTGATGCATGGACAGGGTCGCGATGCAGTCGAGTTTTATACCGAGAAAAAAGTAGTTGTCGAACGCTGGGCGAAAGAGCACAGCCGAAAATTCTAGCTCAAAGCTAGAAGCTAGTAATGAGGAGCTAGAGCATGAACAACACTATCCAAAAATACAAAGACTACGTAATGACCGGGTTTGTGAAGTCCGTGCAGCCAGTGGTCGTCGAGACCGCTAAAGACGCGGTGATCACGGACGTGAACGGCAAGCAGTACATTGACTGCTTCGCTGGGATTTCAGTGGTGAATTCGGGCCACTGCAATCCGGAAGTGATTGCTGCGGCGAAAGCGCAAATGGATAAGCTGGTCCACTGCGGCTCCTACATTTATTACAGTCAGCCTACGGCGGATCTTGCTGAGAAGCTGGCACACATCACGCCACCGGGACTAACGAAAACGTTTTTCGGCAACAGCGGTGCGGAAGCGATTGAAGGCGCTATGAAGCTGGCCCGTCTGTACTCGGGCAAGCACGAATTCATCGCGCTCCACGCCAGTTTCCATGGGCGCAGTTGGGGAGCGCTCAGCATCACCGGCAATCAAGGCCGCAAGAAGCGCGGCGGGCCTTATGCGGCGGGCATTGCGTTCGCTCCGGTTCCTTATGTGTATCGTTCCAACTGGAGAAACGACCCCGAAGAATGCGCGCGCCAGTGCGCCAAGGCCATCGACGATGCAGTGCGTTTTGCTACCGCAGGAGACGTGGCGGCATTTATCGCGGAGCCAGTCTGGGGCGAAGGTGGAATTCTGATTCCGCCGCCAAACTATTTCCAGGAAGTAAAGAAAGTTCTCGACAAGCACGGCATTCTCTTTATCGCTGACGAAGTCCAATCTGGATTTGCGCGCACCGGAAAGATGTTCGCCATTGAGCATTTCGGCGTCACGCCGGATATTCTTGTCACCGCGAAGGGAATTGCCGACGGGTTCCCGCTCAGCGGATTCACAACGCGACCGGAAATTGCGGATGCTTACAAGCCAGGAGATCACCTCTCGACCTTCGGCGGCAATCCTGTGGCTTGCGCCGCCGCCCTCGCTAACATCCAGTTTATGGAACGCGAAAAGCTGGCGGAACGGTCTGCTGAAAATGGCAAGTACGTTATGGCTAAGCTGCACGACCTGCAAAGAGACAATCCTCTGATCGGCGAAGTACGTGGCCTTGGATTGATGATCGGCATTGAGCTGGTCAAAGACGCAGCGTTGACGCCAGCCACAGCCGAAGCCGAGGCTATTCGAGAAGTCTGCCGCGAAAATGGCCTCTTGGTCGGCGTGGGCGGCGTCTACGGAAACGTGGTGCGTTTCCAACCGCCGCTGGTCATTACGAAACAGCAGCTCGACAAGGCGGTTGACGTGTTTGCGGGTGCGATGCGCGAAGTAGCTTCGCCAGTCCGTGTATAAGTCAGAGCGCGTCTAGTTCGCCAGCCGATTGTACTTCGTCAGCACTTCGCGCAGGCGGTCGTGCGGCAAAGCGAGAACTTTCTTTTCGTTGATACCCGTCATATCTTCTGCTGCAACAAGAGCATTGATGATCGCTTCTTCCGTGGCTTGTACGGTTGCCAGGAATACCGGGTCAAGCTCATCATTCGCGAGCATCGAAATCTGATGCACGCCGGTCGGCTTGCCTGCGCCTGGGTTCGCCGTAGAGAAGGCGATAAAGATGTCTCCTGAACCGTCGCCGGAGAAGCTGCCATTGCGCCCAAGTCCGAGGGCGGCGCGGCGAGCTAGCCGCTTCAATTGCTGCCCCACAAGTGGAACATCGGTGGCCACAACGATGATAATCGAGCCAATGTCCTTGTTCTGATATTGCTCGCGAGAAGCGCCATCCTGAATCTCCTTGCCCACGGGAGCGCCTGCAATGCGAAGCTGGCTGCGCACCCCGTAGTTGCATTGCACGAGCACACCGACGGTGTAGTTTGTGTCCTTAATCTTCACGACTCGCGATGCCGTTCCGATGCCGCCCTTGAATTCGCTGCAGATCATTCCAGTACCGCCGCCGACGTTGCCTTCCTCCACCGGGCCGCCATGTGCCAAATCAAGCGCGTGGAAAGCGTGTTCCGGCTTCACGTGGAAGCCGTTGGTATCGTTGAGTTCGCCATCCCAGGTTTCCGTAACCACCGGGAGCGACCACCAGTAGCCGGATTCATCGGGTGGCCCGTGTTGAATGCGCCATTGAATCACCGCATCGCGCACCACTCCCACGCTATGCGTGTTGGTGATCATCACCGGGCCGTCCAGAAAGCCGGATTCCTCCACCCAGGTTGTGCCCGTCATTTCACCATTGCCATTCAGGCTGAACCATCCCGCAAAAACAGGATCGGCAACGTTGCTCTTGCCTCGCGGAAGGATGGCCGTGACCCCCGTACGCACGGGGCCGACGCCAACTTTGAGCGGGCCACTGCCCGAAATCAGCGTTGTGTGTCCAACTTCAACGCCTTTCACATCCGTGATAGCGTTGAAGGGTCCCGGAGCGCCGTCAAATGGCACGCCGAGATCGCGCGCCCGAGGCTTGATTTGCGCGAAGAGCGTAGGTGAAGCCAAGAGGATCAGGAAGGTCGAGAGCCGGAATGCAAGTTTTCGCATAGGTTATTCCTTAGACTTGGCAGTATAAGACAGAAGCGCTATCGTGATTGTGCAAGCTAGCGAGGATCGAAAAAAATGCGGATTAGGAATCTTCCACAGTGGAAGCGGGCGCTCATATTTTCGTCGCTGGGTGCGGGCGTAGCATTGGCGTTTTCTGGCCGACGGTTGGCAGGGGCCGCCATCGCCGGTGTTGGAGTGGGAGTAATCGTCGCGGAGAATCGGGAAATCCTTGGCAAGGTAGCGCGCGACCTGCCGCGCTATTTGGAGACCACGTCGCAGGTGATCGAGACCATAGCGTCGGTGGGAGAACGCCTGATGGCTGCCCGAGGACTCTAGCCCTGACTACACTTCAATCCCCAACTGTTCCTTCGCCGCGGCGCTAAGGCGTTCCGGAGTCCACTGCGGTTCCCACACAATATTGACTTTTGCGTTCCCAATGCCGGGCATAGCCTGCAGGCGCTTAATGACATCGGCGCTGATCTGCACGTGCGACGGGCAACCGGGTGAGGTGAGGCTCATGTCGATCGTCACATCCTGAGGCTGGCCATCGACAGGCTCGGCAGGGTCAATTGCTACGTTATAGATCAGGCCGAGATCGACGATGTTGACGGGAATCTCCGGGTCATGACAGTCTTTCAGAGCGGTTAGAACTTCATCTTGGGTAAGCGGCATGTTGCCTCCTGGTGCGCGGCCTGCTGACATCAAGTGTAGCGCGGTCTCGAGAATTCCCTGTGGATTTCTGTCACTTACCCGGATCTGCGGAATCGCACTCTTGATATAGGGTCTAGACTAGCGTTTGATGTTTGCGGCGCGACAAGGTCCGGAGACCAACATGAGTCCCGAAGATATGGAAGACATGAAGGAAGGTTCGATGAAGGACCCTAAGCCCAAGCCGGGCATAGTCGCATCGGACGCTGTTCCTCCGGATGACTCCGCTGCGGCGGTCCTCCTCCCAACTCCGAAACTTGCTCTGGAGCACAAACATCCGCTGGCCATTCGCTGGATGCATTGGGTTAATTTCCCTGTGCTCTCCATCATGATCTATTCCGGGCTGCTGATTTACTGGGCGGATTCGCAGCACAACGATTTGAACTCGCACCAGGTCTATCGCATCGGAGTGGGTGGATGGACGCTGGTGCGACTATTCCCGGACTGGTTCTACAAGAAATTGCATCTGGAGTTTGGCCTGGCCAGCGGCATGGGCTACCACTTCTTCTTCATGTGGTTTTTCGCCATCAACGGGCTGATCTACGTCCTCTATACGCTGGCCTCTGGCGAGTGGCGATATCTAGTTCCCAACCGCCACTCCTTCAGCGAAGCCCTGCAAGTCACTTTGCACGATTTGGGATTGAGCAAGCATCATCCGCCTAAGCGAAAATTTAACGGTGGACAGCAGATCGCCTATACAAGCGTAATTCTCATGGGACTCGGTTCGCTGGTCACAGGGCTCGCCATCTACAAGCCTACACAGGCACACATCTTAGCCAGCTTGCTCGGTGGATACGAAATGGCGCGCTGGATGCATTTCTGGCTCACTATGGCCTACGTAGGATTCTTTCTCGTGCACGTGGCACAAGTTATTCGCGCTGGCTGGAATAATTTCCGCGCGATGGTGATCGGAGACGAACTGGTGCCGTACGCTGCCGAACCGCTGGGGGCCGAAGCGCAGGGAAAGGTGGCCGACCATGGATGACAACATCATGAATGACAATCTGAATAGTGATCCGAACCCGAACGAGTCAAACATGAACGGGCCACCAGCGAATGGACAAAAGGGCAGTGTGCCAGACACTCCCGTATCAGAACACAATAGTATGCAGGTCCTTGCCGCAGCAGAGGCTCAAGCGCGCGCGAAAGCTGAAGAACATGATCGAGAAATTCTCGCCAGGCTGCGAACAAAATCTCGCCGCGGATTCTTGGTTGGAGGCGTCGCAGCTGCCGCCGGGCTGGGATTCTGGCGCTGGCTGAATACACGGGCCGAGGTTTCCGGGATCGCCGCACCCTTCCGCAAAGCCCTCGAGTTCAATGCAAAACTGGGTCGCCTTTTGTTTCAAAATGGCATACTGGCACCTGAGTTTAGCCCCGCAGACGCGGTAAAAGATTTCCGCCGCAACGGCGATGTGGGCTTGGCTAAGATTGAACTCAAAGACTGGCGTCTACAACTCGTAGGCGCTGCGAACGGAAGCTCGCATCCCAGATTTGTCGACAACGTTGCGGCTTGGACCTACGGCCTTGATCCCGCCGATCTCGCGGACGGTGACGGAACCGACGACGAAAGTGACACGCCGCCCGAAGCGGAAAAGGTTCACGAGGACGGCGCCAAGAGATCCGCCGTGAAGCCTGAATCCATGGAAATGCCACAGTCGCCGCCAGCCAAGATGCCGGGCTTGCTGCTTAAGATGGAAGATGTGCATCGACTGCCGCACTTCGAGATGGTGACCGAATTCAAGTGTGTCGAGGGCTGGAGCGAAGTTGTACATTGGGGCGGCGTCCGCCTGCGGGATTTGCTTGCGGCATTTCCTCCGGCAACTCGTAGCGGACGTCCGTTCGACGCGAGCACCCGACCGGACGACATCCCCGAGTACGTCGGATTTGAAACACCCGATGGCGAATATTTTGTAGGAATCGAGCGTGAGGTCGCCCTGCATCCGCAAACCTTGCTGGCCTACGAAATCAACGGGACTGCGCTGTCCGCAGACCATGGCGCGCCTCTGCGACTGGTAACCCCGCTTAAGTATGGCATCAAGCAGCTCAAGCAAATTGGCCGCATCACGTATTCAGAAACGCGCCCGCACGACTACTGGCATGAGCGCGGCTACGACTACTACGTGGGCCACTGAGGGCAGTCACAGCGTTTGCCCGACTGTTCTACAGTTGCGTCAACGCCTGCCGAGCCTCATCCGCGTGCGCAAACTTTGGGTTGAGCTTCAGTGCTTTTTGCAGATTGGCCTTCGCCAGCTCTTTCTTGCCATCCTTTTGATACGCCATGCCCAGGTGGTAAAAAGTGACTGGATCTTCAGGCTGGTCTTGATCAGCGGCGTTCTTGATCGATTCCTTGAAAAGATTGATGGCGGAAGCGTAAATTCCCTTTTGATAGAAAGCCCAGCCGAGCGTATCCGCAGAGTTGGGCGAGTCAGGCATGCCGCGCCGTGCTTCCTGCGCCATCCCCAGAGCGATGTCCAGATTGCCGCCTTGCTGCAACATCAGGTAAGCCATGTTGTTTTTCGCCAAAGCGTTATCCGGCTGAACTTGTAACGCCTTCTGGTACATGTTTTTGGCTTCTTGCCACTGTTGTTTCGATTCCAGCATTTCTCCGGCTAGAACATAAAAACGAGAATCGTTCGGATTGTCCTTTGCCGACTGCTGATAGGTAGCGATGGCTTGATCGACATGCCCCGCGGCAACTTGCACTTGACCCAGCTTTAGCGCAGCCTCGGAGTTGGTTTTGTCGAGGTCGACAGCCTTCTTCAGCGCCGTTTCGGCGGACGTGTAGTCCTCCTTGTCGGAGTGGATTACACCCAGCAGGTAGTAGTAGTTGCTACTGTTGGGGACCTTCTCGATTTGTTGATTCACTCGGGCCACCGCCTTGTCCCATTGGTTTTGCTGGGAGTACACGCGGGCGACCCCCACGAGCGCGTCTGCTGCGGTCGGATCGTGAACTAGGGCTTGCTCGTAATATTTCGCCGCCTCGGCAAATTTTTTCTGTTCCAAAAATAGATTGCCTAAATGGATGTAGCCGACCGGGCTCTCGGGAGCCACTTCGATGGCCTTCCGCATATCCCCCTCGGCGCCTTTTTGGTCCTTCCGTCCCTGCTTGGAGAGCCCAAGCAGCACATATCCGTCTGGTAGCAGCGGCTGCAGTTTGATAATTTCGTTGGCCGAGGTTTCCAAAGCCGCATAGTCGGAATTCTTCAGCTCAATGGCGGCCAGAGCATGATGCGCCTCGAACAAATCCGGGCGCAGGCGAACGGCATTGCGCCACTCATTTTCCGCAGAAGTTGCGTTGCCGAGCGCATCATAAGCAGAACCCAGATGATAGTGGGCAACTCCGTTGTCAGGCTCGGTAGAGACTACCGACTGCAGTGTGCCGGAGGCTTCACGAGGCTGTCCTCGTCGCAGCTGAATTTGTCCCCGGTAGATCAGGCAATCCGTGTCTTTTGCGTTGTCCTTGATGAGCTCGTCATTGAGCTTCGTCGCTTCGTCCAGGCGATTCTTCAGAATCAAAAGCTGCACGTAGTTCTTCTTGGCTTGGATATCCTTGGGATGCGAGTGAAATACAGACTCGTACTCCTTGGTGGCTTTGTCGAGATCGCCGGATGCGAAGTAGAAGTCTCCAAGCATTCTGTAGGCGACGCCATTCTCTGGAATCTCCTCTTTCACTTTCAGCAGAGACGCTTCAGCTTCTTCGCGTTTACCCTGTTCCATGAATAGCCGCGCTAATGCTGCGCGAGCGTCGGTATTGTTTGGATTGGAAAGTATGGAGTGACGAAAAACTTGTTCCGCTTCCGTCCAGCGTGAACGGGATTGATAGAAATTGCCCAGAGCGATCTGAGTATTGACGGCTCTGGGATTGAGTTCGACCGCCTTCCGAAAGCTGCTCTCAGCAGCGTCTGGCTGATTGGCTCGTACTTGCAGGAAAGCTAAATTCAACAACAGATCTGCACTGTCCGGTGCGCCGCCAACTGCCTTCTGCATTTCCGTCAGCGCGGCTGCCTGATTGTCTTGCGCGGAAAGGTAGTTGGCCATAGCTGCGTGAAACTGTGGGTCCGACGGATCCTTCGCCGCCAATACGTCTAGGTGTTCCTTGGCCTTGTCCAGGGCACGGCTGGAAATCAGCAAATTCGCCATATCGATGTGAGCCTTGTAGTGATCGGGACGCAACTCAACGGTACGCTCCAGCTGTTCATAGGCTGAGTTCCAATCCTGCAACTTCAGGTAGGACTGGGCCAGTTGATAGTGGGCATCGACGAATTGCGGGTCCACCTGAATCGCATTGGCATACTGAATGATGGCCTCACGGTACTTCGCTTTTTCGAAATAGCGTTGACCACTCTCAAAGTAACGCTGTTTGCGGACATTTGGGTCGCGTGAGCAACCGGCCAGAAACATGAGCGCAAGCACCACCAGCGATGAAATAAAGGCAATCCGAATGTTTCTCAACCAGGAATATTTCACAGGAGTCTCCCAAGCAAATTTCTTAAAAACGAAGTGATAAGTTCTGGGCCATTGTTCCGCGGAATGCTTTAGCCTACGGAATCTACTCCTAGAGTAACGCGGCCCAGCATCTCAGCGCGGAATATAGCGGTCCAGCAAGGGCACAACCTGCCCTGCAAACAGCACCAACCGAGCGCGAGCGCCCTCCGGATGCTCTCCCGGATTCAACGCGGTTGTCATTCGAATCAATGATCCGTCGCTGCGGTTATAGCGTATCGCGTCCGCTACCAGATAGACCTTGGCCCAATACTCATTGGCGATCGCGCGGTTGTGCGCCTGGTACCAGTAGAAGACGAGTCTGCGCTCCGAGCCTTTGGCAATTAGATACTCGTTGGCCACAAACGGTGCCGAACCGGGCACTCGAATCTCCGTTTGTCTTGATTCCACGGGAGACCATCCCGCTCCCGGGAGGCAGTTCTTCGGAGAGTGCAGAGTATCTCCGGCGCGCTGCGAAGCGAAATAGGCCACAAAAAGATCCACATCTGGAACTCCCAGACTATCCGTGTAGTTGCGCAGCAGAAAGTCTCCATGCCCCAGAACATCAAGCACATCTTGCGGCAGAGCGTAGTCCGTTCCACTGCGCGTTGCCAGGTAGCGTGGAAAACTCGCCAGCGGCTCACGCGGGTGCTCCATTTCCTTGGAATCATGGGCATAGAGAAATCCCGCCGTCGCCGCCAAAAGCGTTGCGGCCAAAAAAAAACGCAGATGGCTTCGTTGGCTCACTTCGCCGACTCCGCCGGCTTGTTTTTGAGGAGCGCGCCGCCAGAATCTTCCGCTGATATATCCCCACGCCCGGCAATCCAGTGCAGAAGTCGACGTACTGCGAAAAGCAGCAACAGAGAGACGACAAAGATCATCCAGCCCGAGAATATGTGGAAAAAGCCTTCCGCTTTATCGGGGTCCCAGTACTGTACGAGCAGGCCAGTTCCAACAATGCGCAGGCTGTTGGCGGCGACCGCAATCGGAACTGCGGCCAGGGCTAACACCCATCGGACCAGCCAGCGCCGCTCCAGAAGATATCCGTACATAACCGCCAATGTTACCAATGACATCAGGGAACGGATGCCGCTGCACGCTTCGGCCACTTCCAGGGCCATCTCCGGG
>JANXUC010000144.1 GCA_025352065.1 Acidobacteriaceae bacterium | reverse complement strand
CTCAAGCGATTCCGTCAGTTCGCCTAGCGCGCTGGTTTCGGCGAGCCGAAACCCAGGCTCCCCTTTGTCCCGAAAAATCTCGGGAATGGTTTGCCCCTCGCGCCACTCGATTCTGGCATCCAGATCCACAAACTCCCAGTTCAGCCGCCGGGCAAGCTCCTGCCCCACGCTGCTTTTGCCGGAAGCCATGAATCCCACAAGAAACACCGCGCGCACTTCCATGGCGCTCCACGGCACGGAAAAGGACGATGTTGTTACCCCGGGTCCGTGCCCATCTGCTCCCAATTGGTTTTCTGTAGTTCAGCGTTGCTTGAGGCGGATTTTACCACTGAACGTATGTAGAAATACGGAGGAAGCAGCTCTTCCGGCAATCCCTATGAAGGAACGTCCCTTTTCAGGAACGAAAGTTGTGTGCTGCTTGGGCTGCAACGGAAAGTCGTTATCCACGCGGCCCTTTTCGGAACTGGCTGTGACATCAACCGAGGCCGTAGCTGGAATGCTGGCGTCAATGTCGCCCGTGTGGCTGCTCATCTTATAAGCCCCACTGCCCCCGAAATCCCCGTCGTAATGGATTTTGCCCGTGTTGGAGCTGACTTCCACCAGCGTCCCGTCGACATTCTTCATGGTCACGTCGCCACCGAGAGTGCTGATCTCCACGTGGGCCTGGTGCGCTTCCAGCAGGTTGATATTCCCTGAAAGCGTCTTGACGTGGATGTGGCCGCCGCTGATGTCCTGCAGGTCGACATTGGCGGCCGCCCCTTGAATGGAAACATCGCCACGCAGATTTTGAGCGCTCAGCAAGCCGCTGTCCGATCGCAGAATTACGGACGACCCCGCCGGAACTACGAGTTCATAATCCACCTGTCCGGCGCTGCCGTTGGCGCCCTGCAACAAGTGCGATTCGACGGTAATGCGGTCGTCACTCCGGTTCATATCGACCTCTACTTTATCGGAGTGCAAAATGTACGTCACAACTACTTGGTTGTCAGCGCCTGCATGCACGGCGATGGGGCCATACTCGTTCGTGACCGAGACAGTAGGCTTGGGGCCGCAAGCGAACGTCTTTTGCTGCCGCGTCTGGGCGGACGCGAGAGTCGAAGCCATAACGGCTGTAAGGACCATGCATTGTGCTGCGCGCTGGCGGCTAGACATAAGCTCCATCTTTTCTGGGGGCCTCGTATGGAGGGGTAAACTCCTCGGCCCTGTTTCTATCCAAAATATACCGCACAACAGTTAGTGTGCGGACGGGTTGGTTGCCATTTCGTACACCATGGTTTTTTCGTTGTAAGCCTGCATCAGTGCATCCTCTGCCGCGTCGTTGCCAGGATTCTTCTCGGCCACTTCCTTGGCATCACGGATGTAGGCATTCACATTTTTCAAGCTGTCTTCGTAAGACGCCCGCATGGCTGGCGATTCTACGGAGAGATGATTCAGCAGTTGTATATCTTCGTCATCCAGCAGTGCGACATCGGATTGCGCCCCCGTCGTTACTGCTGTTTTCGCAGCATTCGTGGGCCCATTCATCGAACCGCGATCGGACTGATAAGCCACGAAAGCAATCGCCAGCGCGGCCACCGCACCGACTGGAACCAAAATCGGTCTCCAGCGGGGAGCGAAAAAGAAATCCATCAAACGACCGTGCTTTGCTTGCGGCCGAATTATTCCTTCCGCCACCAAAGACTTGCGCAACTCCTGCCAAACGCGCGGGCTGGGCTCGTCGGTTTCAGCCAGATACTTCGATTCTTGTGCGATGTTGCGCAGATCGTTCACCAGGCTGGTGCAGTTCTTACAGCTCTGGGCGTGCGTGCGCTGCTCGGCGGTCCAAGCGCCGCCATCAATCACTTCAGGAAGAAGATCTTCGAATTGTTCGCAATTCAACATAACGATTTCTCCGATACCGCACTGCCGCAATGCCCTTGTTTAAGAACGCTTGCAAACCCCTGTTCCAAAACCTGCTATCTCAAGCTTGCTTCTTCTCGGCTTTTCCGGCTCTATGTTGCTTAAGAACTTCCCTGAGTTTCATCCTTGCCTTGTGCAGTTGCGACTTGCTATTCCCGATCGAGCATCCCACCATGCTTGCAATTTCGTTGTGCTCGAACCCTTCTACATCGTGCAAGACGAATACCGATCTGTAGCCCGGCGGTAAATTCTCTACCGCGCGATTCAGTTCCACGCGATCCATGGCGCCCGACAAATTCAAATCGTCCGCGCCCAGATCCCGCTTCGGCGCTTCCTCGTCGCCATCCGGCGATTCATCCAACGAAACCACTGGCAAGCTCTTCTTGCGCAATTGCATCAGGACAACGTTGACGGTCATGCGATGCAGCCAAGTCGAGAATGCCGACTCTCCGCGGAACGTTGAAATTTTGCGGAACAACTGTAGAAAGGCTTCCTGCGCTAAATCTTCAGCGTCGGTCGGATTTCCGGTCATCCGCAAACAGAGCGAGTAAACGCGCCGCTTATGCAGACTGTAAAGAGCCTCAAACGCATCGCCGTCGCCCTTCTGGGCTCGTTCGATCGCCTCGGCCTCGGTCATTCCGCCGCTCAGTTTTTGTGTTGCGTCGGCCAATGCGCCCCAGGTCAGGCTGCATCTAGATAGATGCGGCCTAAGTATCTTTTCGTTGTATGTGTTGCGTGTTACTAACGTTCGGATGCAAAAAATCTGACGCGTTCCAGACTCGTCCAAACCTGTGCGAGAACTCAGTCGAGCGAATTCTCTCTAACCCCTTGTCCCTGACAGCCTTCGACCCTGATGGCAGGTTAAAGAACCCAAGGCCAGCGCGTCAACCGCTATGGTTTTCGGTAGGGTTTGCGATGGCAGTCTACGGCAAGCCATAGACTGCTCCCCAACGCCGCGAATTTCACACCGAAGATGCTGCCGTAATCGTCTCCAAGCCATGTCCATTCGGTCCCGTCTCCCGCAGTCGCAACAGAATCGCAAAGAACAGACCTACAAACCCCAGCACGGAAAATATCCACATTCCCAACCGATAACCCGCAGGATTCGACAGCCCTGCCGCCGAGTAGTCGTTGGCTTTGCCAATCGCCAGATTCAACGTAAAGAACCCAATCTGTTGAATGAGAGTCATGAGCGAGTAAGCCGTCCCCAAACGCGACTGGTCGACGATGTATGCCACCGATGGCCACATGATCGCTGGGATGAGCGAGAACGCGATTCCCATTAAAGACACCGGCACAAACAACGACACATTCGTGTAGCCCATGAGCAGGTACACAGGCATGAGCAAGATCGAGCCAAACATCATGAACAGCGCCCGCTTGCCGATGCGATCCACCAGCAGTCCGAACAGCGGCGTCGCAATCATCGCCGAGAAGGGAAGCAGGCTATTGAAAAAGCCCGCCTTCTGCGTCGCGGCGGCGATGGTCAGCGCTCCGCCAGCCATCAGCTTGTTGGTGAAGAAATCAATGGCAAACGTGCGGAAGGGGAAGATGGCCGAATAAAACGTGAAGCACAGAATCACCACATACCAATAGGACGCGTTGAAGCGGAAAATCTGGTTGAATTCCAGCTTGTCGACCGAGCCGCCTTCGCCGAGCGAGTACTTGCGTTCCGCCAGACTCTCCAGTGCCCAATAGATCGCTGCCGCCAGCACGCACAGGACGCCAGCGCCAAGCGCTACGATCAAAGGCCGCTGCCAGCTTGGCGCCGCCGCATCGCCATTGGGATAGAACGCGGCGTGTGCCCATGTGGGTGAATTGTCCGCCGCTACCGAGGCCAGCCGTGCAATGGTCAGGTTAATTCCGAAAGCGAAGCTCAGCTCTTTTCCTTTGAACCACTTAGCCAAGGCTACGGTCACGCACACAATCATGGACTCGGCTCCGAGTCCCAAAACGGTCCGCCCGAGGACCATCGTCGTAAAATTGCCTCTCCAGGCCGTCAGGGCCGCTCCGAGGAAGCAGACCCCTCCAAAGAACGTCAGCGCCTTCTTGGTGCCAATCCGGTCGATGACGATGCCTCCTATGAGCAGGGTGAGGACTGCCGCGACGCTGTAGCTGGAATTCAGCCAGCCAAAATTCGTGCCCGTGAAGCCTAACTGCCGCTTGAAAATGTCTTCCAGCGGATTAATGCTGTCGTAGATGTAGTAATTCCCGCCCTGCGCAAGGCTGATGAACGCCAACACCATCCAGCGGTAGGAAACGGAGGGGCGGGGAAGAGCAGATTCGGCCATAGGGAAGCTTTTCTGTCACGGAAAATCGAAGCAACTGAAGATAACATAATGGCTGGGCGGGAGTTGTAGGGAGGGCTTCGCCGGTCCCAGTTCAACTGCGGAAAAATGTGCTAGTGTTGCATGCGTTGAGCCCAAAAATCAGTTCGTGGACGCGTACCAGGCAAACTACCGGGCGGACCCATCGCGTCGAATTTTGCAAGGCAGCTCTCTAGGCGGGTTGTTCACTCGGTACGCCATGTTCAGCGATTCAGCATTTTTTCCCCGCCTAGATTGCAGCCAGCCCAGCGGTGTCTTGCGACAACGATTCTAGTTTTAAGCAAGAAGCTGAGTGCGCGCGCGAGGAACTGCCAGCAAGGCTGTTCTTGGCAGTTAGCAGCGATGTAGGCTTGTCCGCTCCCGTGCAGAAGTTCATGCAAACCCTGCAATCCCGCAGCTACAAAGACCTCGAGCTGGAAACGCATGTGATCGAGGGCGAACGGCATGCCAGCAACAAGCGTGAGGTTTACAACCGCAGACTGAGATTTGCGTTCAGGGAGTGACAATCTACTCCTACGGATATAGGTCCGGTGAATGGGGCAATTGGGTAAGCCTCTTTCCCAGTCGGATATGTCTCTTGAACCTCGCTCAGAACTCCAGGTGCAGCCGGAAGCTAGGCACCAGCACTGGCCCGCGGTCGCGATTGTATCCGGGGTTGACAACGTGTTGCAGGCCCGGAGCCACGTAGATGCCGCGCCAAACATGCGCCGTGTAGTAGGTCTCCACGATATTCTCGCGGCTATAGTTGAGGGCGCCGTCGCCAATCAGGAAACCGTAGCCTCCCTTGGCAAGATAGGTCCGGTGATCTTTGGAAATGGCATTGGTGACGAAGGCAATGCCTCCGCGGTCGCGTTTGCGATGCCACAGCGCGCCGTCCACGCCAAGTCCTCCGACAAAGGTCTGATCGATTTCGGTATAGGCGAAAGACTCCGTCTTCCCGTTATTCCAGCCAAATCGACCAAAGGCCGTGAGATGAGGCGCTAGATTCTGCTCCACATTGATGCCGAAACCATACTTGCGAGTGATGTGCCACGGATGATTGGTGATGTCGGGTATTGGGACATGTCCTTTGTCGAACTCGGCTACCGCGTTGCGATAGGTCCCCATGTTGGCGTAGTTCGTAAAGCCCAACAGACGAATTACCCCGGCTTTCTTTGGAATGAATCCGTGACGCAATTCGTATTCAAAATTCTCAGCATGCGCCTGCCAGGGTCGCCATACCAAGTCAATTCCGTTGGCCACCTTGGGCATCAAAGCCTCAGCAAAGCGGAAGCCCCAGTTGCGATCTTCGTAATCGGCGGTGAGGCCGATGGTATAGCCGCGCGTGTCGGCGGCGTAGTCATAGGCCCCGTTGTTATCGACGGCCCAGTTGGCAAATTGAAAGTGCGTATCCGTGCCCACGGAATTCTGGTCGAAAAAATCCACCATGCTGAACTTGCCGAAACGGATTTCCAGGCGACGGCGCGGTAATTCGTCGAAAAGCGAAAATGGGTTGCGCTGATTTTCAATCTTGTCTTTGCTGAGCGCGAATACCTTGTGGATCATGCCGCGCCCTAAGTATGGCGCTTTGCTCAGCGACGGGTTGCGCACGATATCCAGATTGGGAGCGCCGGCGATGCCGAGGCCCGTCGTCAATCCCTGTCCGCCAGTCTCTTCGATGTGGATCAGCAGTTCCGTCGAATTGTTCATGCGCACACCGGTATAGACCGTCACCACGCGGGAGGTCGCCTTCTCGTACCTAGCGCCCAAACTGTTCTTGCCGCTGTACGGAGAATGGAACTCGGGGTGGGTCTGGAAAATGAAATTGCTTTGACCGGAGAGCCAGAAGCGGGTGTTTTTGAGGTGCGGAAACATCGCTTCCACCGAATCGTCGGAGACGCCCGAAGGCGGGTCCACGGTGTCGGAGTGAGGCGTGGTCGCGCTTTGCTGCGTCGCCGGAGCGGGGGGAACTGTCGTTTCTTGACCCGTCGCGCCGGAACCCCATGTAAGAGTAATGAGAAGCAAGAATGCGATCCGCGCGGCAGATCGCAAGCGGAAGTTTTCTGTTGTTTCGGTCATCGATAGAGTTCATTTAGTTTATCTGGAAGTTGATGAATGCAGGGTTACAGCGCAACGTAGCGACTTGATTTTAAACAAGCCCTGAAGTAGCGGACCAGCCGTTATATAATCCGCTCGTTCTCGATGCGGGGGGTAGCGGATGAATTTCATGCGGTCCAGTTGCACCGGCTGGCTCCCAACGGCGTTACGTGTTTTGCCTATTTTTCTCATCCTCCATAGCCTTGCTCTCGCGCAGCAGAGCTTGGCCCAGCAACCCCCAACAAACACTAGCGAGATCAACGAGCGCATAGTCGGCGCAGCCTTGGCCCGCGGCGGGTCGATCTCGTTTCTGGAGACCCTCACCGATACCATCGGAGGCCGCATCACTGGCACAGCCGAATCACAAAAAGCTGCGGCACTGATCCTGAAAACGCTGCGTGGAGCCGGGTTCGACAACGCGCACTTCGAGGAATTTCCGTTCGAGGCTGGATGGAAGCCTGTCAGTGCGGTCGGTTCGGTAGTGAGTCCGGTGCGGCAGCCTCTTGTGATCGGAACATATGGATGGGCGCCCGGGACGAACGGGCGTGTGACCGTCCCCCTCGCTTCCTGTACAGCGACTGCGGGAGGGAAGTGTTCGGAAGATCCTGCGAAACTGCGTGGGGCCGCGGCGTTGGTCAGCATCGAGGTCGGCGCGAATTCTTTTGCCGCGAATTATGTCGTGCTGCGTGCAGGCATCGCGCGTTATCTCGCCAGCGTGGGTGCGGCGGCGATGATGATCGCATCGGATAAGCCGCATCGAATGCTTTACACGTCGGGAGCAGGCTTCTATCCGCGTGCTCCGTTACCCGTGCTCTCGGTCGCGAAGGAAGACAGCTTGTTTTTACGGCGACTACTTGCCAAAGGCGATGTGAAGTTGGACCTGGATGTGCAGAATACGTTTGATCCGCATCCGGCTCACGAACGGAACGTGGTGGCGGATTTGCCCGGTACGAATCCGGATGATGTGGTGCTCCTAGGGGCGCACTTCGATTCCTGGGATCCTGCGCAGGGAGCCTACGATAACGGCGCAGGAGTCGCCGCGGTTCTCGATGCGGCCCGGATTCTGAAATCCCTTGGAGTCAAGTCGAACGCGACGATTCGCTTCGTTTTCTTTTCGGGAGAGGAAGAGGCTTGCCTGGGTTCCCGAGCCTATATCGACCGCCACAAAGATCAGCTCGATCACTTGTGGGCGGCGTTGATCATGGACGACGGAGCGCAAATGCCCACGGGATTTTCCCTCCACGGGCGTGCGGACTTGGAAGCACCGCTGAAGCGCACGCTGGCGGCCCTGGCGCCGTTGGGAGCCGATGACATTCTTCCGGGCGGCGATCTGTTTTCCGACGATGAGAGCTTTGTGGTGGCTGGCGTGCCCACGATGAATCTTTCCATGGTGGAAGGGGACTACGACACTCACCATCACGCGATTACCGACACTTTTGACAAGGTCGACCCGCTGGCGTTGGCCATGGATACCGCTGTGCTGGCCGTCGCGGCGAATGCGATTGCCGGCGCCGATCAGGCACCGGGACGAAGACTGTCGCACAGCGAAGTGGTGGGTTTACTCAGGAAGACCAAGCAAGCCGAGTATGTGGAGCTGGATTTCGGGAGGTTGGAGCCGTGAGACCCTAGCTTCCCACGAAGCGCGCATAGAGGCTCCGCGCGACCGCCGTATCAGTCGTCCCCTTGATGATCGCTCGACCGTCGGGGAAGAGCGTTATCTCGTGCGGTTCGCGCCAAAATTTCAGGACGAAGTCGTTGTGCCGGACGGTGCCGTGTGGCTGAAGGCGCGCACTGAGCTCGACGAAGTCGATGGGCCGATGTTGCTCGTGAATCTGCACCGAGTTGCGTCCGCATAGAGTGATGTGCGGACGGCCTTCTCCGGCCAGGTGAACGAAGTCTCGCTTACCGCAGGCGCGACAGCCTTCTCGTGGATGACTGGCCGCAATTTCGGCGCGGTCGTTGTGCCAAACGTCGCAGGACAGCAGCGTCTTTCTGATTTGATCGTGGGCACCCACCAAAAACTTTAGCGCTTCCGTCGCTTCAATCGAAGCGATCAGGTTCACGGCTGAGTTCAGAATGCCAGCGGTCTCGCAAGTCTCGACCATGCCGGTCGGCGAGTCCGGGAAGATGCAGGCCAGACATGCTGTCTGTCCAGGAAGCACATTCAGCGTGACGCCATAGCTTCCAACGGCGGCGGCGTAGATCCAAGCGCGGGAGTGCTTTACGGCGTAGTCGTTGACGAGGTAGCGGGTCTCGAAATTGTCAGTGCCATCTAGAATCAGGTGGGTGTCGGCAAGTAGCTCACCCACATTCGCAGGAACGAGGTCGGCGACCTTAGGCTCGACCACGATTTCGGAATTGAATGCGGCAATCCGGTGGGCCGCCGCAATAGCCTTCGGAAGCGACTCAGCGGCGTCCGATTCGTCGAAAAGCGTTTGCCGCTGCAGGTTACTGAGCTCGACGTAGTCGCGGTCGATAATCCGCAGCGTGCCAACGCCTGAGCGCGCCAGCAAAGCCGCTACCGCTGAGCCGGTCGCGCCGCATCCGACGATGGCGACCCGGGCTTGAGCCAACTTCTGCTGACCTTCCGCCCCTATGCCCTGGAAGAGCACCTGCCGGGAGTAACGCTCTGGAATGTCATGAGGCATAGGTTGGAGCACCGAATACCCTTTATTATAGAGGCTGTCGTTTTCCGCCAAGATTCGGGTCATGGGAGTCGCCGGTACAACACCTCGGCACTTTATGTCCATCGAAGCTATTTTGGTGGGAAACCGACCCGTGAGTCGTCGACTTCGGGAGCTGAAGACTACAAGAGGGTTATTTGCGAGCGAGGTTGCTTGGGAGCCTTTCGACATATTTGCTGACGCTGGCCACAGTCGTGGTGCAGGGGCAGTCTGTCGTCCCGACTCAGCCTCCGGTGACTGCGGTCTCGTCAGCAAAACCTGCGGCTAGCGCGCAGACGTCGAGCGCTACCCTTAGCTACCAAGGTTTGCCTGTCCGAGAGATACGCCTCTCTGGAGTGCGCTCCGACGTGGAAAGTAAGGTTTGGAGCCAGATTGCCCAGGCGCAAGGGCAGCCGCTGGATCGTGCGAAGATTCGACAGACCATCAAGAATCTATACAACACAGGGCGCTACACGGATGTAGCTGCTGAAGCCGAGCGGACGTCCGATGGCGGCGTGCGGCTGACTTTTGTTTTCCAACCCAATTTTTTCATCGGCGCGGTTGACGTGGTGGGAGCTCCGGATCGACCGACAGCGAGCCAGATTGCCAACACAACCAAGTTCCAGCTAGGGGAACAGCTCACGTTGGGCAAAATCACACGCGGCTTGGAACGCGTTCGCGTGCTCATGGAAGACAACGGTTTCTATCACTCTTCCACGGCGTACTCCGAGCAGCCGGATGCTGCGGCGCAGCAGGTGAATATTCGCTTGCAGGTTATTCCGGGCCCGCCAGCACGAGTCGGCAAAATCATCCTCACGGGCGGAGACATCAAGAATTCGCTGGTGGAAGTGGAAGAGGACGCGCATCTCCACCCGGGGGACCGTGTCACATCGCAAGGCATTCGTGATGCCATCGACCGGCTGCGCAACAAGTATCGAAAGGGAGGGCGCTACACGGCACAGGTATCGCTGGTGAATCGCGAATATCACGGGGAGAGCAACACGGTAGATTACACTCTCCGCATCGAGCGTGGACCAGTGGTGGAGATTTTAGTGGAGGGAGCTAAGATTAGCCGGAGTGTGCTCCGGGCAAAGGTTCCCGTCTATGAGGAGAACGCGGTCGAGGACGATTTGCTGAACGAAGGCCGCCTGAATTTGACAGATTACATGCAGGCGCGTGGCTATTTCGATGCCAAGGTTCGATTTACAAAGAAGGGGGACTTCGGCGGGAAAAAGCTGCACATCGTCTACAACATTGATTCGGGCTCACGGCATAAGTTGGTCAAGCTAGAAGTGAAGGGGAACCAGTATTTCCCGGCGGACACTTTGCTGACTCGTATGCAGGTACAGGTCGCCAGCCGCCTCTTCTCCCATGGACGATTTAGCCAGTCAATCCTGAATTCCGATATCAAGGGCTTGAAGGAGTTGTACCGCGCGAATGGTTTCCAGAAAACACAGCTGACCGCCAAGGTTGAAGACGACTACCAAGGAGCGCAGGATGAGGTTGCTGTCGTTCTAAATGTGGAAGAAGGCTCGCAGACGCTGGTGGGGACTTCGAAATTTACCGGCAATCGTTCCATTTCCGAAGAAGAGTTGCGTAATCAGATCACCAGCACGGAAGGGCAGCCCTATTCGGAATACAACCTCGCGAATGATCGGGACCAGTTGCTGACGGAATACGTGAACCGGGGTTATCCCGAGGCGCGGCTGGACATTTCGTCAAAACCCGGCTCGGAGCCGAACCACATGGATGTGGTCTTCGATGTTCACGAAGGCGAAAAAGTGTTGGTGGACAAAGTACTGGTCTCAGGACTGGAAGCTACGCGGTCGGAAATCGTGCAGCGGGAAATTAGCATGCATCCGAACGATCCGCTGAGTCAACGTGAGCTGTTTGCGACACAACAGCGGTTGTACGATCTAGGCATCTTCAGCCGCGTGGATGTCGCGCTCCAAGATCCAGCGGGACAGGAACGGAATAAGAATGTCCTGGTTGATGTGACCGAAGCTCCGCGCTATTCCTTTAACTATGGATTTGGATTTGAAGCGCAGACGGGACAGCCGGGAAATGGTGCTCAAGGCCGAACAGGAGTAAGTCCGCGCGTGTCGTTCGGTGTCACACGTCTG
Source organism: Acidobacteriaceae bacterium (assembly GCA_025352065.1). Taxonomy (GTDB): domain Bacteria; phylum Acidobacteriota; class Terriglobia; order Terriglobales; family Acidobacteriaceae; genus JANXUC01. Next base: position 12,948 of record JANXUC010000144.1, on the reverse strand, counting down.
AATTTTCGTGGACGGAATCACACGATTGTTTTCAAGTCGAACTTCGGCGCGTTGCAACAGCGCGTTCTTCTTAGCTATGAAGCTCCGCGCTGGATGGACAATGACAAATTGCGCTTGAGTTTTACAACGTTTTACGACAACACGCTGAATGTGAGTACCTTTACTTCGCGACGGCTGGAAGGCGCCGTGCAAGTGGAGCAGAAGCTCAATCGTGTGAGCACTTACCTTTATCGATTTAGCTATCGGCAGGTCCAGGCGGATGTTGCCGTAGGAGTGGACAAGAATTCAGTTCCACTGTTCTCCCGCAAAGCGCGCGTGGGTGGACCCGGAGTGATTTATCTTCGAGACAAGCGGGATAGCCCCATCGAGCCTCGCAAAGGAAACAACACGAGTGTCGATCTGAGTTGGGCGTCGCGTTTTTTCGCATCGGAAGCGGATTTTGCCAGGCTACAGATTCAAAACTCCACGTATCATGCGATCGGCAAGAAGGGAATGGTGTTTGCCAGATCCACGCGAATCGGGTTCGAGGAAACTTTCTATAACACAGTACTACCCAAGGCTAATTTTCCTCTGCCTTCAGGTGCGGTCATCATTCCACTCCCGGAGAGATTGTTCGCAGGCGGTGGAAATTCGCATCGCGGTTTTTCGATCAATCAAGCAGGTCCGAGGGAGTACGGTTCCGGACAGCCGCTCGGTGGATCCGCTCTATTTGTGAATAGCCTGGAACTGCGTCTACCGCCGGTGTCCTGGCCCTACGTACGAGACAATCTCAGTTTCGTCATTTTCAACGATATAGGAAACGTGTTTGACACGCCGCGCCACCTTTTAGAAGGGCTGGGTCGCTTGCATCAGACCGGGGTGAAGGATTGCCGCTCGTTGGTTCCGACCGCTAGTCCCTGTGATTTCAATTATGTAGTTGCTGCGGTTGGAACAGGCGTGCATTATAAGACGCCGATCGGGCCGGTGCGCCTTGATCTTGGCTACAACCTGAATCCAGCCGTGTTCCCCGTGCGGAACGCGACCGGGTCGGGAAATCCTCCGTCAATTCCGCCACATATTGAGACCCTGCACCGCCTCAACATCTTCTTTAGTATTGGGCAGACTTTCTGATGCGCCGAAGCTTCCAAACCGCCACGACGACAATCCTCGTATTGCTTCCTATCTTTATTGCGTCGGCGGAAACTATTGATCGCGTCGTCGCCGTCGTCAACGGCCATACTCTGCTGCTCAGTGAGTGGGACTCCGCCGCACGGCGCGAAGCTCTGCTTGATCGCAAGCCGCTGGAATCGTTGACTGATGCATCGCGCCGGGCCACGCTGGATCGCATGATCGATCAGGAAGTAATGCGCGGCGAAATGGAAAACTCCAGTGCTCCCCAATGCACACCTCACGAGGTCGCAGTCAGGTTGCACGAGATTCGTGAGCAACATACGAATGCGACGGACGACGCAGCGTGGAATGCAATCCTGCAAAACTACGGCGTAACTGAGCCCGAGATGGAAGCTTCGGTGACCATGGAACTCAACGGTCTCCGGCTGCTTGATTTCCGCTTGCGCTCGAGCGCACAGCCAGATGCTCGCCAGATCGAGCGCTACTACCGTGACACTTACCAGCCCGCGATGCGCGCGAAGGGAGCCAAGCCTGCGGCTTTGCCAGAAGTTACGCCGCAGATTCGTGAGATTCTTACTCAGCAGAAGCTTGGAGAATTGACCACCGCCTGGCTGCTGGAACTGCGTACTCAGGCCGAAATTCATCTGAACGTCAGCGACGACACGGGAGCGCCGCCTAAGCCATGACCGAACCGGTCGTCAAAAAGCGGCGTCGTTGGGGGCGACTCTTCCTTCTCACGCTTGGCGTGTTTCTCACGCTCATATTGGCGGCTGGCTGGTACACAACTACCTCGGGATTTCGCACTTGGCTCCATGATCGCATTGTTGCCGAACTGCAAAAGGCTACCGGAGGCCGCATCGAGCTTGGTAGCTTCCATACGATTCCGTTCCGCATGCGCCTTGAGGGCCGAGATCTCACCATTCATGGGATGGAAGCCCCTGGTGCCGTCCCACTGGTGCATGTAGACCGCATAATGGCGCAACTGAAACTGGTCTCGCTATTCGGCGGCAAAGTAGGACTCGAAGGGCTTGTCCTCGATCATCCTGCCATTCATTTAGAGGTCGCAGCCGATGGCACCTCGAATATTCCCGCCGCGAACGTACCTGCAGCGCCTCTAGCCAAGGACGCGACGGCTGTCGATCAGCTGATGGATCTCGCCATACGGCACTTTGAAGTGCAGCGCGGCGAACTCATCTGGAACGACCAGCAAATCCCGCTCAACTTCACTGCCAGCGACGTCACGGGCAGCTTGGCGCATGCGTTGTTCCGCCAACGGTACGACGGCAAGGTTCATGTGGGCAAGGCGGATACCAAGCTCGAAAACCTACGGCCAATTTCCTGGAGTAGCGATCTGGAGTTTAGCCTTACGCGCCAGCGTTTGGAGGTGAAATCACTCGACTGGGCCTCAGGCCGTTCCAAAATACATTTTGCCGGTGAAGTGCTCAGCTTTCTGCGTCCACAAGTTAATGGCCGCTACTCGGTTCAAGTGGATATAGCTGACTTAGGTTCAATTGTGCGCTTTAAGGAGTTGGCTGGCGGCCGCGGAGAGATTGAAGGAGAAGCTAAGTGGAGTGACACTGGTTTTGCAGCTACCGGGAAAATCACAGTGCGCGATGGCCTTTGGAAGATGGACAAGAATTCCATCCGAGTGACCTCGGGCTCCACCCTATATTCGCTGACGGACCGGCTGGAACTCCACGACTTGCAGATGCACTCGCTCGGCGGAACGGCGACCGGAGATGTCCGCGTGGATCACTGGCTTGGCACGGTTGCTGAGCGCAAGAAACACGAAGAATCTGTCGGCCTCATTCGATTGAAACTCCGTGATCTGGCGGCGGGCGATCTCCTCGGGTTACTGGATACCCCAGATCTTCCACTCAATCGGCTGCATGCTGTTGGTTCAGCTACTGGAAGGCTGGAGACAACATGGAAGAAAAATATTAATACGGCGGACACAGATGCAGTCCTAGCGGTAACTCCACCGGCACAGGCCGCCGGTGGCACACTGCCTTTGAGTGGAACAGCTCATGGAATCTATCGAGGAGTCGCCAACGAACTCGACCTCTCGCATTTTGATATCGGCACATCCACCAGCCGCTTAGAAGCCTCAGGAACCCTCGGCTCCAAAACGACCAGTACTTATCTGGTGGCGAATACTTCGAATCTTACTGAGTGGGTCCCGATCATAAACGCGTTCCGCGGAGACGACCCGCTAACCATCCGTCTCGACGGGCGCGGTAACTTTACCGGCAATTTCAGCGGCGATTGGGATCACACGGCTATTGCAGGGAAGTTGGACCTGACAAACTTTGGTGTTTTGCCAAGGAATGCCGACAGGGCAACTCATCCGATGCGCTGGGATCGCTTAGCCCTGGACGTGCAGGCCTCCCGCGATGGTTTGACGGCCCACCACGGTGTGCTTCGACAGGGCGGCACGCAGGCGGAATTCGATGGGCAGATTGGTCTGCAGCAGTGGTCGTTTACCGACGCAAGCCCTGTGAGCGGGAAATTTTCGTTACGGAACGCCAGCGCCGAGGAGTTGCAGTCGATGTTTGGATACTCGTACCCGGTTTCCGGGCGGGTGTCACTTCTTGGCGAAATCGCCGGCTCGAGGATTTCACCGCATGGCGGAGGCCTCGTCAGCTTGCATGACGAGACAATCTATGGAGAGGCGGTTCCGTCTGTGGAAGCCAAATGGAAGTGGGCTGGCCACGAAATCGCCTTTGATAATGTCGACGCTGAGTATGCTGCTGGTCACGTCGTCGGCAGCTTTGCCTACAATCTGGATACGCGTGTATTTCGCGCGAGCCTCTCCGGGAGTGGCTTTGAACTCAGTCGATTGCCGAAGCTGCGGGACAGCCAAACTCCTGTGGGAGGGAACCTGAAGTTTACTGCCAGTGGTTCTGGAACATGGGAAGCGCCGACGATGGATGCCGCGCTGGATTTCGATCAGCTCGCATATGGAGAAGAAAAGGTAGGCGGAATCCACATCGTTGCGAAGACGCGAGGTGAGGACTTCCAGTGGAGCGGTCAGTCGCAGTTCGAGCGCGGGGATCTAGCTCTCGAAGGAAAAATTCACCTGCGCGGTAACTGGCCGTCGCAAAGCAATGCTCGCTTCTCACATCTGGATATGGATCCGCTGTTGCAACGTTATCTGCGGGGGCGTGTTACCGGCCATTCTTCCATGACCGGAACGCTCGCATTGGCTGGCCCTCTGCGCACCCCGAGAGAACTCGACCTCCAAGGCGAGTTGTCGGAGTTCCACACCGAACTACAGAACGTCAAGCTGGCAAATGACGGACCCATCCGGTTCCGCGTTGCCGATCAGGCATTCCAACTGGAGGAAACGCATTTCGCCGGGGATAATACTCAGCTTGCCGCAGGCGGAATTATCCACCTCACGGGTAGCAGGGACTTGGACGTGAATGCTTCAGGCCAGATCAATCTGGGACTGCTGCAGACGCTGTATCCAGACTTCATCACGTCTGGCACGGTCAACGTCCAGACGCGAATTGTAGGTACTATCAGCGATCCCGTCATGCAGGGTAAAGTCACAGTCGCGAATGGCGGCTTAGCGTTTCTGGAGCAACCAGCTTCGTTGAGCGACATCAACGGCACGCTTGTGTTTACTCAAGACCGGCTCCAGATCGAGCAACTTACGGCGCGCAGCGGTGGAGGCATCATCCATCTTGGCGGCTACATGCAGTACGGACGCTTCTTGGAATTCAACGTCACTGCCAAAGGCGACGACCTGCGCCTGCGCTACCCGCCTGGAATGAGTTCGACGGCGAGCGCGGATCTGCGTCTCTATGGCACGGCGAACGGCGCCGTTCTGTCCGGAGAACTGCAAGTAACCCGTTTCAATCTCAGTCAAGGTTTCGACTTCGGTTCTTACGTAGCGAGCAACCGCCAATCCTCGGTCTTGACGGGGTCGGACTCTTTACTGAATCGCGTTAAATTCGATCTACACATTTACACAACGCCGGATCTCCGGTTCAGCAGTTCGCTAGCGCGGGTCTCCGGAGATGCCGATCTGCGCCTGCGCGGGACCATGGCCAAGCCCGTTCTCCTCGGTCGCGCTAATATTCAGGAAGGCGAGATATATTTCAACGGCGCCAAGTATCAGCTTGAACGCGGCGACATCTCCTTTACAAATCCGGTAAAGATTGATCCTGTTCTGGATTTGGCCGCCAGTATTCGAGTGCGCGACTACGATATCGAACTCGGCTTTCACGGTACTTCGGACAAGCTGAATGTTACTTACCGTGCCGAACCGCCCTTGCCGCAGGCGGACATCATCGCGCTGCTGGCGCTTGGACGAACTCAGGAAGAGTCCGCTCGCGCTGGCGCTTCGCAGTCCGCGTTTACCCAAGAGGCCTCGAATGCGATTCTTGGCCAGGCCATTAACGCCACCGTCAGCAGCCGCGTGCAAAAGTTGTTTGGAGTCAGTCGCATCAAGATCGATCCGCAGTCGCAGACTACTCTCGATCACGGTCCGCAAGTCACCATTGAGCAACAGGTATCGAACAAGCTCACGCTGACCTACGTCCAACCCGTTTCCCAAGCTACCCAGCAAACCATTCAAGGTGAATACAACGTCACGCGGAACGTATCTATTGTCGCGGTGCGCGATCAAAACGGAGTTTTCGCCTTGGATATTCGCATCCGCCAGCGCAAGCGGTAAGATGTTGGCCGCGAGCCCGCTGATGACAACCCAGGCATGAAAAACCTTCTGCCCAAAGACTGCATCCAAAGCTGTAGGTGAAGGAGAAACTAGAATGATCAGGAAAACTGTATTGCTGCTTTCTTTGGCAGGCTTGTGCGTTGCGCTGGGAACCGTTTCGTTCGCGCAAGGGAAGGGTCGTTACGACGCGCAAATCCAACAGGACGCCGAGAAGCTACTTCAATCCAAGGCCAAGTTTCAGGGCATCAAGGCCGAAACCGACGATGCCATTGTCACGCTGACAGGCAAGGTCAAACTGTATTTCGAGAAGCTTGATGCGGAAAAACACGTCAAGCACATTGCCAAAGTCGACGGCGTGCGGAATCACGTCGAGGTTGAGACCACTGTTCCCGATGCTGAACTGAGTGAGAAGCTGGCCGACAAGCTTCGCTACGACCGCGTCGGTTACGGCATCATGTTCAACAGTCTTACGCTGGAAGTGAAGGATGGCGTAGCCACCATCGGCGGACAGGTTCGCGACTATCCTGATCGCGAGTCCGCTCTGGCGATTGCTGAGACGCAGTTTGGCGTCAAGGACGTGATCGACAACATTGAAGTGCTGCCGACGTCGATTTTTGACGACGATCTTCGCGTGAAGATCGCTCGCGCTATCTATGGGTATTCTTCCTTGCAAAGATACGGAACGGATCCGCAAAAACCGATTCGGATTATTGTGAAGAATGGACACGTTACCCTGGACGGCGTGGTCGACAGCGCTGCGGATAAGCAAATCGCGGGCGTGCGCGCTAACGAAGTTGCAGGTGTTTTTAGCGTCGACAATCAGCTTATGGTATCGCGGGGTGCTCCCAAAAAAAGGAAGTGACTGTCTGGTCTTTACCAAAGCGACGGGCCTCGGCCCGTCGCTTCATCCATGCCCTTCCTTTACAATCGTGGTGTGAGACTTGCCCGGAACTTGCGCGTCACGCTGGAGATGATTAAGTGGGAGCACTCGATCTTCGCGCTCCCTTTCGCTCTGTGTGGCGCTATGCTGGCCGCGGATGGCTGGCCCAGCCCCCGGCAAGTTCTCTGGATTGTGGTGGCGATGGTCACCGCCCGTTCCGCCGCAATGGCGTTTAACCGGTTAGCCGATGCTTCGATTGACGCTGCCAATCCTCGCACCCAGACCCGCGCTCTGCCTGCTGGGCAGCTTTCATCCAGTTTCGTGACCGCTTTTGTTCTGATTGCCTCTGGACTCTTCGTTTTGGCGGCATGGGAACTGAACCGCTTAGCGTTCTTCCTTTCGCCAGTCGCGTTGGCGATTGTGCTGCTCTATTCCTACACAAAGCGCTTTACACGGTGGTCGCACCTTGTTCTCGGGTTGGCGCTGGGTGTTGCTCCCGCGGCGGCGTGGGTCGCGGTTCGGGGCTCGCTTGACCCGCGAATTCTCCTGCTGACGGCTACTGTCACGTTTTGGGTAGCCGGTTTCGATATTTTTTATAGTTGCCAGGATTTCGAATTTGACACCCAGTATGGGCTACATTCTGTGCCTCGCTACTTTGGTATCGCCGGTGCGCTGTGGGTCGCGCGACTTTTCCATCTCATAATGGTGGCATTGCTGGTTGCGTTGCTGCTGAAATTTGCGCTCGGGAAAGTGGCCTTGGCTGGAGTCGTGATTGTGGCCATATTGCTAATCTACGAACACTCTCTGGTATCGCCCCGGGATCTGAGCAAGCTGAATGCGGCCTTCTTTACGATGAATGGAGTTATCTCATTTGTTTTTTTAGTCTTTGTAGCTGCGGATCTTTTGCTGCGCTGATAGGGGCATCGAATGGCTGGACACGCTGAGGCTCAGACCCGTGCGAGTTGGCGCTGGTAGTCCTCGCCGTCGAAGTTGCCGTTTGATTCGGCGATCAGCGCATCCGCGCCGATGGTCCATACCTCGAATCCACTGATTTTGACCCGTCGACTCGTGCCGCTTGGCCCCGTGTTGGTGCCAGTCAAAGTCCAGTGGTACTCGGCGTTTTTCTCACAGAGCACAACCCTGCCCATGAGGACTTCCAAGTCAGGGAACGCGGTCATGAACCCCTCGGCAGCCTGGGTAATTGCCGCTCGCCCCACAGATGGAACGCCATCGTTGATGCAAAGAGAACCGTTCGGAGAGTAAAACGCAGCTACGCTCGCGGCGTCCTGGCTGCACCACGCGGCAGTGTAGCGTTTCGCAAAATCGATGAGGTCAGCTGGTTCGAGCATTTATCCGGACGTATATCCGCCGTCGATCATGTGGATCCCTCCCGTGCAGTAGGAAGACTCGTCGCTGGCCAGGAACGAGGCCAGTTGAGCGACTTCCTCATTGGTGCCGTAGCGCTTCATTGGAATAGAGGCTTTGATTGCGTCATGTACAGCTTCTGGATTTCCCGCGCCTAGTTGCGATTCGATTGAGCGAATCATGCGATTGTCAATCGGTCCCGGCCCAATAGCGTTGACACGGATCGTGGACTCGGCCAATTCAAGCGCTGCGCATTTTACCAAGCCGAAAACTGCGTGTTTACTGGCGGCGTAAGCGGAGGCGCTGGGAAATCCGACCGTTCCTGCGACCGAGGAGAGGGCGATCATGGAACCGCCGCCGCGCTTCTTCATGGGCGCAACGCAGCACTTCATCGCGAGCCATACTCCCAGGACGTTGGTGCGGAGAACCTGCTCGAACTCCGCGAAGCTGAGCGCATCGATCAGCTTCACGGCTCCTTCGCTGCCAGCATTCGCGATTAGTATGTCGACGCCGCCAAAAGCTTGCACTGTGGCCGCAACCGACGACGCCGTAGCCGCTTCGTCCGCCGCGTCGGCCACCGTGTGGGCAACGCCTTTGCTCACACCCAGGCGGTCGCGAGTGGCCTGCAGCTTCTCCGCCGAACGCCCTACCAGCATGACGTTGGCCCCTTGCGACAGAAAGAGCTTCGCCGTAGCCTCTCCGATCCCGCCCGTTGCCCCTGTGATGATGGCTGTCTTACCTTGCAATTTACCCATGAATATTTTCCTCAAAAGATGAACCGTCACTATAGCATCCAGGACTTCCCTTCGCGCCTGCGTTATCATAAGATTGTGCCCACTCAACATGCTTTTCAGGCCGAAGACACCCGCCTCGAACCCATAGCCCGCAAGGTTTTGGCCGGGGAACGCCTCTCCGGGGACGAAGCTCTTGTCCTCTACAGCACTGGCGACATTTTGGCGGTCGGATGGCTGGCGAACCACGTTCGTGAGCGCCTGCATGGCGACAGAACGTACTTCAACGTCAACCGTCACATTAACCCGACGAACGTTTGCGTGGCTGCTTGCCGGCTCTGCGCTTTTGGCCGTAAGAAAGACACTCCCGGCGCATACACCATGGCGCTGGAAGAAGCCTATGAAACGGCTGCTTCCGGCTACAGCGAAGCGGTAACGGAGTTTCATATTGTTGGCGGCCTGCATCCCGACCTGCCATTTCAGTATTTTCTCGACCTGGTTTCCGGACTGAAGCAGCGTTTTCCGCAGGTGCATCTCAAGGCGTTTACCATGGTCGAGGTTTCGTACCTCGCCAAACGCGCCAAGCTTTCGATTCGCGAAACATTATTGAAGTTGAAAGAAGCCGGCGTGGACTCACTCCCGGGCGGTGGAGCTGAAATCTTCAGCGACCGCATTCGACACATCATTTGTGATCACAAGATTGATGGCAGCGAATGGCTAGATACAGCCCGTACCGCGCACCAGATCGGACTGAAGTCGAATGCGACCATGCTCTACGGCCACGTTGAAAATGATGAAGACCGCGTCGATCATCTGCTGAAGCTTCGAGCTGTGCAGGATGAAACAAACGGTTTCCAAACGTTTATCCCATTAGCGTTTCACCCAGAGAATACGGCTCTTGCGCACTTGCCGAAGACAACAGGCATGCTGGATATCCGCCAGATTGCCGTGAGCCGTTTGATTTTGGACAACTTTCCGCATATCAAAGCCTACTGGCAAATGTTGACCCCTAAGATTGCCCAGATTGCACTTCGTTTTGGTGCCGACGACCTCGACGGCACGGTGATTGAAGAAAAGATTTATCACGATGCTGGAGCGACTACGCCGCAGGGCATGCGCCGCCAGGATCTTGTCCACTTGATCGAAGAAGCTGGGCGCGAGGCGATCGAACGCGATACGCTCTATCGTCCTGTTCTCCGTACGGAGACTACAGTGACGGTAGCGGTTTAAGTTTCTGCCGCAAGTGGCTCAAGGCTAATTGTCTATACTCGCCTGTGAGTTTCGTCACATTTTCCCTCTTCTCGCGGGTGTAGAATCCCATTGTTGAGAAAAAGCGTCAAGGGCTCCAACCCTCTCGCAGAGGCGACCCATGAACGTTCATATCAGTTACAAAGCCGCCAAGCATCCTGCCGTAGAACTCGAAATCCAAACTCAACTTGAAAAGCTGGAACGCCGCTTGCAAGTGTTCCGCTCCGGCCTTGTCCACCTGAAGGGAGTGGTGGAGCACGGTTCAAGCTTGGAGGGAATCGTGGTGGTGCTTAATCTGCGCTTACCCTCAGGTCAGATGGCAGCGCACGGGCGGAGCACGCTCGCTGTCGTTGCCGTCAAAATCGCTTTCGAAGATCTGCGGCAACAACTCAACCGGCACAAGGAAGTGTTGCGGGATTATCGCCGAGGGCGCCGGGACCACGCTGCGGGAGTTGCGCAAGTTCCTTTCGAACAAACCCTCGCCGCGATTCATCTTCAGGAAGTTTCAGCTGACGATATTGCTCTCTATGTAAACACGAATCTTCCGCGGTGGCGACGCTTTGTCGAGCGTGAGCTGGCATTTCGTGAAGTGGAAGGCGAGCTCGCACCAGGTTCAATTGCGCCGGAAGAAGTGTTAGACGAAGCCGTTCTTTCCGCCTTGGGGGACGGGCCCGAACGTCCGGAGAAGCTGGGCATCGAGCCATGGCTCTATAGGTTGGCCTTGCATGCCATCGACGCTTTGTGGGCGCGCGAGGGCTCTCGCGAAATGTCTGTTCCACTGGAAAAATCGGCGCGTACCCCCAGCGTCATGACGAATGAATCGCATCTGCAATTCCACCAACCGGATGAGTGCCTCATGGAGGAAGACGTGGTTGCCGACCGCCGAGCAGCCAATCCGGAAGAGTCGTGCGCCTCCCGGGAATGGGTTGCTATAACGGAATCCGCATTGCGGGGTTTGCCCCGGCCTGACCGCGAAGCTTTTTTGTTACAGGCCGTCGAAGGCTTTACCCTGGAAGAAGTAGCGGCCATCACAGGGCGTGACGAGGAAGATATAAGGAACTCCGTTGGTGCAGCGCGGGATCGGCTTCGCGAATTGGTTCCGGACGAAACGGTGCATATGAATCACAGAGCGCTAGCTTCCAGACGCGCGTCTTGAGCCTCGAGCTTCCAGATGCAGGTTATTTTGGAGGTGTGCTCGCGGTGGCGAGGATGATTCTCATAAGCTCTGCCGCCAGGTCTGCGGCATTGCCTTTCTCTAGATTCATAAGCACGACCACCCCGCACAGATGCTCGGGTGCGATGACGATGTCCGTGCTGGTTCCTTGCTGTCCTCCGCTGTGGCCTATGGTCAAAACGCCCGCATCTTTTCCAACGCCCCAGCCCAGACCGTAACCGGTTTTCTTCCCGTCCGCAGTCTTCAGCGAGGTCCACATCAGATCCCGAGTGGAGCGTTGCACGATACGGTCTTTCAATAGAGCGACTTCAAATTTCGCTAGGTCTTCCGCCGAGGAAAGCCAGCCGCCGCCAGGAATCTTGTAACTCGAATCTAAGAAGTCGGCGTTCACAACCGCTCCCGTTTTATCTTTTTGGTAGAAACGCGTGCGGTACGGAATCACAGCGTAGCGGTCGTCCGTGCGCGTGTGAGCCATTCCTCCGGGACGAAGTACATTTTCTTCGACGTAGTTGACATATTTGGCGACTGAAGCGCCTTCGACCGCGCAACCCGCTACCGTGAATCCGTGAGTAGTGTAGTGAAAGGAGGTGCCCGGCTTGTCGAGCAGCGGATCGCCCTTGAAAAATTGCAGGCCACCCTCAATCGGATTCTCAAAGTGTTGAGTGTTGCCGAGTTCGGGGTCGTCCTGCGAATCGCCTTTGTAGTGTCGAATTCCGGAGAGATGCCCAAGAACCTGGCGGGTAGTAATAGGCGCATCCTTTGCCGGAAAGGCCGGACAGTACTTCTGCACAGGGGCGTCGAGATCGAGCTTGCCTTGCTGCCACAGCAGCATCGCCGCAGTTGCTGTGATTGGTTTCGAGATAGAAGCTAGTCGATAAAGAGTCTGCGACGTTGCTGGCACAAAGTTCTCCAGGTCGGCCATTCCGAACCCCGCCGACCATTCGTATTCGCTGTTTTCAACGATGGCGACGGAGACTCCCGGAATGCTGTTGGCTGCCATGAACTTGGCAGTTGCTGCCTCGATTTGTGCTTTCTTTTCGGGAGCAAGCTTGCCGGTTTGGGCGGGAGACGGGACGGCAAAAGCAAACCATAATGTGAGGCCAGATGCCGCGATAAATAGTCTGTGTTTCATAAGTGAAAAACAGCGGTTCCATTTGCTTGGCGTCGAATGCATGTTGCCTCTTTAAGTGGGGCGATCAGAAGTATAGCGGATTCGATGTGATGGGCCACGACACGGTCGAGTCCGATCCTCGGTGAACACCCGCTTGTCATCCCGAACGGCTCCATCGTGAGGAATCTGCTATTCTTCGTGGTGCTTTTCAAAGGAGACATCATGGGGTTTTCCCGCAGAGATTTTATCGGTACGGCCGCACTCGGCACGATCGGCCTGAGCCTCGAAGCGCAAGAGAAAGAGAAGAAGCCAGACGCTACGCCAGTCGGAAAAGGTGCCCGCAATATCATCATTTCCTCCGGCAATGGATTCGACCACATCGATGCAGGCTTTGAAACACTGCGCAGAGGTGGGGATACGCTGGATGCTGCGCTGCGTGTTGTTCGCGGCCCGGAAGACGATCCCAACGACGATAGCGTCGGCCTCGGTGGCTTGCCCAACGAAGAAGGGGTGGTCGAGCTGGACTCCTGCTGCATGCACGGGCCTACGCGCCGCGCGGGTTCCGTGGGCGGCGTTCGCAATATCAAAAATGTGTCGCTGGTCGCCAAAGCGGTTATGGAACACACTGGCCACGTGATGCTGGTG
>JANXUC010000142.1 GCA_025352065.1 Acidobacteriaceae bacterium | reverse complement strand
ATGATTTCGCACGCCAGATCATTACTCGACCAGCTCGCTACCATTGAATTCGAGCCGCTCGCAGTGAAGGAGCAGACGTAAAGTGGGCAAGCGGGCAATCGTCATCGGTGCAGGCTTTGGCGGGATCGCCTCAGCTTTGCGAACGCGCGCCAAGGGATACGAGGTTCTGCTTCTGGACCGCTGTCCCCAACTGGGAGGACGGGCCCAGGTATTTGAGAGAAACGGTTACCGTCACGATGCGGGCCCCACCGTCATCACGGCCCCGTTTCTATTCGAAGAACTCTTTTCCTTATACAGCAAGTGTCTCAAAGACTATGTTCAGCTGGTGCCGCTGAATCCGTGGTATCGGTTCCGTTTTCCCGACGGAAGTTACTTCAACTACGGGGGGACCGTAGAAGACACTCTGGCTGAGATCGAAAGGTTCTCTCCGCCGGATCGGAACGGATACCTGAACCTGGTTGCCGAGTCGAAACAAATCTTTCAGGTCGGCTTCGAGCGGCTTTCGGATATGCCATTCCACAACTTCTCGACTATGGTGGGGCTCGTTCCCGAACTCATTTCCCTCGGCACGCACCGAACGGTTTGGCAACTCGTAACGAAGCATATCCGCCATCCCTGGCTCCAACGCGCTTTCTCAGTCTCTCCGCTGCTGGTCGGCGGCAATCCGTTTGATACGACTTGTATTTATTCCCTCATACATTATTTGGAACGGAAGTGGGGCGTTCTGTTTGCCATGGGGGGCACCGGCGCTTTGGTCAAGGCATTGGGCACCTTGATGACGGAAGCAGGCATAAAAATCCAACTGAACACGACGGTAGAACGGATTCTCACGGAACAGGGCGCGGCGACGGGTGTGGCTCTCAGTGACGGGAAAAAACTCCGCGCCGACTTGGTTATTTCCGACGTAGACCCGGCCTTTCTTTATTCCAAAATGTTGGACCGGACTCCTGCCGTATCCCGGCTGAAATTGAAGGCTGCGCACTACTCGATGGGACTGTTCGTACTTTATTTTGGAACAACCCGTAAGTATGACGACGTAGCCCATCACACGATCTGGTTCGGGGACCGCTATCGCGAGCTATTAAAAGACATCTTTTACCGTCAGCACTTAGCGAAAGACTTCTCTTTATATGTTCATCGCCCGACGGCTACGGACGCATCATTTGCCCCACCGGGTTGCGATTCCTGGTATGCGCTGGCACCGGTTCCGAATCTGCAGTCCGGGACAGATTGGAACACGATTGCCGAGGAGTACGGAAACTCGATCCTGAAGGCTTTAGAGGAAACGATGATGCCGGGCCTCAGAGAATGCGTCACCGAGCGCTTTCACATGACGCCGCGCGATTTTCAGGAACGCTATCTGAGTGTCCACGGCGCCGGTTTCTCGGTAGCGCCCATCTTCCGCCAGTCTGCCTGGTTCCGCTTTCACAATCGGTCCGAAGGGATACGCAATCTTTATCTAGTGGGGGCTGGAACACATCCCGGCGCCGGACTGCCAGGAGTTATCACTAGCGCGAAGGTAGTTGATCGTTTGATCCACCCTCTTACGAATGGTAGACAGGAACATGACCCACGAGACGCACAAGATTTTGAAGAAGAACGGCAAGAGCTTCTGGTTCGCTAGCCTTTTTCTGCCCAAGCATGTCGCGGCGGATGCTGCGACTTTTTATCGCTTCTGCCGCTGGATGGATGATCTGGCAGACTCGGGAGCCACTGCGGACGCAGTTGCTCGGCTGGAGAAAGTGAAGCATGACCTGAGAGCCCGAAGTTCCAATGATCCTGTAGTTGCATCTGTGTTACAGATTGATCGTCGTGTCCCGCTGAACTTCGAAGCAGTTGAGCATCTGGTGGATGCTCTTACGGACGATGCGAGCAGCGACAAGCAGGTGAAAGACGAAGCCGAGTTGATCCGCTACTGCTATGGAGTTGCAGGGACAGTCGGATTGGCTATGTCTGCCATCCTGGGCGCCGACGCGGAAGGAGCGGCTCTTCACGCGATCAATTTGGGGATCGCCATGCAGATGACCAACATCGCCCGCGACGTGCTCGAAGACGCGAGGAGTGGCAGACGATATCTACCCGCCGACTGGGTCGAAAATCTCTCTCCGACACAGTTAGTCGATGATGTGTCCCAGCCGGACCTTGTGGCAGAGGCAGTTCGGCGACTCCTCGATCTAGCCGATGTTTACTATGCTCATGGGGCGTTAGGCTTTTCCATGATCCCCGCTGAATCTCGAACGGGCATCCGCGTGGCTGCAGGAGTTTACCGCGAAATTGGCCAGGTACTTCTTGAGAGGCGATGTGAGTGGAGGGGGGAACGAGCTTATGTGCCGCTATGGCAAAAGTCACGCATTGCTGCGGGAGTTTGGATCGGCTCTTCGCGGCTGGAACGTTTGTCCCTTGCACGCGAATCGAGTAATTTGAACCGCGCGCTCGAGGGCCTTCCGGGTTTGCGATGAGCCGCGATCAATCGTCTTTTGACGCCGACCTCGTTATTCTTGGCGGTGGTTGCGCAGGGCTGAGTTTGGCCAGCCGACTCGCTCATCAGAGCCCAAAGGTTCGCGTCGTGGTGCTTGAAGCCCGAACCTGCTACCAGGAAGATCGAACCTGGTGTGGCTGGAGGACTGAGCCTCACTTTTTTGATGATTGTGTGGTTTCGCAATGGAACCAGTGGCGAGTGGTCACGCCGACTTGTTCTCTGAGGCTGGGCAGCGCGGGCTACCCCTACGAAATGCTGAACTCAAAGCTCATCTACGAGAAAGCCTGCAACCTGATTCGTGGCAGCCGGTCGGTCAACTTAATGACGGGAGCCATAGTGAAAGATGTCATTGATAGCGAGCGTCAGGTTACGGTTTGTCTGGGCGACGGAACGATTTTGACAGCGCCCTGGGCCGTCGATACTCGACCTCACCAGAGATCGTTACGACCACCCTGGCTCTGGCAAAACTTCGTAGGTTATGTCGTTCAGCTGGAAGACGAGAGACAAGGAATGTGGGGCTCACTCCCA
Organism: Acidobacteriaceae bacterium; assembly: GCA_025352065.1. Lineage (GTDB taxonomy): Bacteria > Acidobacteriota > Terriglobia > Terriglobales > Acidobacteriaceae > JANXUC01. The sequence continues at coordinate 6,478 of JANXUC010000142.1, read as the reverse complement.
ACGCTTATGGATTTTCAGCCCGCCGGCGACAGCGTGGCTCAGTTCATGTATATCCTGCCGATGAGCGCAAACTCTTACCTGTGCGAGTGGACGCGTTTCGCGCAAATCCCCGGCGAACGGGATTTGATTGAAACGGAACTCCGGACGTGGCTCGATCGTGAAACCAATGGAGGCTGGGCCATGGAGCGCCAGGAGTTTGGCTCACTGCCGATGGCCCCGCCACTGGAAAACTTTCAGCACCGGATTGTTGACGGCGGAACACGGGGCGGTAGCCTGCGGGCCTCGACCGGCTATGCTTTTCACGCGATCCAGCGCTGGGCCGACACCTGTGCCGCATCGATAGCAAAAACAGGCATCCCAGTTCCACCCCGACGCAATTGCCTGCTCGAGTGCATGGATGAGTTATTCCTTCGCGTGCTTCAGCACGAGTCCACCTCCGCAGCTTTGATGTTCAGCCGTCTTTTTGGAGATTGCGATCCCGATCGGCTAGTCCGGTTCCTGGCGGGGATACCGCGATACGACGACCTCTGGGCCGTTGTCAGTAGTTTGCCATGGCCGCCATTTCTCCTCGCTGCCCCATCGTTGGCCGTTGGAGGAAGACCTTAGTATGGAGTTGTTTGAAAAGTACTACAGCAAAGTCTTTCTAGTCACGACGGCGGCTCTTTTGCTTTGCGAGGCCATTGGACGACAGCCCGGTTCGGGTGTGGCCATGTGGTTGCTTGTTCTGGGAGTCGTGCTGTTGGGCTTGCCGCACGGCGCGCTAGACCCGATGCTGGCCCGTAGAGCATTCGGAAAACGCCCTTTTTTCACCCTCGGGAGTTTCGCAGCGGCCTACGCGGCACTCGCGTTACTTTACGCAGGACTTTGGATTCTGTGGCCGATCGTCGGACTGCCGTCGTTCCTGGCGATCTCTGCCTACCACTTCGGAGGCGACTGGTCGGGACGTGGCAGAGTATTAGGACGTTTTGCGTATGGCTGCACGATTGTGACGCTGCCTGCACTTTGGCATCCCAGGGAAGTGGCTCGTATCTATTCGGCTCTCGCTGTTACAGACGCCGATCGGTTCGTCCAGCTATCGCAAATAGCTGCGGTCGCCGCAGCCATCCTCGGAATCTACTCCGCATTTTCGCAATGGAATGAGCGGCGCGAGGATCTCTTCGAATTCGCCGGAATCTTGGCGGGAGCTGCGTTTTTGCCTCCTTTGCTTTTCTTCTTTTGCTATTTCTGCCTGCTCCACAGCCCGCGCCACTTATTGGAGACGGCACGGTCGGTCGGCCTTACTGACCTGCTTGCCATTGTGCGCGCCGCATTCCCGGTGGTTTGTGCGACGATGATTCTGGCGGCAGTTTCCTGGTTCTCGCTGCCTGCCGGGCGGGAGGACCAAAGCGTGCTGCAAGTTCTGTTTGTCGGCTTAGCAGCGCTCACCGTACCGCACATGATGCTGGAGAAAATTTGCGAAAGGTCAACTCCCGCCACGAATACCAATCTGATTCGCGTCGTCGAGCAGTAATTCTTGCCTCCAGCTATCGTGAACTTATCTATACTTCGTAGAGTCTCTCAAGTGAGCATGGGAAAATACGGGGAGAAAATGCGGGGACAATAATACGAGGATGTTCCCAGTTTCCCCCCAGGTTTCCCGCGCAACTCTGGGTAGGTGAGTATAGAAACAGCAGGCAAGAAACGCTAACCTCACGAACTGGCTGTGCTTCGGGTGAGTGGCGATCAATCTTCAGTGGGGGCAATCTTTAAAAAAATCGCCGGCGGCAGTTTGCCGCCGGCATAGAAACCTTCGACTAGTGCACTTTCTAGGCAACCTCACGTGTAGCTGGATGGTCGCTCTTAAGGTGATCGGAGCTAGCTTCACTCGTAGAGGAAATGTCCTGAGCACCCGTCCGCTCCAAAATTTCCTTGGCACGCGTGGTCCACTCGGAACTATCGGAATGTACCGAGAGCAGAATGCCGCCATCCTTCACGCGACCTTCGTACCGCTTCGCTTCGTACTCCGGAATGCCCATTCCAATCAACGCGCCGGTGATTCCGCCAACTGCGCCTCCCACCCCTGCTCCCGCAAGGGCGGCCATGATGGGGCCAGCTGCGATGAATGGCCCTATTCCGGGGATTGCGAGGGCGCCAATACCCGCCAACCACCCTAATGCGCCGCCAACCACCGCTCCCGTCCCAGCGCCAGTTGTAGCGCCTTCTGGGGCTTTGGTATTTTTTTCGTGAGCAAAGTCCTTCGAACCCGAGCTCTCCGGAAATAATACGGAGATGTCAGTATTGCGGAAACCCGCCGCTTTCAAGTTGTCAACCCCGTTTTCAACCGTGGCGCGGGTTGGGTAGATACCGAATGCTGAAGTATTTTTGCCTGCCATGTGGATTCTCCTGTTTTTTATTTACTTTCTCTTGCGGTGTTAGTTCTTGGGTTTGACATCGAGTTCGCTGGTGACTTTGCTTTCACCCGCTACCTGACTAGCCTTGGCCTCGACGCTCTTCTTTTCTTCCTCAGAGCGCACAGGGCCCCTCAGCGTAACTATGCCGTTTTGCGAGATGATCTTCACGTTGTGTGCATAGGTGGAGAGAGATTTGTCTTTGATAATGGACTGTCGAATCTGCCGAGTGATCTCCCGGTCGGAACGATTGTCTTTTTGTTGATCGGCGGTAGGTTCGTTGCTGTTCCGATTGCGCTGGTTCATCTTTGTGTTGTCGGCAGCGGGAGCAGGTTGTTGCGTCGCGGAATCCTGCGCCAGCAACCCTGCGGAACTACCCAATAAGAAACCTCCGAACACAAGGCCAAGAAGCCGCTTGTTGCGTGTATCTTTCATAGTTCCCTCCTTAACGAGAATGTTTTCAGTGAACGAGAATGTTTCAGTGGTACGACTAGGCGTGACTTCGAGTGCCGGTCAACAGGTCGACGATAAAAACCACGAATGCCACCACCAGAAGCAGATGGATTAAACCTCCAGCCACGTGGAAACCGACGCCCAGGAGCCAAAGAACCAGAAGAACGCTGACAATCGCCCAAGGTATTCTCATCTCGAAATCTCCATCGTAAAACTGGAATTTAATGAACCCAGCATAATTTTGACGCTGCGCCCAGCCTATCCGGCACTCGTGGTAGAGAGCGTTGAAAAATCTGGTACTTTCGGCGAGCTCAGCGCCTGCTCAGCACCTCTGCGTTCGCATCGTACATACAGGAAATACCTTATGTGGTTCAGAAAGGGCTCGGCTTACAGTTCTAGCAGGCGCGTAGGTGATTCTGCGGAGCCGAACACATTGGCCGAATCGGAGTAAATTTCTTGGCTGCTTCGAAGAATCTACCGAACTCTTCCAGTTTGCTGACGCTGATCGCAATCGTAATCGTGATCGCAGCTTTGTATTTTGGCCGCGCGATTTTCATTCCTATCGCACTGGCGGTGGTTCTCACCTTCTTACTGACGCCCTTCGTGACTTGGCTGGAGAGATGTCGGTTGGGGCGCATCCCTTCGGTTTTCTTTGTCCTGGCGCTCTCGTTTTTATTGATCGGAAGTGTCTCTTGGAAGGTTAGCGGGCAGGTGATGGAGACGGTCGGCCAATTGCCCAGCTATAGGAATAACATCCATCGAAAAATCCAATCCCTGCGCGTCCCGAAGGACGGAGACTTAAGCAAGGCTGCGGCCACGGTGAGGGATCTAAGCAGGGAATTGGCAGCAGCGTCCCCGCAGGATTCTTCCTCGACGCTGGATCGAAGCTTGCGCGGCAAAGAGCAGAATACGCAGCCAGCGCGTCCGATCCCGGTCCAAGTTGCAGAGCCCCAGTCGGACGAACTCGACTATGCCCGTGCATTCATCGGCCCTCTCGTTAGCCCCTTCGAAACGGCGGGTATGGTGATGGTTTTCACGCTCTTCATGCTGGTGAAGCGAGAGGATTTACGAAATCGCCTCATCCGACTGGCCGGGCAAGGCCGATTGCATGTGATGACGGAAGCTCTGAGCGACGGATCTCAACGCCTGAGCCGGTACCTGCTGCTCCAGTTCCTTATTAACGTGGGATATGGCCTCTTGTTTGGAGTCGGTCTTTATTTCATCCAGGTTCCGCACGCCTTGCTTTGGGGTGCTCTGGCGGTAGTGCTCCGGTTCCTGCCCTATGTGGGAACGTTGATCGCGACCGCGCTCCCTGTGGCGCTCGCCGTGGCGATTTTCCCAGGTTGGCACCAGGCGATCCTAACATTTGGACTGTTCGTCATTTTGGAGGTTGTGATCTCCAGTTTTGTTGAACCGTGGTTGTGTGGAGCTCATACAGGAATCTCATCACTCGCTATTCTCGTTACCTCCATTTTTTGGGCCATGCTGTGGGGACCGGTCGGCTTAATTCTGTCCACACCTCTTACGGTGTGTTTAATACTGCTTGGCCGCTATGTCCCACAACTGGAATTTCTCGAAGTGATCTTGGGCGATGAACCCGTCCTCGCGCCTGAAGCCCACTATTACCAGCGCTTGTTAGCTCTGGATGAGGAAGAAGCCAACAACATTGCGCACGCCCATCTGAAGGAAAAACCACTCGCCAGCTTCTATGACTCAGTTCTGATTCCCGCGCTGACACTGGCGCAACAGGACCGTCACATGGATGCCCTGGATGAGGCGCGCGAGAAGTTTATTTTCCGAAGCACTAGGGGACTGATCGAAGAACTTGGCGAAGGTGAAATGGACTTACCCACCCCTTCCTCGGAGCAGGACGGGGCGCTGGAGAGCGGAGTGATGAATGCGGAACTGCCCGCTATGGAAATCGCGTGCGTGCCAGCCCGGGACGAGGCCGACGAACTCGTTGCGATGATGCTGGCCCAATTATTGCAACAGTCTGGGTTCTCCGCACGGCCTATTCCGATTGGAACCGTGGCAGACATGCTTACCCAAGTATCCGATCCGGATCTCCGCGTCGTCTGCGTGTCGGCCTTGCCGCCGTCTGCCTTCGGACAGGCCCGCTCCCTGTGCAGGCGTTTGCGCACCCGATCCCCCAAACTGCGGATTATTTTGTGCTTGTGGAATTCTAACGATGGGACAAAAGTTGAGGAACGACTGGGATCAGAATGGGCAGATGCGGTATGCACGACTCTAGCGGAGGGTTTAGCGCAAGCGCGGCTGGCGCTTGTCTCTGTTACCTCAATCGAGATTACCGCACCTGCGGCCACAACTTCGGGGAGTGGTCTGTTTTGAAAAACGCTAGAAAAACTCGGGCTGCGCCTAAGTGCAAAACCTGGGTGCAAAACCTGGGGACAGGCAGCTGTGAAGAAATCAGGCGAAAAGACTCTTTCGGGCTATTGCGGAATATTTGCGAGTCCGTAGACGCAGGTGTGACGAACGATTCGAATGTGCGGGTTCCCCGAATGGTGTACATTCATTGCCGCCAGATGGTTTTGCGCAGTGTGGATGTCGAGAGGCTGATCGACGAGGACCACAGTGCGCGTTCGGTTTGGGAATTGGTGGGGCGGCTGGATCTGAGCCTCTATCACGCGCGCATTGCCGCCATCGAAGGCCGCGCCGGACGGGCATACCGAGCCGCATTTATTGATCAGTGTGTGGCTGTACGCCTACAGCCGAGGGATCAGTTCGGCACGCGAGGTTGCCCGGCAGTGTGAGTTCGAACCCGGCTTGCAATGGCTTTGCGGTCTGGCAGCCATCAGTCATCGAACGCTGTCTGGTTTCCGTTATGAGAACAAGGCGGCGTGCGACGATTTGTTCGTGCAAGGGCTGGGGATGCTGAGTGCCGAGGGACTGATCACGCTGGAACGCCACATCCTTGTCGAGGTAGGTTGATTCGGAAAAGCGATCCTTGCCCAAGAGTGCTTTGCACCTGAATCGTGCCACGGTGTTGCTCCACAATCCATTGCGCGGTAGCCAGCCCGAGCCCGGCACCGCCCATTTCTCGGCTGCGTGCCTTATCTGCTCGGTAAAAGCGTTCGAAGATTTTTTTTTGATCTCCCTTCGAGATGCCGATGCCAGTATCTCGGACTCCAATAGAGACGGTTCCATTCTGAGTTTCAAGAAAAAGTTCAACAGTTCCGGGTGTAGGAGTGTATTTAAAGGCGTTGTCGAGCAAGATATGGATGGCTCGGCGGAAGGCAGGTGCATCAGCCGAAACTGTGCATTCCTGCGGCACCACTGATTCCACAAGCTGCATATTTCGGGAAGCGGCTACAGGTCGCCAGTCCCGAACTGCGTCATGAAGAAGGCCAGCTAAGTTGACAGGCTGGAGGTCCAGGGTTTCGCGGCCCGAGTCTTTGCGGGCCAGGGATGACAGTTCCTCGATTAAAACGGATGTCCCTTCGGCTTGTCGCAGAACATGCGCGAGTGCATCACGGTATTCTTCCTCGGAGCGCGATTTGCGCAAGGCTAGTTCGGCTTCCGTCCGCATCAAAGCAACGGGTGTGCGTAATTCATGGGATGCATCCGCTGTAAATTGTGTAATTCTTAGGAACGATGCCTCAATGCGGCTCAGCATTTCA
>JANXUC010000084.1 GCA_025352065.1 Acidobacteriaceae bacterium | reverse complement strand
TGAACCCTGGTCTTCACCGCAGCCATCGAGATATCGAGAGTCGCTGCAATCTCTTCATAGTCAAGCGACTGTGCATCCGCCAAGATGTAGATGACACGGTATTTCTCAGGTAATTTCTCGACCGCCTCGCGCACGGCCTTTCGTAGCTCTTCACGATCCAGTTTCTCCGACGGAAGATCACGCCAATCCGCAAACCTCTTGGGCCGGAAACTCCTCGCGTCATCCCCGTCGTCCACCTCGATAGGTTCATAGAGATGCTGGCGGTAGTTTCGCCGCCGCATATGCGCCTCGTTCAGAGCGACTTTCAACAACCATGCCTTGAAGCGCTGGTGGTCGCGCAGTTGGCTTAGGTTCAGAAATGCCTTCAGCATCGCCTCCTGAGCCACCTCTTCGGCGTCTGCGGTGCTGCGCAACACAGAGTAGGCGACCGCATAGACCCCGCGCTCATAGGGCCGTATCAGTTCCTGAAAGAGATCTCTTTCTCCCGCACAAATGCGCCGGATTAGGTCGCCCTCTTCGCGTGAAGAGGCGGTGCTCCCGCCACCGATTAGTCGTTGCAAGTTCACATCAACACCACATTCTCGTCCCTAGCAGCTTGGCTGGATTGGAAGAGGTTTCCGAACAAATTGTAGAGGTTCCGAGCCAAAATATGAGAGGCTTTCTTGGTTGCTGGGGAACCCGAGTCAATTCAGCTATGCCGAGCCTGCCAGCACAACCCATTCGCGCCTTGTAACCTTCCACCTCCCATCGAATCTCTAGGCTAGGGGGGACTCGACGCACACCCTGTGTATGACATCGAACCAGTGGCTGCGAGGACTCTGGGGTTTCGGTCTGGCGCTGGCGCTGGTCGGCGTTTTCGTCACTCCATACTGCGGTTTTCTGTTCCAGTGCGGCTGCCGCCCGCTCTGGGCCGGGGTTGTGCAGTTTTGTAATATCAACAATAGTGCGCCTCCTTATTGCCCGTTCTGCAACCATGGCGTCACGGGATACAGGATCGTGCGGTTCTCACTGCTTGGCTTTGAGGGCCTGGCGCTGACAGTCGCGCTGCGGCGCAGGTGATCCTGGCTTGCGTTAACTGGCACTGCCGTCGGCGTTTTCATAATGGTGGAGGCGGTCACCGCCGTTTTTTTCGCGTTCTATGATGGATACTGCGTCCCGTTCACCAATTGCTGGTGGAAACACCACGGGATGTAGACACCGATCGGAATCGAGGATTGTGGACAAACCTTTGCGACAGACCATCTCTTCCTTACTCGGCCGGGCATTCACGCGCTGGCCACTACTCGGACTTCTCTGGAGCAAAACGGCGCGCATTGCCGTGAATTCGGATGTACCCTGGGCTCCGATCCGCAAACCCCTGTCTAGCTGCCGGGTCTGCCTGATTACCACCGGAGGCTTGCACTTGAAGACGGACCGGCCTTTCAACATGGACGACCCGCAGGGAGATCCCACCTTTCGCATGATTCCTGCGCAGGCCAAACAACAAGACCTCGCCATCACCCACAATTACTACAATCACCAAGACGCTGACCGTGATTTCAACATCTTGCTGCCCCTGGATCGGGTTAATGAATTGGCGGCTGAAGGCGTCATCGGTGGCGTAACTCCGACGCACTATTCCTTCATGGGGCACATTGACGGACCTCACGTCGCCACGCTAGAAAAAGAGGTTCTTCCCGCGCTCCTGCAACGGATCCAAGCCGAACGACCTGACATCGTGCTCCTCACACCTGCTTGAGGGCTTTGCAATCGGTCCGTGGGACTGATCCAGCGCAGTATTGAAGCAGCCGGCATCTCGACGGTCTCCATCTCGATCCTCCGAGACGTTACAGAGAAGGTAAAGCCGCCACGGGCGCTGTTCCTACGCTGGCCCTTTGGCCATCCTCTCGGAGAAGCTGGTAATGTGGCCCAGCAGTTAACCGTCCTTCACGATGCTTTTCTTTTTCTCTACAAAGCCAGTCCTGGGGAAATTCGCGATCTACCCTACCCGTGGAGACGCCAAAGTTATACCACGCCTGTAGCGTGGGATTCTGAGGAGTAGCACTGGCCAAAATACTGTTTTCCCCAAAACGCTGCCTCTAAGAAAGCCGCGAGCATTAAGGCCCGAGTCTCGTTTAGTGTTTGGCGAAGTACTCCGTCAACCGTTGATGCACGCGCTCGCTGTAGCCGCCTGGAATTTCGAACGTCCGCTCGTCTCCAACGATGTAGAGCATCTTCCGGGTGCTGTCCACGAGAACAGAGCAACGGTGGCAGCCTCGCAGGTGTTCATCAATAGCCGCACGCAGATCTGGATCTATATCTTCATCAAGGTAGTTGGACAGCTCTTGCAAGACTCTATGGCAACTCACCATGGCTTCTTCCCCTTAAAGAACGGCAGTCGCTCGATCCATCGTTTGCCAAACATTGGTGTTAGTTGCTCCCTCATTTGAAGCCGTGCTCGATGCAAGTGGATCTTTACCAGGGGCACGGATATCCCCAAGACCTGCGCGGTGTCCGCCATGCTAAGGTGTTGCATATCCCGTAGAACAAACACTTCGCGATATTTCAACTTCAGGCTTTCTAGTGCCCTCCGAACCGACGCTCGAATTTCTTTCCGTTCCAAGGTCTCCGAAGGGACCTCCCGCCAGTCTGCGAACTGTTGTGGCGTGAAATCGCCGTCTTCCGTCTCTATGGGCTCCGCATCCAGAGACTCGTACAAGTGCTGGCGGTCTCTCCGCCTGCGCTGACGAGCTTCGTTCAGAGCAATCAGTAAGAGCCAGCCCTTGAACTTTTCGTTCGACCGAAGCTGATCCAAATGAGCAAAAGCCTTGAGCAGCGCTTCTTGGGCGGCATCCTCCGCGTCGTCCGGGTTGCGCAGGACGGCATATGCCGTCAGGTAAACGCTCCGCTCGTAAGGTTGAATCAACGCGTAGAACAAGTCGTTTTCGCCTTTGCGAATCCGTTCAATCAGCGCGGATTCGGCACTTTCGATCTGACTTTCCTGCATAACGCCGAGGCGACTCCTGGAATCTAACGCTCTCCTAGCAACGATGCGGGAGAATCGCGTAGGTTACGCCGGTAGGTTGGACGCGAAGACTCCGATCGTGTTGGGCTATCAATAGTGTCGTCACCGCGTGAACTCACCAAAGTAAATACACCGACATCCTTCAAGAGTGGGATGATACAGGAAATCACGTGAAACTCGGTGAGGATGGAGAGTTTCGAGCCCAGTACATCATCGGCCGCGATGGGAAGAATCCTATCGTGGTAAGGAACAACACGACCTGGGCGATCAATGATGCAATCAAGGGACAGACTTCCCTCTTCAAGTACCACTACGGGCGCAACCAATTTGGATTTACCGGGACAAACAGCAACCAAGGCGAGTTCGTCTACAAGAGTTCGGAGCAGGGCGTCACTAAGTAAGAATCCGGTTGCCTGATTTGCTAGGATCCAAACAGAGGGAATATCCCCGGTGGCTTCAAAGAGAGAGCGATTCCTAAGCGCCGCAGCACCCGACGCTTATTTCTTGGACGCAGACGATGTAAAGGGTTTGCGTCAATATCTTGGCGAGCGCGAATGGCTGATGCCTGGCGAATCCGTTCAGCGCGCCGAAATCGCCGGTCAAGGAAACATGAACTGCGTCGTTCGCGCAGTGACGCCATCGCGGTCTTTCATTCTCAAACAATCTCGGCCCTGGGTGGAGAAATACAGCGATATCGCTGCACCCTTCGACCGCGCCTTGGTCGAAGCGGAGTTTTATCGCGTTGTGAGTGGCGCAGTCGCCGCGGATTGGATGCCGCAGTTCTATTGGGTGGATCCGACGTCCAGAATACTGTGCCTGGAAGACATCGGAACAGGCGGTGATTTGTCGCGCTTGTATGCTGGCGCACGTCTTGATGCCGCCGACCAGCAACGGGTCGGCGGTTTCTTGTCTGCCCTCCACACCTCCCGCAGTCAGATGCTAAACCACGAAATGCGCGCATTGAATCATTTCCATATCTTCGTTTTTCCCTTCGATTCGGAGAACGGCCTGGATTTGGAGAAATTTACTCCGGGACTCCAACAGGCTTCGCAGCGCATCAAGAAGGATCTGAAACTAGTCGCTCGCATCAAACAACTCGGGCAAGTTTATCTCTCTGACGGAGACTATCTTCTACATGGCGACTATTTTCCCGGTTCCTGGATGCGCACAACATTCGGGATCAAGATTATCGATCCGGAGTTTGCATTTGCTGGCCCGCGGGAGTTTGACGTCGGAGTAATGTTGGCTCACCTCACAATGTCAGGAGACACCACCGCCTTGGACGCTCTGCCGACTTATTACGCACATTGGAGCGAGTTGGACCAAAGACTGGTGCAGGGTTTCGCCGGAGTAGAAGTATTGCGCCGGTTGCTTGGCGTAGCCCAGCTTCCACTCAAGCTGGATCTGGACCGGAAGCGGGATCTTATCGATAGCAGCATCCGGCGGATACTGGAATGAAGATTGGCAGGTATATTGCCGCTGGCATTTTCGGAGTGTGCTTGCTTCACGTTGCAGGTGCGCAGACTCGCATTCCTGTGTGGATTGACACCGACCCCTCCATCGAGCCGGGCGGTCATGAAGTAGACGATGGATTCGCTTTGATTCAGGCGTTTCACTCCCCAGAGCTATCGATTCGCGGTATAAGTGTCGTATTCGGAAATGCACCCCTCGAAAAGACTTGGCCTATTGGTCAAGACATCGTGAACCGCTTCGGGCCCAAAGGCCTGGGAGTTTTCAAGGGGGCTGGCAACAGCGCCGAATTGGGCAAAGACTCGGCTGCGTCCGAAGCGCTGGCTCAAGCACTCACAAAGGAACGGTTGACCGTGATCGCAATCGGTCCGGTCACCAATGTTGCCACGGTTCTCAAACGCCATCCCGAATTGGCTAGCCGGATCGTGCGAATCGTGGCCGTTGCCGGACGGCGTCCGGGCCAGCATTTCCTTTCCGGTCCTGCGCAGAAGCAGCCGTTTCAAGACTTGAATTTCGAGCTGGACCCGACAGCTTTTCAAGTTCTCCTTGATTCCGGTGTACCGATCGTCCTGACGCCCTGGGAAATCTCGTCCAAAGTCTGGATCAAAGCGGAAGACCTGAACCGCTTGGCGAAGGGGCCCGACGACGCAAACTTTCTGGTGCAGCCCGGACGCGACTGGCTCGCGTGGTGGCAGAGGAATCTCGGAACAGACGGGTTCAATCCATTTGATACTCTTGCGGTGGGCTACGTAACTTCTCCGAGGCTGTTCCAGTGCATCGAATCGAACGTCCAGATTCAGAACGCCGACGACGATATCGTCTCCGGAGCAAAGACTCGAACAAAGCCGTACTTACTCGTCTCGTCGGAGCTGAATACGCCGCGTAAGGCCACCTACTGCTACGCCAGCCGCCCACAATTCAAGAGAGATCTCCTGCGGCGACTCCTTCGCAAGGGCCGCCGTCCGAGATTTTAGAACTGTATCTTCGCGCCGAGCTGCAACGTCCGGGGAGCCGCCGCGGCAACGAACGCTCCCTGCGATGGCGACTGCAAGTCCGTTACCGGTCCCTGATAGTTGACGCGATTGAAGGCGTTCGTCGCTTCAACGCGCATCTGAAGCTTCATGCGCTCCCTGATCGAGAAATTACGGAAGAGCGAGAGGTCCGCGCTACGAAACTTGTCCCCTCGAACGATGTTGCGACCGCTAACGCCGAAGCTACCGAAACTGGGGTTAGCGAACGCCGCAGGGTTATACGCGTGTCCTCCCGGCACATTGTGGAAGGGATCCCCGACCAAAGTAAGACGGTTAAAGCTTTCGCCCCGATAGCGATCAAACTGGCTGGTATAAGGCGTAAATGGCTGCCCAGACTGGACCGTGAGGATGCCGTTCAACTGCCATCCTCCAAGAACTGCCTTCATCATCGGCGAAGGCAAGGAGTAATCGAAGGCCGCAGTAAACCGGTGCGGCACATCGAAACTGGAGACGGCCCTCTGGAGCTTCCGGTTATAGCTGTTGAGTACCTGCTCGCTGGGGTCGCCCGACGCGAAATCCGTGGCGTCGTCGATCGATTTTGAGAAAGTGTACGCGGCAAGCAGGTTGAGGGAGTGGCTGAAACGGTAGTCCACTTTCACTTGCATGCTGTGGTACGTGGAGGTGGCGGAGTCAGCAAACAAGCTAATGGAATTGAATCCAGGAAACGGCCTGAATGCGTCGATGATCGGTCCGGTGTCCTGGTTCGCTGCAATCGCCGCAGCAATCTTGGCGCGCTGTACAGCGGTCAGCGTGTCTAACGGCACCTGGTTGATGTTGTAGTTCACCGGCAGGCGCACTCCGCGCGTCCCGTGGTAACCCACATCTACAAGCCAGTTCGCGCCAACCGCATGCTGCACATCCAAGTTAAACTGCATGCTGTAGGGATTGCGCAGATTCACCGGGACTGCGGAGAGCGTGCGTGACGGCTGAGCGTTGTTCCGAAGGTCTAACAGTGTTGTGGTGGCTGCGTTCGGATCGTGCGAAAACGGTGTAGGCGCGTTGGTCGTCGCAGAGGCCGAGAAAGGCGCATTGTTTTCAATCTGCTGAACTGTACTCGCTTGCAGGAGGGTCTCGTGCAAGATGCCGAAACCGCCACGCACAACGGTATGGCCTGTGCCGGACAGATCGTAAGCAAACCCAATCCGTGGACCGAAGTTATTGCGGTCCGGGCGGTAGAGACCATCCCATCTGGGTGTCTGCTGAGTTACGATTCCCCTCCCAGGTATGAAATTCGACAGCTTCCCGTTTACCTCTGTCCATGGTGCGCTGTATTCATAGCGCACTCCGTAGTCCACAGTCAGCCGTGGCGTGAGGCGCCAGCTGTCTTGCGCAAAAAATGCCGTGGCCCATTCCCTGTAACCTCGTCCGAACTGCCCCGTGGTAATCGTGGCCTTAAACGGTAGTCCGAGCAAAAGGTCTGTGAGGTTGTTGGCCAACAGATCCAGCGCATTGCCATCGATCTTCGAGATTAACGTGTTCTGCTGACCGTCAAAGTAGAGGGTCCCACGCTCGTCAGATGCCCCGCGGGTGTTGAACTGGTAGCGGGAGAGTTCCCCGCCAAACTTGAAGCTATGCCTGCCGCGAAGAACGCTTAGGCTGTCGGACTCATAGACAGTCAGCTCATTCTGGTTGCGGTTGTACCAAGGCAACCCGCCCAGGCTGTCCAAACCGCCGGATACGGAGACGTAAGGGATTCCGTTCGCATTCGAACCATTGGGGAGGCCAAACTGCGCTGCGTTCCGAGTGTCTCCGTTCGCCAGTGCGTTGGTGTATCGGTTGACTCCAAATCTCGCTTCGTTCACGACAGCCGTTGAGAAAGTGTGCGAGTACGCAACCGTGCCGTTTGCCGTTCGTTCTGGATTCGGTAACGTGAAACCTGGAATGTAGGGGCCGCCGAAGCGGTCAATAATGTAAATCTGGTCGTTCAAGTTCCAGGAAACGCGCGCCGTAACTGAGTCTTTGTTTGTGAGGTGATGGTCGGTGCGAACGTGAAACTGATAGTCGTTTAGCCCGATGGAAAGCGGAGTGGTGTAGTTTCCAGCTTTGGACACAGGCGCGTTCGGCAGCGGGTAGAGTGCGATCAGTTTGGCACTAATAGGAACGATCTGCCCGGTGAGGTCCAGCACTTGTTGCTTCCCGGCGGCGTCCTGGTAAGGGATCAGGCCGCGGCGCTCATCGGCGGTGGGAACGAACGAAGTGCGGGTTTCCGAGGCTTCCAAGTTTCGGAGTAGCTCGACGTTCACGAAGACAAAGTGCTTTTGTTTCCAGATTGGGCCGCCAAAGGTTCCACCGAATTGGTTATGTCGGACGGTGGGACGCTTCTGGCCAGCGCGATTGCTGAACGTATCATTCGCGTTAAGAGCGTCGTTGCGAAAGAATTCATAAAGGGAGCTGTGATAATGGTCCGAGCCTGCCCTAGTGACAATATTGACTTGGCCTCCGAGCGTGCGTCCGTACTCTGCCGGAGGTACATCGCTGATGACCGCGAATTCCTGGGCTGCCTCGTTCGAGGGCTCGAAGTTGATAACGCTGTATTGGCGCAAGTTCATGGGCATCCCGTCGAACAAGAAGTCGTTGGATCGACTCCGAGCGCCATTCACCGAAAACGCCCCTTCGGTATTTTCGCGGGCTTTCCCGTAACGATTTGCCGCTGTCGAGACGTTCCAGCCAGCATCCACTCCGGGAGTCAACAAGGCGAGGTTCTGTAACTGGCGGCCGTCGGTCGGGAGATCTTGAATGGCCCGCTGGTTCACGACGGTAGAGCTAGCGGCGGATTCCGTTTGCGTAAGAGGTAAGGGCTCGTTCACTTCGACGACCTCCTGTAATGCCGCCGGGGACAGTTTGAAATCGATTCGCACTTGATCGCCAACGCGCAAGATCACGTCTTTCTGCCGGACGGTGGCGAATTGACTTCGGGATGCTTCTACTTCGTAGTTACCGGCCTGTAAACCCAGCAGTTGGTACACACCGAGATCATTCGTGGCGGTACCGTTGGACACGCCTGTTTCGATATTACGAATCTTCACGGTAGCGCCGATCACGACGGCACCTGACGCATCGATGATTGTGCCTCGTACCGACGCTGTAGATACGTCTCCCCAGGCACATACGTGGGCCACCAAGAACGCACTAGTCAGCAGCAAACATTTCTTCAGCATTGCGTTTCTCACTTTCGGATGTTCATCAGCGTCTGCTTCTCAAGGCACCACGCAAGCACTGCGTTGGCGACGTGACGACGAGGCAGGTTTGCAAAAGCAGATACCTGCGTATTGGGTAGTCGCGCCCGAGTGAACGATCACTCACATGGGGCGACAAAAAAACAAGGGTGTTGGTCAGAGTGAAACGTTGTGGGCTGCGGGAGGGGGGAGTTGCCAGAAGATCCTTTGTTTCCCGGCCAGGGACTTGCTCTGAAACCGGCCCTCTTCAGGGACGCGGCCCAGACTATCGAGCAACAGCGCCGCTTCAAAACGATAAGAACTCAGAGAACGTGCCAGGCTTCGCAGGTCCGCGAAGTCATCGAGGTCGATCTTGACGGACAGGCAGCCGGCGTTCTCAGCTCCGAACCGGCTCACAAGCTCCTCGAAATCTGTGTTTCGCTGCCAGCAGATATTTTTCAAGCAGTCCCGGTCTTGAGTATGGAGGCCAATCAGGTAGCAGCCGCCCCGATGGTCTGGCCCAAGAGCCAAGCGCTTTCCCTGCAACAGGCGGAAGGCCTGATCCACGTCTCCCGCATTCAGATCAGGACAGTCGCCACCCACAATCACGATCTTCTCGTAGCCCAGACAAGCTAGTGTCTCCACCGCGTTTTGAAGTTTCTGCGCGAACGAGGAGCCCTCTTGACGATGCTGGGCGCCACAAGACAGCTGGAAATGGTGAGACCCGGGCGAACTAAAAACGTGAATATCACAATCCACGCGTTGGAAGTCGGCGAGATCGTGGGTCTTGAACAAGCGTCCAAATGCGCGAGGCCCTCGACGCCGCTGGCAATCCAACGCTGAAGCGTTCGCGAAAACTAGAACGGCTTGTCGCTGGATCTTCATTATTATTTTTGGGCTGCACGCCAAGCAGATGGACAACGCCTGCTCTCAGCTTTTCTTTGCCTTCTTATGGAATGATGCAAAGACGCAGCTCTGGTTACAATGTTGGATTGTTTTTATTGAACGCGCGCGGGAAAGGCCTTGAGAATTGCCGAATATAATCTCCGGTCGGAGCTAGGCATCGCCGTCAGGGATAGGTAAGACCGCAATTGCCCTGGTAGCTTGCTGGATGGTGCGGGTCACTTCTCCCAGGCAGCAACTACCGCCAGGATTCTTCACTTCGCAGGCGCAAAAACCGCCTTGGACTTCCTCTTTGATTCTTTCCAGAATCTTCGTGGTACCGTTCGCCTGGATGTCCCGTCGAATATCTTCCCGGGTGTAGTTGAAGCAGTAGCAGAGTGGAATCGGATCTTCTGTTTCCTTGAGACCAACCCGAACCTTCACATCCAGCTTCCGGAACGACGATTCGCCGGAAAAATAGACGATGTCGCAGCCAACGGTCCGGCAAAACGAATACGGCTCCGATGCCGATACCCGCGAGTGGTCTCGAACCAGGCTCTTGACTGTGAGCGTGGTCACGCTCTTTCCTTTCTTACCGCAGGCCGGACAGAGACCCGGCCCGTTGGTCTGCGGGGGGCAGGTCCCATCCTTCGGGGTCGAACAACAACTGGACATCGCGCGTATCCTTTCTAGTCGGTCTTGAATGCCTGTGGTGTTCTTAGTTGAGCGTTCCAGACCACTACTTCCCGTGAACGCGATAACCCGCATCCTGGAACACTTTTTCAAGTTGTTCGACGGGAACAACTCGATGATCGTATTCGATCTCGGCCTTGCGCTGGTCGTAGGAAACCGCAGCGCTTTGCACACCAGGCATCTGCTTCAGTTTGTGTTCCACGCCTTGGGCGCAAACCGGGCAAGCCATTCCCTCCACCGCAAAGCTGACATGGCTGATGGAGGCCGGTTGCGGCGAGGCGGCTTGCGCTTTTCGCTCCGACAGTAACAGCCTTGCGACTGGCGCCGAATAATGAGGGAAAGCGGAGAAAAGAACGACCAAAACGGCTGCGGTCCAGAGCCCGATCCGCCCCGACCGATTTGCCTTTGGATGCTCGCAGGCTGACCCAGGTTCACAGGCAAGCTTGGGCTTGCGATAGGCGTAGTAGAACCCTACTGCCAGTAGCCCGAAGGTCGCTGCGAGAAGATAGGGCCGGAGCGACGCGAAGAACGCCGATGCTCCGATGACCGCAAAACCGCCGACGGCGAACACGAGCGGCAAAATACAGCAGAAACTGGCGACCACCGCCGCCAGCAGAGATGCTCCTACAAAAGCCTTGTCCTTCATTTGGTTGCTCCTAATGTGCGCCGCCGGGATCTAACAATTTTGCCCGGATGGCTGGTTCGAGAAAGGATCACGACGGGTTTCGACTCTGCATCCAGAACACCGCAGTTTTTCAAGGCGGGCGCGTAACGCGCCAAGTGCTTTTCGATACCGGCGAGGATTGGAACCAGGTCGGGGTTCAGGCGATAGACCTTGTTCTTGCCCTTCCATTCCCCGAGGACGAATCCGCAGTTCAGCAGGCAGCCGAGATTATGGGAGACACGACTCTGCTCGAACCCAAGCTTCTCACCGATTTGGCCGACATGATGTGGTCCGCCTTGGAGCAGCTGTATGATCGCAAACCGCGTCTGGTTCGCCAGCGCCCGAAAGAACTCCCGATAGAGTTTGTAGCCCAATATCCACCTCTGGGAGTTATGATGTATTTTAGATATGATAAGTTTCACATATCTTGAAAATTCGGCAAAACTGCTTGGGCGAGCGCGCTAAGCCCACTGGCTGCGACCAAAACACAGGCCGCACCCGGCTTCGCGCTTTGGAATACGCCGAAAGTAAATGGGGGGGAATCAGAGCGCTGCGAGCCGCAGAACCGGACTGCTCCACTGGTATCGAAGAAGGCGAACCGGAGAAGCAGTCCATTGGGCTGAGCGCTCTAGTTGAGCAATTTCAGCGTGACGGCGTGCGAGTCTGAGGAACGGAACACTGCTTTCACTTTTTGTCCCGCCTTCAGCTCCGCCAATTTCAGAGCGGGTCCGCCGTCGCCTGACTTTGCAGCAGCGATCTTTGTTTCTGTGGTGAAGAGCAGGCTGTGACGCTCGCCCTGCTTATCTTCAATCACAACGAGGCTGTCATCGGCCTTGATCTCGACAATCTTGCCTTCCATCGAGCGGGTCATCTTGAGATCATTGGTGGAGGTTGATCCGCTGCCTTGGGCGAGGGTGAACGAACTTGTTAGCAGAATCGTTGCAAGAGCCAAATGTTTGAATTTCATGGGTTTCTTCTCCTTAAGCGGAAGGCAAGACGGGAACGGGGCTCCAATCCGAGGCTTTTCTTGACCAAGATGCTTGTTCCCATTCCACACCGAAGACTTTCACTTCGCAATCTCCTTCACCGATTCGGGATGATTCTTCCTGGAATTCCACGACCAGTCATAGTCCATAAACGACACTTTCGGACGCTTTTGTTCGATTTGCTGAGTGATGTCCGCTGGCGTGTAACGCATTGCGAAATCGACCACCTTCTGCCCCGACAAAACGGCATTAGCTCTAGCAAACCACTCACTCGCCGCTCCGGCACTTCCGGTAAAGTCGCCCGCATACCACTTGAAGATGGAGGAGAGGTAGACGCGATTTTTCTTCGCATCAAAGCGGAGTCCCCGCTGTGTATCCGCTACGAAGTTTCGTGCGGCGCGGTCCAACTGCTCGTCCAACCTGCGACCGCGGTAAGCAAACCGCTGGAGTCTAGGGCAACTCGTCGACGCGCATACGATCGCGAAATGCATCCGAGGGTCCTTGAGATCACGCCCTCTGCGTTCAATCTCATCGAGCGTAAGTTGCACCCCCGCTACAGGGTGCTTCTGGAGGTCGAAGAAGCCCGGAACTTCTTTAACACCCACTGCCTTGCTGTTGACATGGTCGAGCGCCGAAGCGACCGCAAACGCGTTGTACGTGTTGATCCAGAAAGCCAACTGCTGTTTTCGGTCTGACCAAGATTGAACCTGGGCTTTGGAAAGTTGTTCCAGATAAGCATCGAGCGCCGCGCGATCCTTAGCTAACGCGTCGTAATCAACCCAACCGTTTTCGCTAACATGCGCCCGGAGCAGAGCCTCCCACGCACCGTGCTCAAAGCTATCGCTAGGCACTCCGGCTTCGCTGCCCACAGCAGGAGTATTTTGGCCCGCGCTGGAAGACAGGACGAACCCCGAGCAGACGGCGAGCAGGATCGCCAATGAATAGCTGACTTGCCGAAAGAGAACACTCTTTCGGTTCGCAGGCTCCGCTGAGTAGAACGCCTTCCCGCCGCTGATGGGCTGTTTCTCCATTTGTCGCTTCCGCCTTCTGAATTGTAGGCCTGTACAAACGCAGGCCAAGATCCGGACATCTGTAACTCAAACCCTGCCGTGGCAGGGAGACCCTACCTCAGTTTGCTGGAAACTACAACAGGCCGACGACAATTGCGACAACAGAACGCTGGGCTGCGACCTTGAAAAACGCGCAGCCAGGAAACCCAATGCTACGCCAAAAGCCAGGTGCGCCAGCAACACCGTCGCGGGAAAACCGGGAGAATATTGGGGACCGAAGTAACCGACTCCAAGAGATGTGACCACAGGACTGAGCATGAAGCCGATTCCGATGGCAGTTCCAAATACTGCGCCAACCCAGCGGCGACGACTGCCGAACAGAATCATATAGATGATCCCGAAACTGGCACACATTCCAGAAGTGATACGCCCACCCCGCTAAATCGGAAGCAGTCGACGGACCTTGCGCGAAGCGATTTAGCAGGAGTACCCCCATTAGGCGGGGCAAGTTTCCGGGCATAAAATCAAAATGAAAGCCAGTAAGACGGACGGCCTCCAAAGGCATGGTTGCCAATGCACCAGCGAGAGCGCCCCACACAATTCCGCTGGCGAGCGCAGGCTGATTGCCCCGCACCAACGCCGCGATAACCACCAGACCCGCCACAGCCGGTAGAAGGAAGCGAATCGCCATGATAGGCAAAGTGTATACCCCGTCAAAGCTGCTGGAAAAATATGCGGCCCAGCCAGGGCCAATACGAAGGTGTCTGTGATATCCAAATGCGCGAACCCGTCCTGTTCGACGCCATTTCGATATCTGCGCGGTGGCAAGCTCTTTTGTTTCGCGTCTGCCTCCGGAACCGAGCCGTGGACCCACGGAATGCCGTATCGCTGGCTTTGCAGCGAATGCTCGCCAACACCATGACCCTGGACTTGGACGAGCGCGGAGAGGTGGCCCTACTGCTGTTTGCGGGCCGACCATATTCTGGACGAAGACCCCACGTCAACCGTCTCAGACTGAACTGCCTGTCCCCGCCCCACTCTCGACTTCCCTTCGTAGAATCCGTTTGTAACCTTGCGTGGGGGTGGCGCATCTCTAAATTGGGTGAAATGCCAACCAGCTTCCCCCCGAATAGTACCTCCCCCAGCGCGCTGCACCTATTTTTCTGGTGCAGCGCGTTGTAGCGACCCAATATGAATTCCGACAACAACGACGAACGACGATTGAATATTCGTGACTCCAACGTCGGCGAACGCGACCTCGCCCATCGCCGGAGACACACGAAACGAGAAATAGAGAGACCTGGGACAACTTTGAACGAACGCAGCCACAACGTTCTGGAGTCGCAATCGACCGCCCGAAACTTCCAGGAGGCAGACCCGACGGATTTGATCCGAGCTCGCGCCGACGAACTCTACGAAGAACGCCTGAAGGAAGAGGGCCACGCGGAAGAGGACTGGCTACGCGCCGAAGCGGAAATATCAGCGCGACGGGTTGCGCCGACAACCGCCAAGACAGCACTAGGAGGTTGTTGAAAAAGTATTTCTGAAGGGGGGGGAGTGCGGGTTCCGGAATTGTGACCTATTGAAAACTCTGCAAAGCAGCAGATTCCTCCCGATGAAACTGTTCGGAATGACAAACTTTAAGAGTTTTCAACAACCTCCTAGAGACGATAGCCCCTCGGAAGAGCGTCATCGATGATATGTTTCAGGCTTGACGCCGTTGGGGGCTGCTTTTCGTCTAGAAACGAGAGTGGTGTAACCAGCCCTCCCACCACGCATCATCCATAACAGGCCACGGTAGCACTCGTGCCACACACCTGCGGCGACACTGCTGGAAATCTCATGCACACGTTTTGCCTCGCCTGAACCAATTGAGAATGAAATGTCAAAATCAGTAAAGTTCGGAATTGCGGTTGCGGGGGTGGTGGCGCTAGTCGCTGCAGCGGCGCTACTGCCCTTGCGCCACTGGACCCTGTCGCTGGTGGAATGGGTTCACACATTGGGGCCCATGGGAGTAGTGGCGTATGCCTTCGTTTATATCGCGGCGACCATCACGCTTTTCCCAGCGTCACTGTTAACTTTAGCCGCTGGGTTTCTCTACGGGCCTATTTGGGGCACGCTTCTCGTTTCTCCTGTTAGCGTGCTGGCTTCCACACTTGCCTTCTTGCTCGGGCGCTCGGTCGCGCGCGAACGAATCAAACACCGGATTGAACAGAATTCTCGCTTTGCCGCTGTCGATGCCGCGGTGGGGCAGAACGGATTCAAGGTGGTCTTCCTGCTACGCCTATCGCCAATCTTTCCCTTTACACTGCTCAACTATGCCTTGGGCCTCACGCGGGTCCGGCTCCGCGACTTTGTCCTGGCTTCGTTTCTTGGAATGTTGCCAGGAACTTTTTTGTATGTGTATTTCGGATCCTCGGTGGCCAGCGCCGCCGCGTTGGCTGGTGGGAAAGCGGCGGGTGGGCCGTGGCAACACGTTCTCTTCTGGGGCGGACTCGCTGCGACAGTGCTGGTTGTGGCTCTTGTAACCCGCACGGCACGGCAAGCGTTAGACCGCTCGCTTCAGCAACCGTTGGAGACCACAGCATCCGATGCGCCCGGAGTTCGGTCATGAATTCTTCCCCTCATCTTGTTCAACCCGACGATGCCCACAATCGCGCTTTGGTGGACAACGTCCATCCAACGAATTGGGTTAACCCGCAACCACAGGGCAAATACAACCTAGTCGTGCTGGGCGCAGGAACAGCAGGACTTGTCACGGCAGCTGGCGCAGCCGCGCTGGGTGCCAAGGTGGCACTTGTTGAAAGACATCTTCTCGGTGGCGACTGTCTGAACTACGGCTGCGTTCCGTCAAAGGCCATTATCCGCGCTGCACGCGCGGCGCAAGCTGTACGCGAGGCTTCGGACTATGGCGTGCATGTTCCTGGAGGTTTCCAGGTCAACTTTGCGGAAGCCATGGGACGCATGCGTCGGCTGCGTGCTGAGATATCCGAACATGACTCCGCGAAACGGTTCCGTGACTTGGGGATTGACGTTTTTCTGGGCGAAGCGCGATTCGTGGGCCGAAGCTCCGTCGCCGTTGCTGGTAAGCAGCTTGAGTTTTCCCGCGCAGTCATAGCAACGGGTGCTCGCGCGGCCGAGCCGCGGATTCCCGGGCTTGCCGAGGCAGGGTTCCTGACCAACGAAACGGTGTTCTCTCTGACCAAGTTGCCGCCGCGGCTCTGCGTGATTGGCGCGGGCCCCATTGGGTGCGAGATGGCACAAGCTTTCCGCCGCCTCGGAAGCGAGGTTTGTATACTGACAGACGGTGCCTGTATTCTTCCGCGGGAAGACGCGGATGCCGCCGCCATCGTGCAGAGCCAGTTCGCAAGCGAAGGCATCCGAGTGGTGCTCGGAGCGCAGATCGTCAAAGTTGAAATCGTAGATGGCACGCGATCCGTGATCTTCGAGCAGAACGGGAAAGAAGAGCACGTGGCGGGTGACGAAGTTTTGATGGCAATCGGCCGTGCTCCCAATGTCGAGGGGTTGAATCTGGAAGTTGCGGGCGTTGTCTACGACAAGCATGGAGTGAGCGTAGACGATCGGCTGCGCACCACCAACCCACGTATCTACGCCGCGGGTGACATCTGTTCGCGCTTCAAGTTCACCCACGCGGCTGATGCGATGGCGCGGCTGGTTTTGCGGAACGCTTTCTTCTTCGGGCGAGGCAAGGCCAGTGCGCTGGTTATACCTTGGTGCACATTCACCGACCCGGAAGTAGCTCACGTGGGCTTTTACGAAAACGAAGCCCGCCAGGCTGGCCATCAAGTCGTCACGTACACTACGAATTTGGCGGACGTAGACCGTGCGGTGCTCGACGGCGCCACGCAAGGCTTCGCCCGCGTTCACGCGGACAAAAAGACCGGGCGCATCCTTGGGGCAACGCTGGTTGGAGAACACGCAGGAGAGAGCATCGGAGAATTGGTGCTGGCGATGACAAGGAACATTCCGATTTCGGCATTTGCCTCCACGATTCATCCCTATCCCACCCAGGCGGAAGCTATTAAGCGGCTCGGCGACTTGTCCATGCGTGCTCGATTCAAGCCTTGGCTCAAGAAGCTCTTCACTTCTTATTTCAAAGTTTGGCGGTGAAATGCAGAGGGACACTTGCGTTTGCGTCTTCCTAAAACCACCTGTCGCGAGAACGGTGAAGACACGCTTAATGCCAGCGGTGGGCCCCGACGGAGCCGCTGCGTTAGCTGAAGCCTTCTTTCACGACACATGGGACTGCGTCCAGTCCCTCGACTGGGCTGTTCCTATCGTTGCCAGTGCGGAGTTACCGCAGGCGGGCTTCTTGCGCCAGGAGAACTACGAAATATGGCTACAGGGTGAGGGCGACCTTGGCGCGCGGATTGAGCAGATTCTCGCGCAGGCGCTCACCCGGACTCGTTTCGCCGTTGCTCTTGGCGCTGACAGCCCGGGAATTCCAAAACGTCTGCTCGAAGAAGCGCACCGTAAGTTGCAGTCAGCCGACGCCGTGCTCGGCCGTTGCGAAGACGGCGGCTTTTACCTGCTGGGAGTTCGCAAATGCCCTTCTCAAATGCTCGCGAACCTCCCTTGGAGTCAGGATACGACTTTCGCTTCCACACTGGATCGCCTTCGCACTCTGGGGATGAAAACACAAACACTAGACACGTGGTTCGATGTCGACCGGCCAGAGGATTTGGACCGAATTGCGAAATTACACGAGACCGGCGCCGTCCATGCACCAAATACCATCAGGACTCTCGACCGGCTCCGCAGCGCTCGGTCTCAGGGGTTAGCATCCGGCAGTGTTTTTTCCTCTGACTGCGGTGGAATTCGCGCGCGGTGAAAATCTCTGCCATCGTGCCGGTTCTGAATGAGAGGGCGGCGCTCCCACGCGCCCTCGACGCGCTGGCCCTCCAGCCCGAACTCCACGAGATCATTGTGGTCGACGGTGGAAGCACCGACGGGACACGCGAGTGGCTCAAGGGACAGACTCGGGTGCGCGTGGTCGATGGACCGCGCGGAAGGGGAAACCAGCTTAACGCCGGTGCTCGTTATGCCACGGGAGACGTGCTTCTATTTCTACACGCAGACTCGCGATTGCCCTCCGACGCGCCACAACAGATCGAAAGAGTTCTAGCCAACGCGGAAGTGGTGGGCGGCGGATTTCTGGTGCACTTTACAGAGCAAGAGCCCGCGATTCTTCGCATCGTGGCAGCGGGAATCAATCTTCGTACACGGGTTTCTCGAACCGCCACGGGCGACCAGGCGCTGTTCGCCCGTTCGAGTACATTTGTTGCGGCGGACGGCTTCGCTCCGTGGCCGTTGTTCGAAGACGTCAACTTCGTCCAACGGCTTAAGCGGCTCGGGCGCTTCGCCGTAGTGCCCTCCTACGTCACGACATCCGCTCGCCGCTATATCGCATTCGGTGTACTTCGCACCGTGTTGCTGATGTATGCTCTGCGTCTTGGTTACTGGGCAGGAATCTCTCCCCTCGCTCTCCACCGCTGGTTCGGAGAGCCGGTACCGGAAATTCGGACAGGGGTATAAGTGACGGCGTTACGGTCGCGGTGAACCTAACCGAAGCCCCAAAAGTGCAGGGGTTGAGGGATGCAGCGACGGTCACGGAGGAATTGACTTTCCAAAAGCTTGCGAGGACAAGGCTAGAAATAGAAGGGACACGAACAAATATAGAGCTTTTGGGTGCGAGCGTGGCATGAGGAACTCTCTCCAAATGCCTGTGTTCGAGGTGCCGTACACTGCCAGCAAACCATCGAAACAGGCGCCAAATACTTCAAAACTGACAGTACAGGAAATGGAAAAGAATTCCCTGGGAATTGATACAGTGCGAATACCTGAACTGGAAATTACATTATGCACCGATAGATGTCGAGCCTTTCTCAGAAGCCAGCCCTCAGTGAATATTCCGGTACCAGTTCCTAAACAGAGTGCTGTTCTACGGAGTGAACATGCGATTTCCGACCATCCATTTTGCGTTCGGCAGCCTCAACTAGCGGCTACGTTTGGCCCGCGTTTTGCTCGAGCACTCGGGTCCCTTCCGATCGGCGAAGCTGTTATCGAACTTTCAACCCCAGCACTCCAGCTAAAAGAGGCGAACTAAAAGCGCTTGCACCACTTTGACCGCCAACACTTTACGAGGTCACTCAATAAGTTAGGGAGGCATCAAAGGCGCGTGAATTGCCTGTGCAAGCGCTTGACTGACTTTAGCGAAGCTGCTACTTTCTAACAGCCTTTTGAGTTCACTGTTTAGGACCGCGAAATCTTGGCACAGGTCCGGTTGAGTCATTGATTGTGGGCTTTTTCCATAGGCCCAACGTCTCTGCGATTTTTTGAGTATTGCTGGGATGTGCAAGCATCGGACCAAAGATCGTTGGCACCCCGTACCTCTCATCGTCCATTTCTTTCATTGCTCTCGACCAGCTGGATCCTAGTGCAAGGACCCGCAGCTTCAAAGCGCTGAAGTGATTGGGCGACGACCGCGAACGCACATTATTCAGGTTCGTTCCCCATCCTCTCGGGCATTGGGTGAGGACGCTCGTAGTCAGGCAGAATGAAAATACCGCGACACCAAACCGAAGAGCCTTTTGATCTGGTCATAGCAGGCGAACTGAACCTGGATCTAATTCTATTTGGTCTTCCGCTGGTAATGGAAACAGAACGAGATCTGCTGGGAACCGGTTTTGTCTCGACGCTCGGCAGTTCGTCGGCAATCGTCGCCCATAATGCCGCCATGCTTGGTCTGCGGGTTCGCTTCGCAACTTTGGTAGGGGACGACGACTTTGGCAGGCTGGCGCTCGACCGCTTGAAGCAGGCCGGAGTGAACACGACGGACGCGATTGTTGATCCTTCCACAACGACCGGCGTTACTATTCTTCTGCCGCACGGCGCGGTGCGGCATAGTTTGACGTATCTCGGCTCCATCGCGGCGCTCACCGTCGAGCATCTGAATCGGGCGCATTTAGCTCAGGCTCGTCATTTTCATCTTTCGTCGTTGTATCTCCAAACCGGCCTACACGCTGGCATCGTCGACCTTCTTCGTTATCTGAAGAGCGCAGGCCTCAGCATCTCACTCGATAGCAACGATGATCCGGCCAACCTTTGGGGATACCCTTTATACGAAGTGTTACCTTTTGTTGACGTTTTTCTGCCCAACGAAAGCGAGATCTGCCGCATGGCCGGAGGGCGTGAGCTTGATGAAGCGATTCAGCAATTCGCAGACAAGGTGCCCACGATTGTGGTCAAGCGGGGAAGGAATGGCTGCCGGATCATGCAGGATGGTCGGATCGCGGACTACTCTGGCGTCACCGTGAACCCCGTCGATACGATCGGCGCCGGGGACAGCTTCGATGCTGGTTTTCTTTGCGCCTATTTAAAGGGGATGGACATGGCCACCTGCGCTCGTGCGGGAAATATTTCGGGCGCGCTCTCGACCCTGTCTGCTGGCGGAACGGAAGCATTCCGTAATCGCTCCCTTCGAGAATCATTTCTACGGGAGCACGGCTTCCCTCTGATCGGAGATTAGAAGTTATGGCTCACACGATGAACGAGGTTGCGAAGCTTGCGAAAGTCTCTCCGGCGACTGTTTCTCGCGTGCTCAGCAAGAGCCCTTATATCTCAGCCGACACCGCCAATCGAGTCATGGCGGCTGTCGAGAAGTTGAACTATCACCGCAACGTGCATGCGCGCCGCTTGGCCATCGGTAAGAGCGATCTCTTCGGACTTGTAATTTCAGAGATTGCCAACCCATTTTTCGCTGAGATCATTCGCGGGTTCCAAGCGGCTGCTTGGGATCGGGGATTCGATGTTCTTCTTCTGAATACAGAATACGACGACAAGCGGACTGAGGCCGTCGTGCAAAAGCTTGTCGAGAACTCCGTTCGGGGAGTCGCCATAATAACCTCTTCTCTGCAGGACAGCGTCATTTCGACTCTGACCAATAAGGGGATCGGTGTGGTTACATGCAATCCCGTGCCCGCGGATCGGCTCGTAAGCACAGTCACTATCGACTACAAGCGGGGCTTGGTCCAGGCCATCGAACATGTTGCCTCGCTCGGCCATCGGCGGGCCGCAGTGATCGCTGGCCCCCAGACCAACCGAACCGCCTCCACGATCAAGCAGGCATTGGTCGAGGGCTTGCGGCAGAGAGGACTCGACCCCGATCCTGTGACTCACAGTGACTATCATTTTGATGCGGGAGCATCCGCGGTTCAGGCAATTCTCTCCGCGAAACACGCACCCACCGTGATTTTCTGCGGTAGTGACCTGATCGCCATGGGAGCGATCATTGCCCTGGAAGAAGCGGGAATCGATGTCCCCAAGGATGTATCGATTTTAGGAATTGACGACATTCCATTCTCATTTCTGGTACGCCCTGCTTTGACAACGATACGTGTTCCCCGAGAGCAACTGGGGGAGACAGCGTTTGCCGCCCTGGACAAAATGTTGAAACTGAAAAGACAAAGAGGCGCGGAGTATGTGGTTGAAACGGAGTTGGTCGTGAGAAAATCGACCTCTCCAGAACGCAAATTCGCTTTACGCCAAAAGGCGACGTTGCTCGCCCAGCACGACGTGGAAACCTAAGCCTCCCAGCGGAACTGCGATAGAAATCGCGTCTCGCGCCAGTCACCCAAAACCCGATTATTGATGCTGATTTGGCGGTAGACGCCGCTCTTGCGCGGCGTCTTTATTCGTTTAGTCTATACTTTATGCAAGCCCTTGCAGAAAACCCTTGCACCAACGGGCGGCCCGACATATCGTTGACATGGGGACTTGGAACAAGCCTCGAACTTACCTATCGGACAAAGGATTCATCCTGTGCTTACACCACCCTCCACCTACCCGACGGACAGTTTGCTGGCGTTCGAGATCGCGCAACAGCCAGCACTGTGGCCCACTACTCTTGAACGCGTTGCAGCGGCCGGACTGCCCTCCGAGCTCACCCAGTCACCTGTCATACTCACCGGCGCTGGCACCTCCGCTTATGCAGCCTCGGCCATAGCAGAAGCGTGGCCGCAGGCCATGGCCATTCCAACCACCAATCTCTTACTTCAATCCGTGGCGGAAATCGAATCTGCCGCGCCTTCCCTGCGTCAAGGCGGACTCCTGATCTCTCTCGCAAGATCCGGCGACAGCCCGGAAAGCACTGCCGTGGTGGCGAAAATCCAAAAGTTGTTTCCTCTCGTCAAGCACCTCGCCATCGTTTGCAATGCCAACGGGCGACTCGCGCTTACTGCGGGCGTTGAAGTAATCTTGCTCGACCCGCGAACCAATGATCGCAGCCTCGCCATGACCGGATCCTTCTCCAATCTGACTCTCGCCGGACTCGCTTTAAAACACCACGAGCAGCTCGCCCATCATCTTCCAGCTATCTGCAGCCGTGTGGAGAGTGCTCTTCCGCAGTCCAATGCCTTAATCCAGGAGATCGCCCACACTTGTAAAGACCGTATCGTGATCCTTACATCCGGCATGCAAGCACTGGCCAGGGAAGTTGCATTGAAAATTATCGAACTCACTGACGGTCGAGTGCTGGCCATGCCTGAGACTTTTCTCGGCTTCCGCCATGGAGCTGTAGGATTCTTGCGGGAAGATACTCCGATCCTCTGCTTTCTCTCTTCCGACCCTCAGAAGCGTCTTTACGAAGAAGACATGATTAAGGATCTGAGGGGAAAAGGCCTGGGCCGACTTATCATTGTCGGAGACAACCCCTCTCTAGCACAGCAACGTGACTGGTATGTTCCCGCCATCGCGCCTTTCCTCCCGGACTCGCTGCGTACCCCGTTCGAAGTTCCTTTGGCTCAGTTGCTGGCCTATCACCTGAGTGTGAATGCGCAAGTTAACCCCGATGACCCCAGCCCAAAGGGCACGATCACGCGGGTTGTAAGACCCTTCCGCATCCACAAAGAGCTAACCTCTGCTTAGGGCGGAACAGGTTGCGCGCTCCGGAAGCGGTTTAGAGAGAACATATCGATATTCGCAGCCGTGCTTCCAAGCAATACTAGGTCCGCAATAATCTCACCTATCACGGGAGCAAATTTGAAGCCGTGACCGGAGAAGCCAGCCGCAATGGTCACGGCTGGGTTGTGCGGATGAGTTCCCAGTAGAAAGTTCTCATCCGGAGTCACGGTGTAAAGACAGGTCTCCGCCCGCAGCAGGCGGCCCGCAAGTTCGGGAAGCGTGTTTGCCAGACGCGCTCGTATGGATTGCTCGTCCGACAGGCGTATGTCGCGGCAAATCGTCTGGGGGGTGCAGGCTTCCTCACTCCCGTGCAGGGCGACCTTGACACCTTCGCTATCAGGCCCGGTTAAAGGAAAACCATACAAAAGAAGTTCGTTGCCTTCTGCCTCAATGAGATAGACCGGGAGCCGGTCTTCTCGGTAATGCTCGATGCTTCCCTTGGGGCTGAACCAATACAGCACTTGCCGAGTGGTACGCATCGGCAGTGCAAGACTGGCCAGCACCTGCGGAGCCCACGGGCCAGCCGTAATCACGAGGTGATCTGCCGAATACGTTCCCTTTGCCGTGCGCACGGTGATACTGGAACCAGGCTGTTCGTCCTGCCAATCGAGGATAGGTTTGTTCGTGTGCAGCTTTGCACCCGCCTTCGCGGCCTGGCGTAGGTGCTGCTCAACACACCCCTCAAGGCGCAGGTAGCCAGCGTTTTTTTCAAGCAAGCCGTGTGTGTCGGGTCTGATGTCAAAAACCGGATAGCGCCGCTTTAACTCTGAGGCTCCCAGGATTTCGTGGGGCAACCCGAATTTGGTCGCGCTTTCGGCGCTGCGCTTCACCAGCCGGCCATTTACAGGACCAAGCACCAACGCGCCGGGTAGATGGAGAAGGCGCCCACCGGTGTCGCGCTCAAGTTTTTGCCATAGCTCGAAGGAACGGATGAGCAAGGGGACGTAACGATGATCTTCAAAATACGCCTGACGGAATATGCGAGTGAGCCCATGCGAGGATCCCTGGGAGTGCGGCGGCGTGAACTGGTCGAAGCCGCGCACGCTGCAGCCGCGCTCCGCCAGATGCTGGGCGGCCGCGCTGCCCATCGCGCCCAGGCCAATCACAATGACTTTCATGCCGATCCTCTCGGGAGACTCAAGCTAAAGGCAGCCTAGAACTCAGTGGGGTGCAAATTGGCCGCCGCACCAGTCTGTAATGAGCAAAGCCAGAACTCGGGCGCACGCGAAGACTTCTGCCAGTTCCACATGCTCCTCGACGGTATGGGCAAACGCCACATCGCCCGGCCCGTAGAGCACGGCAGGAAATTTGCCGTGCTCCGTAAACAAGCGAAGGTCTGAGCCATAAGGCACACCCTGGATCTTGGGTTGATCGCCCATGACCTGCGCGTGGGCGTTGCCGAGGGCGCTGACAATCGGCTCAGCGAACGATGTCTGCCCCGGCTCGAACTGGCCTTCAATCCACTCGAGGCTCGGTGGGTGAGTTTGCAGCCAAGAATCCACTGCGGAGACTTGCGCGAGACATCCCGCCAGTGCAGCCCGAGCATTGGGGATACTTTCTCCGGGGAACACCCCGAAGCGCCCTTCCGCGACCAGCGTTTCCGGAACCGTAGAAAGCCAGTCGCCAGCGGCAACCGTGCCAATGGAAATGGGAGCAATGTTATCGTCAAATTCGAAGATGCGGTTTTCGTAATGGAGATGACGGTCGCGATCGAGGATCTGAATCGCCTCAAAGATTTGCTGAAACTTTTCGACGGCGCTGACCCCAAAGCGCTTCATGCTGGCATGAATCGCGCGTCCGGTGATTTTGATCCGGAAGCTGAGGGATCCCGCGTGGACGGGGCAGGAGCGCAGGCGCGTTGGCTCCATGATAATTGCGGCATCGGCGTGGATGCCCCCAACCAGCGTGGTGAGCGTGCCAACACCTCCGCTTTCCTCGCCGATCACACTTTCGATGAGTACTGTGCCGAGTGGCTTAAAATGCAGGTTGCGGAGCGCTTCGACGGCAAAGATCGCCGCCGCGAGGCCAGCCTTCATGTCGCACGCGCCGCGACCATGCAGCTTGCCATCCTGGACTGTGCCGCTCCAAGGTGGAAATTTCCAGAGACTCGGGTTCCCAATCGGAACGACATCCATATGACCGTTCAGGATGAGGGAGCGCCCCTTCCCCTCGGTCTGCGTTTCCACCTGCGCAATGGCGCTACTCGCCGCACTTCCCGTCCACGTTCCTACAACGTTCAGGCGTTCATCAAAGGAGACGCCATCATCGGAAAAAGCGGGGTGATGTTCTACATCCGCAAATTCTGACTTAAGAATTTCAACCTTGCAGCCCAGCGCCCGCAGCTTCTCCGCGAGAAAGTGCTGAGCCGCCTGTTCCTCTCCGGGGAGACTGGGAAACTGAACCAGACGCTGCAGAAATTCGGTCAAAGGGATACGAAGCCGGTCGATTTCGTCGGAGATATTCTGCGAGACGGTCATGATTGTTCTTTCTGTAGTTCGAGGAGGTTGGATCGAGACTGGCCGGGCTGTTCGCTTTCAGGTTGACTCGCGATGATGATCCAAAGCGAGACACAAGCGACGGCAACCAGCGTTCCCGACCCGAAAGCTACCTGCCAGTTAAAACGCGCCACTAGGATTGGAATGAGGGAAGTCGAGACGATGCCGCCGACAATGCCCGCTGTATTCATAAGCCCGGAGACCGCGCCAGCGCGGTCGCCAGCGAGGTAAGTGGCGGAAACCCAGAACGAAGCCTCGGCCGCCATCAGGAAGCCGACACTCAGGCAGAGGGCGGCGACGCACCCGCGGCGCTGCGGCGCATATGCCGCAACAAAGAGTAGGACGCCGCTGATGACGTAGCTGGTCATGATGATGTATTTCGCGGCGGAGAGACGTCCACGGCGAGCGGCGATGCGATCCGCGACAAAGCCGCCCAACGGCGTGAACGCAAGACCGGTGAGCCAGGGTAAAGCCGCAATCAGTCCTCCGTTCATCATGCTGAACCCGCGCACCTCAACCAGATACATGTAAAGCCAGAAGACAAAAATAAACAGGAGATAACCTTCCGCCATATAGCTAACGCATAGGAGCGCGATCTTGCGATCACGGAGCAGTGTTCCTACATCAGAATTTTTGCGAACCGGCCCGGAGTCGGAATTCGTGATTGCCAGTTCCGCCTGATTGACGAAGCGGTGCTCCCGTGGCGTATTCGTGCTGAAGGTCCACCATGCGAGCGCGACA
>JANXUC010000073.1 GCA_025352065.1 Acidobacteriaceae bacterium | reverse complement strand
AGAACGACTGACTGGCCGCCCCCTCGTTAGACTTGAGGTCGCAAATTGCGACCTCAAGTTGATCGGCGTAATTCCGCTACCGCTTCAACAAATCCACTGGTTCCCTCACATCATGCACACGGAAATAGCTCGCGAGGGCGGGGTGTTTCCGCGCGACCGCTTCGTACATGGCGTAGGCCACGTTGCGGTAGGAGGTGTGGCCCGCGGGCGTGGTGCGGAGCTCGGAGATGTAGAGGGCTTCGGCGAAGTCCATTTTGAAGAGGGTGCGTTTTTTGAAGGCTAGCGGAATGGCATACTGGGCGGATTCGCGGGCTTCTTCGAACGGAGTGCCTTCCGGCGTTTCACTATGTTCCATTTTCGCTACGGCCTCCGCGACTCGCTGCATCGTCGCCTGGTAACGAGCCACGAGTCCGGCGGCTTCGAGTTCTTCGGGGGCGTCGTAGCCGTGCTGGGTGGTGAAGTCCTGAATGATTTGCACGCAGCGGCGGTGGCGGTGCATGTCGCGGAAGCCGCCGATGTCCATGAGGATATCGAAGCGGAAGCGCTGGCCGCTGGAATAGGCGCGCAGGAGTTCGTCGTGCTTGCCGCGATGCTTCATGCCGAGGTTGATGATTTCGTTACGACGAGTTTCTCCGGCGGCTGCGACAGCTTCGCGAATCTGACGATAGGAATAGTGGCAGTGTTCGTAGAGCAGCGTGGTGGCGAGTTCGATTTCGACAGGATCGTCGTCGAGGAGTTCGACCGGCTCGGTTTTTGCAACCGTGGCGCCCTGCATGAATTCGGCGGCGGCTTGTCGAAGTTCGCGGCGTGTTTCAATTTCATAATTGCTGGAGTCGGCGTATTTTACTAGCGTGGGGGCGACGCGGACGTCTCTGAGTAATTCCTGGGCAGCGTAATCGCCGAGTTCGGGGCTTGCTTCGCGAATCTTGGCTACTAACTCGCGGTAGGACTCGTGATTCACATTGTAGGCGGGTTCGAGGGCAGCCTTCTTCAGCAACACGCCCAGATGGCGAACTTCAGCGTGGGTGTGCGAAAGCAGGCGCGAGACTTGCGTTTCCAAAGTTCTGGCGTTGACGATTTGGCCCAGCGAAGTGTTGGTGGCCAGCGGCAATAGATAGCGCGAGATATCGAAGGCGCGGGCGCGCAGGGTGCGCTCATAGGCATCCTGCTTCATGTCGTCGGGCTTGGCCGTGCGGCTCATCAGGTGCTGGAACATCTGCTCGGAGAGGGCTTCATATTCGGCGAAAAGAAAATCGACGGTCTCGCGATAGAGAACTTGCGCGGCTTTGCCGGAATCCGAAGAGCCAAACTGCGGCGTGAAGTAGCCGCCTTTGCGGAAGTCCTGGTAGCGGGTGGAGCGCTCCTGTCCGTCCCAGCGAGTCTCGTCGGCTAGAGCGATGGCGGCAAGGATGGAAAGCTTCTCTACGGCTAGCACGATGTGCGCTAAATCCGCGATGGAGCGGTGGCCGTACTGAAAATAGAACGTATTGAGAAATTTCTCAGCCTTCTGCGAACTGATCTCGCGAAGGGAATCCTTCATCGACAGAGCGGAGCGCGAGTATTTCGCCATGGCATAGGCTTGGACTTCGGGCTCGGCACCGTGGATGGCGAAGACCTCGATGGCGGGTTGAGTAGTGGCAGGGTCCTGCGCGGAAGTGGTGGGGATGGCGTTCGCTAATTTCTCGTCGGCGGTGGATGAAGTTTGAGGCATGATGGAATCCACAATGTTACTTTGCGGAGGCGGCGGGGGCAATTCCCGTATTTTGAGATGGTGGAATTCGCTTCGGGCTGCGCCCGATCCTCAGGCGAGTCGCCTGAGGCTACGTGATTATTGGGAACCAGCGGGTGGGAGGGCGCGTATCTTAAATTGAGGGCTGGCGTCGAAAGGACTTCGGCCAGTATCAGGTATTCTTGAGTCGCGATTTACGCACTTTAGGGTATCGCTTTTACTGAGCGTTGATACTTTTGCTTTTGGCGAACATCCTATATAAAGTTAAGGGTTCCTTAATTAATCTTGATGCGATACTTTTCAGCTGTTGCAGCCATTATTTTGTTTAGTTTAAGTGGAAACGGTTTGGCCCAGGCGATAGCTCCGCCTGCGGTCGCAGTGCCTGCGGACCTATTTTCCGCAGAAGATGTTGCGTTGATGAACTCGATTCTGGAGTCGGATTTCTCTGCGGATGATTCCCTGCCTCCGCTGACGCCGCCCTCGGCTGTGTTGCCTTTGATGTCTGCCGAGTTGGCGCTGCAGAGTTATCAATCGCGTTCGGCGCGCCAGACGAGTGATTTGGCCTCCTACACGGCCACGACCGTGATTCGCGCGGAACTTCCGGAAACCAAGCAGCAAGGGGAGTATGAGGTGAAGCGGCAGTATTCGGCGCCGAAGTCCTTGCTATTTACGGCGCTGCACTTCACGGGAGATACGTTTGTGAAGGCCAACGTGATTTTGCGGCTGATGCAGTCGGAAGTGGATCATGTGCAGAAGGACGACGGGCGTTTGGTGGCGGTATCCGACGTGAACTACAAGTTTTCCTACAAAGGGCTGCGCGAAATCGATGGTCGCCTCGTACACATCTATCAATTAAAGCCGCACAAGAAGCGGCTGGGATTGATCAAGGGAACGATGTTGCTGGACGCGCGCACTGGAAGCCTGGTGCGACTGGAAGGCGTGCCAGCAAAGTCACCGTCGGTGTTTCTGAGCAAGATTAAGCTGGAGCAGGATTACGCAGACTTCGGTCCGTTCACTTTGCCCGTGCATGTGCATTCCGAAGCGAAGGCGAGCATTGTGGGCAAGACGATTATCGATGTCTACCACCGCGACTATCAGGTGGTGCCGGGGACCTTGCAGACGGCCCAGGGCGAGAGCCAGTAACGCATTCAGTGCTTTAGTCTTGTCATGCTGAGCGTATCGAAGCATCCTTGCCCGAACGAGGCTATTTTCGGCGAAAGGGATTCCTCCCCTTCGCAAAGAACGCTCAGGGTTGAAATGACCAGTCGCTATTTGCTTTAGACTTGCGTATGCACGTCTTGCTGAAGTCGGTTGGCCACCGAACGCATCCTCCGCCGGATTCGCCGTGGATCATGGAGCAGTACTGGCGGGATTTGCTTTTTGCTCATTGGCCGATTCCAGTTGAGCAGCTTCGGCTTCTGGTTCCTCCGCAACTTCCTCTCGATCAATTTGATGGGCAGGCTTGGGTTGGAGTAGTTCCCTTTCGCATGAGTGGGATTCGTGCGCGTTTTTTGCCGCCGGTTCCAGGGTTCTCGAGCTTTCCGGAATTGAATGTGCGAACTTACGTCACCCTGGATGGAAAACCGGGCGTATATTTCTTCAGCTTGGATGCAGCCCATCTGCCTGCGGTTTGGGCGGCGCGGGCGACGTATCGCTTGCCGTATTATTACGCGCGCATGAGATCGAAGGCTTTTGGCGAAGAGATTCGCTACTCATCGGAGCGCATACACAATCCTCGTCCGGCCAACTTTCGCGGAAGTTACAAGCCTGTCGGCCCTATTCGCCTGCGACAACCCGGGACGATCGAGCATTGGCTTTCGGAACGCTACTGCCTGTACACGGTGGCAGATGAAAAAGTGTATCGCGGAGAAATTCATCACGAACCGTGGCCGCTGCAGGATGCAGAGGCGCGCATCGAAGAAAACTCGATGGCTTCGGTGGCCGGGATTGAATTGCCGCAGAGAGCACCGCTGCTGCACTTTGCGAAACAATTGCGCGTACTGATCTGGCCGATTCGCAGAATTCTTTGAACGCTCGGCGAACGTGCCGCGACAGCTATAATTTGCACATCAAGCAAGGAGGCTCTTCATGACTTTTTCGGGCCGGGTAGCGTTGGTGACAGGTGCGTCGCAAGGGATTGGACGCGCTTGTGCGGCGCGCTTGGCGAAATCGGGTGCGACGGTCGTCGTGGCGGCTCGCAACCAACAAAAGTTGGACGAAGTGGTCCAGGAAATTACCGCAGCGGGCGGAACGGCCGCCGCGTTTGTGCTCGATGTCGCTGATGAAGAGCAGATTAAAACCGTTATCAAGGCGGCCATCGCGCGGTTTGGCAAGATCGACATTCTGGTCAACAACGCGGGCATCACTCACGATCAGCTCGTTATGCGAATGAAACGCGCGGATTGGGATTCGGTGATCAATACGAATCTGACTTCGGCCTATCTTTGTACGCAGCAGGTCATCAGTCCCATGCTCAAGCAGCGTTGGGGAAGGATCGTCAACATCGCCAGCGTCTTTGGGCAGACGGGGCAGGCTGGGCAGGCGAATTACGCTGCGTCGAAGGCAGGCCTGATCGGGCTCACGATGGCGGTGGCGCGCGAACTGGCGTCGCGCAGCATCACTTGCAATGCGGTGGCTCCTGGATTTATTGAGACCGCGATGACGGAAGTTCTCTCGGGCGAGTTCAAAGAAAACGCATTGAAGATGATTCCGCTCGGACGGACGGGGACGCCAGAAGAAGTGGCGCACGCGGTAGAGTTTCTCGCCTCGGAACAGGCGGGCTACATTACCGGGCACGTGCTCAATATCAACGGAGGCATGTTGATGGGATAAAGGCAACCGCTCTCCATATCGTTCCAGCGGAATCTTCGGCGCAGATCGAGCAAGCGCGGGAGCTGTTTCTTGAGTACGCGCAGTCGCTGGGCTTCAGCCTTTGCTTTCAGAATTTCGACAAAGAGCTGGCGGACCTGCCGGGAGAGTACGTTCCTCCGAATGGGGGGCTGTTGCTGGCGGAATCCGAGGGCAAGCTTGCGGGCTGCGTCGCGCTGCGCCGTCTTGCGACCACCTCCGACGCCAAACTCTCAAATGCGAATATTTGCGAAATGAAGCGCCTTTATGTCCGACCAGATTTTCGCGGTCAGAACATCGGACGCAACCTGGCAGAACGTGCCATCGCCGAAGCGCGTACGATTGGATACACTTACATGCGTCTGGACACGGTCGGCGGAAAAATGGATCACGCGACTGTAATGTATCACCAGATGGGCTTCCGCGAAATTGATCCTTACCGGGAGAATCCGATGCAGGGCGTGCTTTACATGGAGCTATCGTTATGACGAAATCGAAAATCAAATTTGCCGCTGCGCTAGTTCTGCTTTGCGCCACTTCTGCTTTCGCCGCGACCGGGAAACCTGTTTCCTACAAAAGCGGCGATGAAACTGTGCAGGGCATTCTCTATGCGCCGGAAGGCAAAGGTCCGTTCCCGGCCCTTGTCGTCATCCACGAATGGTGGGGGCTGAATGATTGGGTGAAGGAACAGGCCTCGAAGCTGGCTGACGAAGGCTACGTCACGCTGGCGGTGGACCTTTATCGCGGCAAAGTAGCCACCACGCCGGAACAGGCGCACGAAATTATGCGCGGCGTGCCGGATGACCGTGCCGCTCGCGACTTGGTCGCCGCCGTCGGGTTCCTGCGGTCGCAAAGCAACGTTAAGAAAGATCGTGTCGGCTCCATCGGCTGGTGTATGGGTGGAGGCTACTCGCTGCAAACGGCGATCGAAGTCCCGGATCTGGCGGCCACGGTGATCAACTACGGTCACTTGGCGACGGAGCCTGCCACGATCAAGAAGATCAACGCGCCGATTCTCGGACTCTTCGGCGGAAAAGATCAAGGCATATCGCCGGACGACGTCCGCAAGTTTGAAGCGGCCATGAAGACCGCCGGGAAGAAGGTCGACACAAAAATCTACCCGGATGCCGGACACGGCTTCGAGAATCCGAACAATAAAGACGGCTATCGTGCAGCGGACACGGCGGATGCGTGGGAGCGCACGGTGAAATTCCTGGCGGCGACCCTGAAGAAATAGAAATGCTCCTGAGCGTTTCCACTCAGAAGCTCCATTCTTGTGGGTGCTCCGCCTTTCAGCGCAGCATCATTTGCGCCGCAATCAATTTTTACTTGCCAGACGGTACCAAACTGATTACTATGCGACTCTGCTTGGGTTTCGCGAATTTTACTCTCGGGCTCTTATGAATATCGGTCAAACCATAAAAGATTATCGCTTACAAAAAGGCATGTCCCAGGGCGACATTGAGAAACGCACGGGCTTGCTTCGCTGCTATCTCTCGCGCGTCGAAAACGGTCACACCGTTCCGTCGCTCGACACTCTGGCCAAAATCGCCGGCGCCATGGAACTGCCCCTGTCGCAATTCTTTATGGAAAACGGTCGCGAAAATGGCTCTAAGGGCCTGCCCCAGCTCACCGAGGACGAAGTCCGCTTCCTGACCCAGATGCGCCGCTATACCGCGCAGCTCAACGACAGCGACCGCAAGCTGGTGCTGGCCATGGTTAAGAAGATGGCGGGCGCTCCGGCTCGGTAGGACAGCCCCGTTCTCCCCGAAGGTAACCTCCCCAAAGTACCCAAAGTAATTGCCCATCGGTACCTGTGCCTCAGCGCGCCTCCCGTGGTACGTTGGCTCATTACTCTTTGCGCATAACCAGGTCATTCTAGTCGCGCGATTTCCCTCGCCCGGCCGCGGTAGGAAAAAGCGAGGCCCGTTGACCATAGATGAGGAACTGAATCTCCTCGACCAGCAGCTTCGCCGGCTGAAGATCGAGTACGAAATTTACTTCAATAACCCCAAAAAACGGCCGCCCACCGATGTTGAGTGGAAGGTCCTATCCCTTCTGCGGAAGTTTTCCGACGGTGCCCGCATTAGTTTCAGCCAACGTTTCCGCTACAACGAAATGGCGCAGCGCTACGCGGTGCAGAGCGATCTGTGGCGTAAGAAAGCGCGGATCCGGGAAGAAGGCTACCGCCGCCCCGCAGATGCTTTGCTTGGCGTGCAGGGCGTGCGCGATTTCCAGGACAATGCGGATAACCCGGCACCTGCGCCCATGGCTCTTGAGCATGCAATTGACGAAACAGACAACGATTCCCTGGAATCTACCACGGCAGCTGCCGTGAGCCCGGTCGCACAGGCCGCTCCGTGGCCGATGGCGGCCCCGCCAGAGGGCGCTAAAGCAGAATCGCCGATCATCGCCCAAGCTATTCCTGCAATTCAGGTTAATGCCAAGGCTACAGCCGTCAAGGTCGCCGCTCCCGCGGCTGCTGCGGCAGCTCGTAAAGCACCTTATAGCGCGCAGCTTCGAGACGTGGAGATGGACAAGCAGAGCGTTGAGTCTCTCTATCACGCTTTGGTCGAGGCCAAGAAAAGCGCTGGAGAGAAACTGGGCGATGCAGCGAACTTCGACTCGTTTTCGTCTTTCGTCAAGAAAAAGACGGACCAGATTCGCAAGCAGTATGCCTGTGAAACCGTGGAGTATTCCGTCGAGCTGGAAGCGGGCAAGGTGAAGCTGAAAGCAAAGGCAGCGCTGAAGAACTAGTTCCGTTCGCTGATCTGTGACATTAGTAACTTGTAAAGCCTCAAGGGCATGCATAGCCTTTATAAAAACGAGGGGTAGTTCGGATGTTTCGTGTCTTTAAGTTCGTAATTCTGGCAATACTTTTAAGCTCCCTCGCTGGAGCGCAGAGCGGCTATCGGGTCATTACTGTTAGCGATGGCGGATCCATCAAGGGAACGGTCAAGTGGTCGGGGCCCGCTCCACTAGCGCCGGACTTTGCCATCACAAAAGACATTTCGATCTGCGATCCGAATTCGCTCCACCGTGCCGACCTTGATCGATTGCTTGTTGGCCCGCAAGGCGGCGTGGCCAATACGGTGGTTTACCTCAAGGACATTTCCCGCGGGAAAGCGGTAATCCTCCCCGAAGAACGGCGGTTCCTCGATCAAAAGCGCTGTCGTTACGAGCCCCACATCCTGCTGGTTCCATTGGACGAAGAACTCAAAATAATGAGTTCCGACGCCACCCTGCACACGGTTCACATGACGGGCGCAGCAACCCTGAATTTGCCATTTCCGTTCAAGAATCAAGTCACAGCCAGAAAACTACCTGGCTTGGGCGAGGCGCATCTGCGCTGCAACGGCGGTCACGTATGGATGAACGCGGAGATGTTCGTGGTGCAGCATCCGTACTATGCAGTCACAGGCCCGAGCGGAAGCTTCGAACTGACCGACGTGCCTCCCGGCGAATATGAGCTGGTGGCGTGGCACGAGGGCTGAACGATCATTCGGCAGGAAAATACTGTCGATGTGTTGACCCAGCAGCGCGTGGGGCGGCCCATCTTCAGTGAGCCGAAGACTTGGGAGAAGAAGATCACAGTCGCCAAAGACGCGGCAACAACCGCTAACTTTGTGCTCTCAGGTAAATGGTAGCTCAGTAGTTGATAACCAAAATTTCCAGGGGCGCGATCATTTTCGCGCCCTTCAAGTTTTCCTCCGCGTCTCAGTCTCTCCGTGGTGAAATGCTCCTCTCTTGCTAAAATCAAAAGTCCATAAGTTCCTAAATCATCCCCATTCCAACCGAGGCTACCTATGTCGAAGATTCAGCGTGCCATCCTTTCCGTCACGGACAAGACCGGACTTGTCGAGTTCGCCAAAGAGCTTGCCGCGATGGATGTCGAGCTGGTTTCGACAGGAGGCACAGCCAAACTGCTGCGCGATGCTGGCATCGCGGTGAAAGATATTTCCGAGCTCACCGGCTTCCCCGAAATGCTCGACGGGCGCGTGAAAACGCTGCATCCCATGGTCCATGGCGGCATCCTGCATCGCCGCGAGAATCCGGCGCACGTGAGTTCGATTGAAGAGCATGGCATCGCGCCCATCGACATGATTGT
The DNA here is from genome assembly GCA_025352065.1 of Acidobacteriaceae bacterium. GTDB lineage: Bacteria > Acidobacteriota > Terriglobia > Terriglobales > Acidobacteriaceae > JANXUC01. The sequence goes on along the minus strand of JANXUC010000073.1, from coordinate 46,717 downwards.
CGTGAATCTTTATGCGTTCGAGAAGACCGCGGCCAAACAGGGCGTGCATTTCGAGGAGATCATCGAAAACATCGACATTGGCGGACCGTCGATGATTCGCTCGGCGGCCAAGAATTTTCAGGACGTCGCGGTCGTGACCTCCACCAGCGACTACGAAGCCATCGCCAAGGAAATGAAGGCGCACAACGGATCGCTTTCTCTCGACACCAACTGGCGGCTGGCGCAAAAGGCCTTTGCGACAACGGCAGCTTACGATTCGGCGATTGCTTCGACCCTGGAACGCATTTCGCCGGAGGAGTTTGAGCTCGGCCTGGAGACTCTCTTCCCGCAGATCTTGCGCATGTCGTTCAATAAAGTCAATGACTTACGGTATGGAGAGAATCCGCACCAGACTGCGGCCCTCTATAGCGACGGCTCCGGTACAGGCGTCGCCAACGGACAGCAGATTCAGGGCAAAGAGCTCTCTTACAACAACATAGTCGATCTGCAAGCGGCGTGGGATCTGGCGCAGGAGTTCGAAGAAACCGTCTGCACCATCGTCAAGCACACGAACCCGTGCGGCACGGCGACGGCTACGGCCCTCGTTGACGCTTATAAGAAAGCTCTGGAATGCGATCCTGTTTCGGCGTTTGGTGGCGTGATTGGGGTCAATCGCGTGATCGACGCAGCCACGGCCGACGAAATGGCAAAACTCTTCGTGGAAGCTATTGCAGCGCCTGGGTTTGAACCTGCCGCGCTGGAGAAGTTTGCCGCCAAGAAGAACCTGCGGCTGGTCGAAATCAAACATCTTCCGCAGAAGTGGGTTTTGAAGAACGTTTCGGGCGGTATCTTATTGCAGGATAATGACATACGTCCTTTACAACCATCCGAACTCAAAGTTGTCACCAAGCGCCAGCCAACCCCCGAGGAAATGCGAGCGCTGCTCTTCGCGTGGAAGATCTGTAAACACGTAAAGTCGAACGCCGTCGTCTATTCGCGCGATGGTCAAAGCGTAGGCATCGGCGCGGGGCAGATGAGCCGCGTAGATTCCTGCCGCTTCGGCGCCATGAAGGCCGTTCTCCCGACCCAAGGCACCGTTGCCGCCTCCGACGCCTTCTTTCCCTTCCCCGATGGCGTGGAAGAGATTGCGAAAGCTGGATCGACGGCAATTATCCAACCCGGCGGCTCCGTGCGCGATCCCGAAGTGATCGAAGCTGCCGACCGATTAGGTCTGGCGATGGTGTTTACGGGCGTAAGGCATTTCCGGCACTAAGAATTGTGATTTGGCGATTGGTGATTTGAAGTCAAAAACGAGAAATCTGCGGTTTGGCCCCTAAATCACCAAATTACAAATCGCCAAATCACACATTCAGCAGTACCTGAACTTCCGTGTTGCCAGTCAGTCCGGTACCCGCCCGTCTTTTTCTGCGGAGAGGCAATTTCCCGGCGTAAAATAAGGCAGTCCGCTCCAGTGAATCCGCATCTAAAGGGCAGTGGTTCTTGGAAGCAGCTCTTTACTAGGAAGAAAAGGTATTCTTCGAATGATTCGATCCGTGCGCTCGTTGTTCATGCTGGCATTCATGTCGGCCGCTTTTTCCGTGGCCGCCCTCGGGCAGCAAGCCCCCGCGAAGGCAACGCCAGACGCCAGTGCTTCGTCTTCGACGAGCGCTCCCGTGAAGACGCCCGACAAGGCTGCCGCCTATTACCACTACGCGATGGCGCATATCTACGAAGAGCAGGTTACGGCCTACGGGGACACCAAGGCCGCCAGCAAGGCGATCGACGAGTACCGGCTGGCCCTCGAAAACGATCCCGGCTCGGAGTACTTGAATACAGGACTAGCGGAGCTTTACGCTCGCACCGGTCGAATTCGCGACGCCATTCAGGAAGCCCAGGACATGATCAAGCGCGATCCCAACAACCTGGAAGCACATAAGTTGCTGGGACGGATTTACCTGCGTTCCCTGGGCGACATGCAATCGGGCTCCGGATCCCAGGATGTGCTCAAGAGCGCGATTGAACAATACGAACAGATCGTCAAGCTAGAGCCCAAAGGGATTGACGGACACCTGTTGCTGGGCCGCCTCTACAAGCTGAATAACGACCTGCAAAAAGCGGAGGGAGCATTCAAGGCTGCGGTGAAATTGCAGCCCGACTCCGAAGAAGCCGTGACCCTGCTGGCCTATCTCTATAACGAAGAAGGCGACAACAAGCGTGCAGTGGAGACGCTGAATTCCCTTCCCGACGCGGCGCGCTCGGCAAAGCTTTACGCCGCACTGGCTTTCACTTACGAGCAGCAGAAGCAATACAAAGAAGCGATCAAGGCTTATCAGAAAGCGACTGAGCTCGACCGCGAAAACCTGGATGCGGTGCGCGGCCTGGCACAGAATCTCCTGAACGACGGCCAATTGAATGCCTCGCTGGAGCAGTTCAAAGTCATTGCGGAAGCGAATCCCGAAGACGCACAAACCTATCTTCGGATGGCGGAGATTTATCGCCGCACCGGCAAGTTTGATCTCGCGCTGAGCACGCTCAAGAAAGCTGAGGCTCTGGTTCCAGATTCGCTGGAAGTTCCTTTCAACGTAGCTGCGGTCTATCAGGCCCAGGGCAAAGATGCCGACGCCGTAACCGAATTGCAGAAGCTGCTGCAACGCTCGGAAAAAATAGACGGCAATCCGACCCAGGGCGAACAGAACAATCGCGCAATTTTCCTGGAACGGCTTGGCATGATCCAGCGCGATCAGCACAAAGACGACGCGGCAATGGAAACCTTCCGCAAGATGTTGACGCTGGGCGATGAGAACGCGGTACGCGGATATCAGGAAATCATCGACACCTATCGCGAAGCAAAAGATTGGACCAAGGCCACCGCAACCGCCCGCGAAGCTGTGCAGAAGATGCCGAACGACCGCGGCCTCAAGATGGTTCTAGCTTCGCAACTCGCAGACTCCGGCGAGCCCGACAAGGCCCTGGCTCAAGTCCGCTCGCTGCTGAAAGGCGATGCCGATGATCGCGAAGTCTACATCTCGCTGGCGCAAATGCTGAGCCGCTTGCGTCGCTGGCCGGAAGCCGAAGAGGCCGCCGCGAAGGCTCTCGGCCTTTCCACCAAGCAAGACGAATTGATCTATGCAAACTTCGTGGCCGGATCGGTCTTTGAACGCGAAAAGAAGTATGAGCAGGCGGAAGCATCCTTCAGTAAAATTCTTGCGCTTGACCCCCACAGCGGTATGACGCTCAACTATCTGGGCTACATGCTGGCAGATCGCGGCGTACGCCTTGAAGACGCGCTCACCTACATCAAGAAGGCGGTCGAACTCGATCCCGCGAATGGTGCCTATCTCGACTCGCTGGGCTGGGCCTACTTCAAGCTCGGCAAGTATGATTTGGCAGAACAGCATCTCCTGCGCGCTTCGCAACGTTCGGAATCCGATCCCACAATCAACGAGCATCTGGCCGACCTCTATCAGAAAACCGGCCGCTTGAAGCTGGCTGCCACGCACTGGGAACGCTCAATCTCGGAATGGAACAAAACGATCGGCGTCGAAGTAGATCCCGCTGATGTGACGCGCGTGCAGAAGAAGCTCGACGCGGCACGGGTAAAATTGGCCAAGGAAACGCCCGAGCGCCGTTAGAAATTTTGCTTCGTTTCGCTGTATGGTACCAACTGTCATTCTGAGCGAAGCGAAGAATCCCTATCACCGAGAGACTGTTGGTAGTCAAAGGGATTTTTCGCTTCGCTCGGAATGACCAGGCACCCAAGACCTACGCTATGGCATTTTTTCGACGCAGGTTCGCGATCCCTCTAATTGCCCTCCTCGCGGTCGCAGTCATCGGCACCGTGGTACTCGCTCAGAAAATGAAGCTGCCCAAGCCGCAGATCGCCTCGGCGACGGGAACTCCAGCCCCCGACTTCACGCTCTCCGACGAAAACGCTCAGCCCTACCATCTTGCCGACCAGAAGGGCCATCGCGTCCTCGTCATCTTCTACCGAGGCTATTGGTGACCGTTCTGCGTGATGCAACTGCGCGAGTTCGCGCGGCAAAAAGCAGAGTTCGACAAGATCGATACACGCCTAGTCGCTATCAGCGTGGATGACACAGAGCACGCTCATTCGGTGTGGGAAAAGGCCGTTCAAAAGCAGTTTCCGATCCTCAGCGACCCCGGAGCGCAGGTCATCCGCAAGTACGGCTTGCTCCACGCCAACGGCAAAGGCGACGCCGACATCGCTATCCGAACCACAATACTGATTGACGAACAAGGCGTGGAACGTTGGCGCCGAGTCAGCGAAACTGTCCCCGACATTCCGAAAGCGGCAGAAGTTTTGGAGCGAATTCGGAACACGAAGTAGCCCGACCGCTACTTCCCAGCTCCCATCTTCTCCAGCCTCTCAAGGGTGTCGGGGTATTTGCGGACAAGTAGCATGAGCACAGCGGCCTGAGGATTGGGTCGCGCGCGCCCTTGCTCCCACTTCTCCAGAGTCCTCTCATTGATCCGCAGCTTCCTTGCAAACACAGCTCTGGAGCAGGCAAGTTTCTTTCGCGTATCTCGAATTAGCTTGGCATCTACCTTGGGCAAGGGTAACGGCTCAACCTTGTAGCTCCGCAGCGTGATCTTGCCCTCGCGATGAGCTTTCATGGCAGCTACGCCTTCAGTGAGTTCGCCAAAAACATCTCGCTTTGCCATTATCTGGGCCTCCGTGACCTTCGCTTTTCCACAACTCGTTTCGTTTCACGCATCTTCAATTCCGCATCAATGGCAGCCTTGAGTGCCTTCTTTTCAGTTGGCGAAAGATCTACTGCCTCGTTCTTGCCGTAGAGCGTCATCAGCCAAATTTGGTGATTGGACAAAAAATAGTAGTAAATAATTCGCAAGCCGCCCCTGCGACCCTTACCACGTCTTACGTCCGCCCAGCGAAGCTTCCGGAAACCGCCCGTCCCCGGCATCACGTCTCCGAGTTCCGGGCTGCTCGTCAACTCGGTTTGCAATATGCGGTACGCGTCGTCAGTCAGATATTCCGAAATATGGCGCGTAAATGCCGGAGCTTCCATGAATTCATGACAATATCGCGTCATACGCTAATAGCGTACAAACCAAACTATACGCTAATGGCGTACTTCCGTCAATCCGACGCCCGCAGCTTCTGAGCTGAACTGCTAAACTCTCCCCATGCTCGCCCCCTACGCCGTGCGCGTCGAAACTTCTCAAGGACGCCGTCACCCCGAGGCTCCGCATCCTTACCGCAACGACTATCAACGCGACCGCGACCGCGTAGTCCATGCCCGCGCCTTTCGCCGTCTGGAAGCCAAGACGCAGGTTTTCTCTCGCCGCTACTCCGACCACTTCCGCAACCGCCTCACCCACACCATTGAAGTCACGCAGATTGCGCGAACCATCGCGGGCCAGCTCGGCCTGAATGTGGATTTGGTAGAAGCACTCGCCCTGGTCCACGATGTCGGCCATCCGCCTTTCGGCCATGCCGGAGAACGCGCGCTCGACGGCGCCATGCGCGAACACGGACATTTCTTCGATCACAACCTGCACGCGCTGCGCATCGTTGAGGATTTCGAAATGCGGTATGCAGCGTTCCGCGGGCTGAACCTGACGTTCGAGATCCGCGAAGGCATTATCAAACACTCGCACGACTATTCCATTAACGAGCACCCCGAACTGGCCGAGTATCTCCTGGACCAACGCCCGCCGCTCGAAGCGCAACTCATCGACCTGGCCGACGAAATCGCCTACAACACCGCCGACCTCGACGACGGATTCGAAGCGCACCTCATCACGCTTCCCATGATTCGCGCGAGCCTTCCAGTCTTCGAAGCGTTCTTCCGCGAGGTCCAACTCAAATATCCCGACGCCCCGGAAAAACTTAAATTCAATGAAGCGCTCAAACTTGTCCTCAACCGCTTCGTCACTGGATTAATTGAGGGCACGACCTTCAACATCAAGCAGACCAGCATTCAAAGCGTGGACGATGTGCGGCGCCACCCTGAACGTTTAGTGGGCTTTCCCAAAGGAATCGACGTCGACCGCCTCGCCTGCAAGGAGTTCCTGCACACGAATCTTTATTTCAGCAAAGCTTTGGAGCCAGAAAAAGAGGAAGCCGAGCGCGTTATCCGTGACCTTTTCGCGCACTGGATGCGGAGGCCCGGTGATTTACCTTCGGCCTACCGTGAAAAATCTCAGCAGGAACCGCTGCCGCGCGTCCTCTGCGATTACATCGCTGGCATGACCGACAACTTTATTCTGGAACAGCACAAGAGATTTTGTTAGTCGCGCATCTGACCGTGTAGGGCGAGCATTCCTGCCCGCCGCTCTACTTGCTCCACGTCACTCTGTAGATCAGCCCGCCCGAATCGTCGCTGATGTACATCGACCCGTCCCCTCCAAACACAATTCCCACAGGACGTCCCATCCATACACCATGCTTCGTTTCACCCGGACGCAGCCAGCCTGTGATGAAGTCTTCCACGCCCTTAGGTTCACCCTTGTCGTCGATGCGAACACGAATGATTTTGTATCCCGTCGGGATATGCCGGTCCCAGGAACCATGCAGAGCGACAAACAAGTCGCCTTTGTATTCCGCCGGAAACATGTTCCCTTCATAGAACGCGAGCCCCAGCGGCGCGGAATGCGCCTGAATCTGCACCTTCGGAGGAATCGTATTGGGGCAACGTTTTGCTCCACCACCCAACCCTGCGGGGTCAGGGATGCGGCTTCCATAACAAGCTGGCCAGCCAAAATCGCCGCCACTTCCCAGGTCGTTAATCTTTTCCGGCGGCAAGTCGTCGCCCAGGTTGTCGCGTTCGTTATTGGTGCCCCAGATGGTATTCGTTTTCGGATTCACGGCCAAACCAACGGTGTTGCGCACGCCGCTGGCAAATATTTTCTGCCCCGTACCGTCGTCGTTGAATTCGAGAACTGTAGCGCGCCGAGGATCTTTCTCGTCGCAAATGTTACAGCTCGATCCGGCCGAGACGTACATCTTGCCGTTATGGAATACGATGGTTCGCGTCGAGTGACCCCCTCCAGTGGGAAGTTGCGCCAATACTTTGCCGTTAGAAGCCTTTAGCGTGGCTTCATCCCAGTCAAAGCGTTGCACCTGATGCGTTTCCGCAACATAGAGCTTGCCGTTGTGGAATGCGAGTCCATGCGGCTGGCGCAACCCCTCCGCCACAGTGACGACTCGCTCGGCCGTGCCAGTATGTTTCGGATCAGGAAGCGCAAGCACCTTATCGTCGTGCGTGTCCGAGACCAGCAGCACGCCGCCCGGGCTGAACACCATCATGCGCGGCTCAGTCGTCTTGCCGAACACGCTGATGTGGAATCCCGGCGGCAATTTAAGCCGCTCCTGATCCAGCTTTTCAGCGTGAGCGCAGGAAGTAAGCAAGAGGAGAAGGGGGAGAATTGCTGGGAAGCGTGTAGTCATACTGAAAGGCTACCGCAGGTCTCTCGAAGTTGTCATGTGAGTCTGATCTTGTAGCGCTGGCGTCCCGCTGGCAGTCGCGGGGGCGTCCCGCCCACGCAGGCAGGGGCGCATGCCCTCAATGTGGCGCGGACACTGCAGAGTTACCTCCGTTCCCCAATCCCAGCCAGCATCGCGCCCAACATGTCCAGTCCAAACCGTGCGCCACGGCCATCAGGGTCGCTCGACGGATTATAAGTTGCCAGAGACACTGCCCTCACGTTAACCGCACCCGAGGCTGCCCGAATGGCTGCCCGCAAAACATCACGACTCGGTGCATTCGGAGTCGGCGTCAGTCCACCCGGAACTTCCGCTGGACCGGCAACGTCAACGTCCAGATGCAAGTACCAGGACTCGGCCTCCTGCGCCCGCACTGCCAACAATTCGGCTACCTGGCTTGGCTTTTTTGCCAGCTGGGCGGCATCCAGCCGAGCAATCGGATGCGCTTCCAAAGCCGCAATTTCTTCCGGATCAAGATCGCTGGCTCCAATCAACGCCGCCGCCTCCGGGCGCACCGGCGTAATGAGCCCAGCGGCGCGCCACCAATCTTCCAAGTCCCATCCTAGAGCAACCGCAAATGGCATGCCGCCAACGTACCCTGTTCCAGTGGTGGCGTAAGTATGCAGGTCGCCATGCGCATCAAACCAGATTACCCCGGGAGCGCCAAAGGTCTCCGAAGCCAGCCCGCCAATCGCTCCGACGGCGTGCGAGCAGTCCCCCTCCAGCACAATTGCCAAATTGCCGTCCGCTTGCACCGCTTCAACCACAGCCTGCGAAGTCCTCCGAGCGATGTTTCCCAAGTTCGTTACTGTGTCCCGCGTGCGCTCTTTTCGAGGTAACTCTACATATGTAGTCTTAGCCATCCGGTGACCTGCTTTTTCGCACACGGAACCCAAGCCTTGGTCCAGGAACGCTTGTGGCCCCAGCGCGTAAGCCCAGCGAGCCACATCCAGTTGATAAGGCACGCAAATCACATGAATATGCATAAGTACTCAAACTTGTCGGCGAACACACCCAAAACGAGGCACTAACTCATTGCCTGCCCGCCAGATAGCGCTGGCATAACGGCCCACCCGAAGGGTCGTAGTTTTTATATCAGAATCGCCAAATTTACCGTGCGCACAACTTTTCGCTGGGAAAAACCGCTCTGGCGCGATAGAATCCTGTTGAAAACTAAGCGGTTACAGACGCCCGTCTCAAACTGAGTTTGGCATGTCACATGATATTAATCTCATGTGAGGACGGCGATAGCAATTCCGTCCGCAAGCTAATAAGTCACTAATTCATAGCCTTAGAAGGCTTTTGCGGGAGGCGTAAGCGCCGCCCGCCTCTCGGAGGAAATTTAACCATGAAGAATCGTATCGCATCTATCCTGCTCGCCAGCCTGTTCACCTTGCCAGCCTTGGCGCAGACCGCCCCTACAACCGCCCCAGCAGCCCCTGCAGCCGCCACCGCGACTGGCAAGCAGCCTTTGACCATCGAAACCAAGGAAGGCTTCTGGGGACGCGTGAACCCCTTTGCTCGCAAAAAGTATGTGCAGCGTCAACTGACGCCAGTTGCGGGCCGCCTGAACGAATTGGATGAGCTGACCGCCACCAACACTCGTTCGATCAAGGACGTTGACGGTCGCGCCCAATCTGGCATCAAGCTGGCTGCGGATCGCGCCAGTGAAGCCGATCAGCATGCCATCGACGCGGGCAACCGCGCCAATGCCGCTCAGACCACCGCGCAGCAGGCCAACACCCGCTTGACGGGCGTCGAAACCGCGGTTGGCAACATTGACCAGTATCACGCCATCAACCAGGCTGAGATCCTCTTCCGCCCGGGGCAGAACGTTCTGAGCAAGAATGCCAAGGAAGCGCTCGACGGCATGGCCACCACGCTGAAGAATCAGCGCGGCTATGTGGTTGAAGTGCAAGGCTTTTCGTCCGGTAAGGGACAGACTGCGATCGGCAATTCGCAGAAGATGGCCGATGCCGTGGTTCGTTACCTAGTCCTGAGCCATGAGATTCCTGTCTATCGGATCTTCGTGGTCGGTATGGGCAACGCTCCGAAGACGGATGCCGATGGCAAGACGGTTCGCATCAATGGCGGACGCGTCGAAGTCAGCATGCTGAAGAATAACCTCGACCAGATGGCGTCCACCACCGCTCCGGCGGATGGCACGCAAGCCAAGTAGTTTGAATTAAAAGGATTCCGGCGAAGTACGTCGGCGTTGTCGCTCGGACAATCCTCCCCGTCCAAGGAAGGGCCTCTCGAAAGAGAGGCCTTTTTGCTTGGCTGATTCCCCCCCCCTAGCAGACTGGGCCATTGCAACGGTTGCGTTTAACCTGTACCGTTATAATCGCAATTGTAAGTCCTCCCCCCGGACTGCCGCGCGTAAAACCTCACTTTTTTGCCCAAGGAGTGCTTGATGCCTACCCGTGTTCTTTCAATCGCTCTTGCGATCCTTGCCTCTGCAATTTTTTCTGCTGCCGGTCAGGCGCAGACTGCCGCTCTTACCCCGACTACTCTTTCGTTCGGGAATCTGTCCATCAACACGACGTCTACCTCAAAAACGGTCACGCTGACTAACACCAGTGCGGTTGCGTTGAACATTACTGGCATTTCGGTGACGGGCGACTTCGCGCAGACCAATAACTGTCCGGCGTCGTTGGCCAAGAATGCCAAGTGCACGATCCTGGTAACCTTTACGCCGACGGTTACCGGAGCGCGTACCGGAAGCTTGGTCATCACAGATAACGCTGGCACTGGAACCCAGAGCGTCGCTTTGAAAGGATCAGGAGTTCCGCAGGTCTTTCTCTCGGCTACAGCTCTTTCCTTCGGCAGTATTGTGGTTGGTGTGCCGAGCGCGCCAAAAGCTATCACGCTGACGAATAACCTGGCTGTGCCGCTGAATATCTCAAGCGTTGTTTCTTCTAGTGTCGATTACTCCGTGCTAAGCGGATGTGGCTCGCAGGTTCCGGCGAAAGGTAACTGCTCTTTGACTGTAACCTTCACGCCTTCGGCGGTAGGCACCAGAAATGGGCAGGTTACGATCACAGATAGCGCGAATCCTACCACGCAGATACTGAAGCTAACCGGCTCAGGGCTGGCCATAAAACTTCTGTCGATTTCGGTTATTCCTGCCGCAAGTTCCATCTCGCTTGGGACGAGTCAGCAATTTCAGGCAATCGGCTCCTACAACAACAACACAACACAAAATCTGACGGCTAGCGCAACTTGGACCTCTTCCGCCACCGCTGTCGCTACGATCAGCAATGCCTCGGGAACGAAGGGTTTGCTGACTGCGGTGACGGTGGGAGCTACGACGATTTCCGCCAAGCAGACAACCGGGTCAACATCCGTGACAGGGTTAACTACCGCGACGGTTGTGCCCGTGCTTACTTCGATTGTAGTAACTCCGGGAGCGCCTTCCGTCATTGCAGGAACGCCGCAGCAATTTACTGCGACAGGCAACTACAACGACGGGACTCAGAAGAACCTGACCGCCTCGGTAGCATGGAGCTCTTCCAACCCGGTCGTAGCTTCGATCGGAGCTTCCGGTCTAGCTGCGACGGCATCCGCTGGGCAGACAGCGATCACTGCGACTCTGGGGTCAGTGACGGGTTCGGCGCTGCTGACCGTCCAGCCAGTAACGTTGACTTCCATTGCTGTGTCGCCAGGGCTCGTCTTCGTTGGCGTGGGCAGCAATCGCCAATACACCGCTCTAGGTATGTTCAATGATGGCAGCACGAAGGATTTGACGCGGTCCGTGCTTTGGACTTCCAGCAACCCGTCCTTCGCCACCGTGGATAGTTATGGTTTGGGCACAGCCACGGGTGATGGCGTGGCGACCTTTACGGCAAATGCCGGGTCCATCAGCGGTTCCGCAACCATGAGCAGTATTGCTGGCGGGTTTGTGGACTGCGATGCGCGCGTCCTCGACATGAAGGTCCTTGTTGTCACGAGTGGCGGGACCGAGCCGGGCTTCCCGGCGATCACGCAGTCGCTCAACTACCTTGGCACGCCGTACTCAGTGTTCGATATGGGCACCCCTGGAGCGACCATCACGAAAGACTACCTGGCAAGTGGTTGCCACGGAAACTTCCAGGGCGTGATCTTCGCGATCGCAGGGTATCGCTACGGCATCACCGGAATTGGAAACCTGGATCAGTATGAACATGACTTCCAGGTTCGCCACCTGAACTGGTTCGCATTCCCTGGCACCGACTTCGGTCTAAGTGCGCCTACAGGCTCGATACCGGCCGTTCCTCCGACTCCTTATCCGGCAAGCTACACTGCGGCTGCCTCCTCGGTGTTCCCATACGCGAACACAGCGAACCCACTTACAATTAACTTCTCGACCGTCTACTTATCGACGGCCGTGGGTGGAGCTACGCCTTTGCTGACTGATGCCTCGGGAAATGCACTCGCAGTCGTCTACAACACTCCGTGGGGTTCGTATCAGCAATTGACGCTGACCTTTGATAGCAACCCATACCTGACTCACGATCTTGTCTTGAGTCATGGCCTAATCAATTGGGTTACACAAGGCTTGTACCTGGGCGAACACCATGCGTACTTGACGCCGCAGGTGGATGACTACTTTATTGAGGACGCCGATTGGCTGCCAAGCACCCCGTGCGGAACCAATCCGGATGCGACGGGCGCGACCTATCGCATGAACGCAGCGGATTTGTCGTCTTTGATCAACTGGCAGACTGGAGTGCAGGGTCAACCTTTGACTTCCAATTTTGTGCTTTCTATGGCCTACAACGGCTTTGGAGCGCAACCCGGAAGCTACACGCCGGATGACTTGACGCCTGCGACGCAAGCTAGTCAGGCGTCGTTCAAGTGGATCAATCACACGTTCAACCACAGGAACCTCGACGGCGTTTCCAACGCGGTGGCCACGACCGAGATCACACAAAACAACGACGCGGCAGCGGCACTCGGGCTTACCTTCTTCGACCAGCGCAACATGGTTACACCAGATATTTCCGGGTTGTTGAATCCTAACTTCCTGCAAGCTGCTGTCGATAATGGTATTCGCTATTTGGTAACGGATACGTCGCGCGCAGGCTACGACAATCCAACGCCAAATACGGGAATTCCGAATCCGTTCCAGCCTTCGATTCTGATGCTGCCGCGGCATCCAAATAATTTGTTCTTCAACGTTTCCACGCCGGATGGATGGCAAGCTGAGTATGGCTGCATCTATCCGCAACTGGCCTATAGCTACACCCAGATTCTCGACAACATCAGCGACACGTTTGTCGCCAATATGCTCAAGGGAGATATTGATCCGGAAATGTTTCATCAGCCAAACCTGCGCGCCTACGACGGAACGCACAGTATCCTTGGCGACCTGATCGATACGACGACAACCAAGTATGGCAACTTAGTCAACTTCCCGGTTTTGTCTCTCACTGAGAATGCGATCGGAGCGAAGATGGCGAGCCGCGCGCAGTACAACGCGGCGGGAGTTACGGCCAGCTTCATTCCGCACCAGCGCGTGATGATCACGGCGGCACAAGCGGCGACGGTGCCCGTTACAGGCCTGCCGAGCGCGACTGCGGAAACGTATGCGGGTCAGACAATCTCTCACGTGGATGTGGCAGCGGGTCAAACTGTGACTTTACCGCTGCCGTAATGCGCGCGATACCGAAGATTCTTAGTGGCTGTGGCTATGCCCGTGGGCGAGGGTTTCTCCGGCGGGCATCACACAGCCGTCGGCAACATCGCAGGCCAGGTGTTCGAACTGAATCGTGGTATGGCCGATGCCGAAGTCGTGGCGAAGTCTTTCGTTGACCTTGCGAAGAATGCACTCGCTCTCAGAAGGCGGAATATCTTCAATGCCGATGTGACAGGAAAGGGCGTGCGTCTCCGAGCCGATGCTCCACACATGGAGATCGTGAACGTATTTCACCCCTGCAACAGTGAGAACGGCGGCTTCGACCTTTTCGAGGCTGACTCCGCGCGGTGTGCCTTCCAAAAGGATGTTCAGAGTTTCTCGTAGGATTCCGAACGACGACCATAGAATCAGCACGCCAATGCCGACAGACAGCGCCGGATCGATCCAAGACTGGCCGGTGAGAAGAATTGCAATGCCTCCGACGATGACGGCGGCGGTGGAAAGCGCATCGCCCATCTGGTGGAGGAAAGCGCTGCGCAGATTCACGTCGCGGCTGGTGCGGAAGAGCATGATCGCGATGATGCCGTTCAGCACAAAGCCTGTGGCAGCGACCCAGATGACCATGTTGGCGTGAACTTCATGGGGAGTGCGCAGTCGGCTGAAGGCTTCGTAAAAAATGAAAAACGCTACCGCCACAAGAGTTGCCGCGTTCGCGAAGGCTGCGAGCACGCCAGCGCGGCGCCATCCGAAAGTCTTGGTGGTGCTGGCGGGACGGCTCTCCAGATAAACAGCGAACCACGAGAGGCCCAGCGCGATAAAGTCCGAGAGATTGTGTCCGGCTTCGGAAAGCAAAGCCAAGCTGTGCGCGCGGATTCCCGCTACAACAAGCAGCGCTACATAGGCCAGAGTGATGAAGAGCGAGAGACGCAGGACATGGGCCGCAGCGGCGTTCTCTTCCTGATGGCCGTAGTGAACATGAGCATGCACAACACTAGTGTACGGGGCTTGGAAGGCTGGTTCAAGGCGGTGGGCGACGTATGGCAGAGGAGCTTGCTCCGCTGGACTGCGACCGCTTCAAACTACAATGCCTTCTGAGGGAACTTAATTCTTGCGAGAGGCACCTCCATTCCGCACCTTTGCAGTATCAGCCTATTTTCCCTGTTCGTGAGCATTCTAGGTGTACCCGATATGCAGGCGGCGGCGGTGCAAGGCTACACCGTCGTGGCACGATATCCACACTCGACATCCAGTTACACGGAAGGCTTTTTCTACCTCAACGGCGTGTTTTATGAAGGCACGGGCTTGGAAGGCCAGTCTGCGTTGCTTGCAATTCAGCCGAAAACTGGCGAGCCAATCAAGAGCGTGAAGTTGCCTCCTCAGTATTTCGGCGAAGGCATCGTGGATTGGGGCCCTTACATTTACGAGTGGACTTGGAAATCGCATAGCTGCTTCGTGTATGACCGCTCGACTCTGCGGGTGGTGAAGCGGCTCTCGTACGATGGAGAGGGCTGGGGCATGACGCGGACGAGCGATCGGATTGTGACGAGTGACGGCTCAGCGAAGCTTGTCTTTCGCGACCCGAAGACTTTCAAGCCGAGTCGTTCTATTGAAGTTCACGATGGTCCGGTTATTGTGGACCAACTGAATGAACTGGAATTCATCCAGGGTGAGATCTATGCGAACATTTGGCATTCCGACAGGATCGCGCGTATATCGCCTGCGGACGGCCACGTAATCGCGTGGATTGACCTCTCCGGGTTGTTGCCCTTGAAGGACAGAGTCGACGGCGAGTCGGTCTTGAACGGCATCGCCTACGATGCTCGGCATGATCGTATATTCGTTACAGGGAAGCAGTGGCCTTGGGTGTTTCAAATCAAGGTCGCCTCGAAACCGACGGAAGAGTCTTTGCATTGAAGTGCCGCGCTCCGACGGAGCAAGCTCCGCCGCCACACGAGCTTTTACGCGGCACACTCGCGGAAAGCCGCTCCCTCGAGGTGCAGGAGCCAGCGCTTCATATCGAGTCCGCCGCCGTAGCCGCAGAGGGTGCCATCGGCGGCGATCACGCGGTGGCACGGAACGACGATTGGAATGGGATTCGTGTGATTGGCCATGCCCACGGCACGGTATCCGGTGGTGCCGACGCGGGCGGCGATATCGCGGTAGCTGCGGGTTTCGCCATAAGGAATTTCGAGTAACGCCTGCCAGCAGCGCTTTTGGAAATCCGTGCCACGCAGATCAAGATCGAAGGAAAAGTCGCGGCGATTGCCAGCAAAGTATTCGGCCAGCTCGCGCTCATAGGGGCGAGTTTCCGAGGCCGATTCTTCCCATTCGATTCGTGTCTTCTTGCCATCGGCTCCACGGGTTATGACATGCGGCGATGGCTGTGTGCATTCTTTTGCGAACTCAATCAGAGCCAAGCCTGTCCGCGATACGCCGAGCACTAAAGCTCCCACAGGCGATTCGATCCGGGAGTAAAGTAAAGTCTCCATTCGGGGAGAATATCACTTCGCAGGATGGGGAATGTATGCGTATTGCGGAAATTGTGTCGATCGACTGTTAGTTCGCGACACGCTTCAAAGGTCTTCAAGACAACGCCATCTCGTAACAAAAATTCACACGTCTAGCTTTTGAAGGATACCGCATGAAGTTCCGAACGAGCATTCTGCTTGCCCTGGTTGTCCCGGGCTTGATGGCGTCGACGGCTTGGGCGCAAAGCGACAAGGTTGCTCAACCTACGATCCGGCGCGACGGCATACGGCCACGGCGCTTTACGGTGGAAGATGTCCAGGCGGCTGGCACGGGCCTGCCCACCTGGACAGGATCCTTCACCCACGCGGGAAAGACCTACAAGTATGTAATGGTCGGCACAGACCCGGCGAAAGGCTCGATCAACACGGTCGTTCCGGTTTACATCGTTCCGCTGAAGCTGGCGTTTGCCGATAGCGGAACTGTGTTTGACGCCACCGCGCCGATGATTGGACTCACGCAATCCGTGGTGCAGGCCGTGCAAGCTTCGCCCATTTTCCAAGATGCGCCCTTCAAGGCGGGAAAAATCAATGTTGGCAATACGCAATATATTGATGCGTTCCAAAGGGCGAATTTTTGCTCCTCCGTCACTAAAGTCTCGCCGAACTATCACGTAATTCTGGGCCAACCGGTTGTGCTGCCGGTGCGTGGTTTAATTACTTCTTGGCGGCAGCCGCAACCGTTGTTGTGAATGTAATTACACTCTCAGCCTTGATCACGGCTTCGCGCTTCCCTGTCGCAGCTGCGAGACCCGTACCGGCACCTGCGCCAGCCAGTGCACCAATTGCCGCACCTTTCCCGCCGCCTGCGAGGCCTCCAATCAGTGCTCCTGCTACCGTCCCGCCACCCGCCTTGATGGCTGAGCTCTTGGTTTGATCCTTGCCAGCTACGTGGAAGGAGGAGCTCTGCACTGCGATGCTCTTGCCGTCAACTTGCACGGACGACAAGCGCACGGTGAGCTGTCCGGGAGCGTGCAGGCGTCCGCTGGATTTTGCCGATGTAACGGTTCCGCGCACCGGATCGCCGGATTTGGCGAGAGTCTTGCCGCCTACTTTGAGATCGTGGGCGAGCACGCCGTCCCACTTTTCTCCAGCCTTGGCGGTCGCCGAACTCAGTTCTGAGCTGCAACGCACGGTGATCTTGGTGCCAGCCGGAATGCTTTGCGCGACGGCCAAAGCAGCGAATAGAACGAGCAAACTTGTAAACTTAATTGTTTTCCCAAGCATGGTGCCTCCTAAAGGGTGGATACAATCTCACGATATCAAAAATCCGTGGCGAATGCTGGGCCTGTAGTGTTGAAAAAGAGGGCGGCGCAACTCGCGAATATCGAACCCAGCGTTCTACCTAGAGGGTTCTTCGAACGCGATCCCCGCATCGTCGGCAAAGAGCTCTTGGGCAAATTGCTGGTGCGGCGGTATGGCAGCCAAATTCTTTTGGGGCGCATTGTTGAAACCGAAGCGTATCTGGGCAAGGGCGACCCGGCGGCGCACTCCGCGTCGGGACCTACGGCGCGCAATGCGGTGATCTTTGGGCCGCCGGGGCATGCTTATGTATATTTCATTTATGGAAGATACTTCTGCCTGAACGTTTCTTGTTTGCCAGAGGGAGTGGCGGGATGCGTCCTGTTTCGCGCTTTGGAGCCGGTTGCGGGATTGGAGGCTATGGCGAAGGCTCGAGGGTTCGCCGGCAAGCCTCTCGGAGAAAAGCAGGTGCGGCTCCTCACCAGCGGACCTTCGCGTCTTGCGCAGGCTCTTGGGATCACGCGCGGCGACCACAACGGGGTCGACCTGAGCGATCCGGCGCAGAGCCTGTGGCTTGAGGATGATGGCTTCAAACCAAAGAAGATTCGCAGCACGCCGCGGGTGGGGATTTCTGAGGCCGTCGAGAAGAAGTTGCGTTACTTGGTGGACGGGAATCTTTTTGTGTCGCGGTAAGAGTGCTGTGTGAGGGGGCAATTGTTGCCCGCGAGATTTGCTATTGCTTCCGCTTTTCGCGGACAAGAGTGTCCGCTGCCACATAAGCTAGGGCAACACAATATTGTCGATCAGCCGCGTCGTCCCCAGAACACCTGCTATCGCCACCAAAGCGCCGGACTTAGAATCTTCGAGTGGTGCCAGCGTATCTAGATGGACAATTTCAAGGTAGTCCAGCCGAGCCGCAGGTTCCCGCTCGAACGTCCTCTTACCAGCACCGATCAGATGTTCCGAATCCCGTTCCCCAAGGTCATAGAGCTCCCGCACACGGGAAAGGGTGCGGGACAGTACCAGAGCCTGGTTGCGCTGCTGCGGCGTTAAGTAGGCATTCCGCGAACTCATCGCCAAGCCGTCGGGCTCGCGCACGATTGGGCCGGCTACAATCTCCACGGGGAAATTAAGATCGCGCACCATGGCGCGGATCACGGCAACTTGCGCCGCGTCCTTCTGTCCGAAGAACGCCACGTCTGGGCTGACTATGTTGAAAAGCTTGCTGACGACGGTGGTGACTCCGCGGAAATGTCCGGGGCGCGATTTTCCACATAGTCTGTCGCTGAGATTTTGGACGTTCACGAAAGTTGCGGCCCCCGGCGGATACATCTCTTCCACGGTCGGCGCGAAGACAAAATCGACTTTCTCGTTGCGTAAGAGTTCACAATCGCGGGTGAACGGACGCGGATACTTGGTCAGATCTTCATTGGGGCCGAATTGGGTCGGATTTACGAAAATGGAAACTACAAGAACATCACACTTCGCGCGCGCTGCGCGGACCAGAGAAAGATGGCCCTCATGAAGCGCGCCCATGGTCGGCACAAGGCCCGCGCTCTTTCCGGTGCTGCGTGTGGCGCCACTAACAGTGCGCATTTCGGAGATTGTGGTGCAAATTTGCATGGGCGCTAGGAATGAACTTATACCAACTCCTTACGATGGAGGCGCGGGCGTCCTCGCCCGTGCAGCTTCATGAGTGCTCTCACAGGACAAGCAAGATTGGGCACAAACGGGCGAGACGCCCATCGCTCCATTTGATTTACTGCACCACTGCTCGCTTGCGGGTAAGTACCGGCGCCAACGCCAATTGCGCTTCCTTCGGCAAATGATACGACTCTTCGTCGGACGGAAATTTTCGAGACTCCAAGTCGGCCTTGTAGGCCCGCAAGGCGTTGGAAACGATGGCGGCCCCATCCGCATATTTGCGCACGAACTTCGCCGGGGGCTCGGTAGAAAGTCCCATCAGGTCGTGGAATACCAGAATCTGGCCATCGCAATCCGGGCCAGCGCCAATACCGATCGTAGGCACGCTTAATTCAGCGGTAATCTTGGCGGCCACTTCGCGCGGTACGCCTTCCAGCAGCACAGCAAACGCTCCCGCACGCTCTAGCGCGACTGCATCGCGCATGAGGTTCTCCGCCGCTTCCAAGCTCTTGCCCTGCACCTTGTAGCCGCTCATCACGTTCACCGACTGCGGCGTCAATCCAATGTGACCCATAACTGGAACTTCGGCATCGACAATGCGGCGTACCAGATCCGAGCGCTTTTCGCCGCCTTCAATTTTCACCGCTTCGGCTCCCGCGTCTTTCATGAAGCGCGTGGCATTTCTAACGCCTTCCTCAAGGTTGATCGTGTAGGACGCGAATGGCATATCCGCCACAACCAGGGCATAGCGCACGCCGCGACGCACCGCTCGTGTGTGGTGCATCATCTCGTCCATGGTGATGGGCAACGTAGTCTCATAGCCCAGCAGAGTCATGGCAAGCGAATCGCCCACCAGGATGAAGTCGATCCCGGCTTCATCCGCCAGCCGAGCGCTCGCAAAGTCGCCGAGAGACACCGACGAGATCGGCTCGTGCTGCGTCTTCTTTTCTTGTAGTGTGCCGATGCGGATCTTGGCGCGAGGCGGCTGGGACGAGGCTGATGTCTGGCCGATGGCAGCGATCTTCATTACTTCCTCCAGTGTCCTTCCGCAGCGCGGATAGAACCCGATACAGCAACTTAGATGCTGTGAGGGAGATTCTAGTTACAAATCTGAGAATTGACCAGTGGCTTGCGGTAATGGCCTGCAGGCAACCTGTATCTATAGGCAAATAAAGGAGCTTAATGCGAGTGATCTAAGCGCTGGCCGCGTCGTCTGACCCCAAGGGCAGGAAGTACTGCGTGCCCCGAATGGGCTCGGAAACCTTCTTCAGCAGCTCCTGTAAATCCTGATTGCGATCAACAAAATCAATTTCGGAGGTGTTCACAATCAGCAGGTCCGACTGGGTGTAGTGAAAAAAGAAATGCTCGTAGGCCTTTGATACTTCTTCAATGTAGTCGTCGCTGACGCCGCTCTCGGCGGGTGAGTTCTTCTTGCGCAGCCGCTTCTTCAAAACTTCGGGAGTTGCCTGTAAATAGATCACGAGATCCGGCGTGGGCAACTGTTCACGGAAGAAATTGAAATAGCGGTTGTAGGTTTCCAGTTCGGCGTC
Organism: Acidobacteriaceae bacterium; assembly: GCA_025352065.1. Classification (GTDB taxonomy): domain Bacteria; phylum Acidobacteriota; class Terriglobia; order Terriglobales; family Acidobacteriaceae; genus JANXUC01. Next base: position 26,692 of record JANXUC010000073.1, on the reverse strand, counting down.
GTTCAGGTTGAGGCAGGCGAAAAGCTTGTCTTTCTCAAAGATAAAGTCGGTGATCACAATTTTCTGCGAACGGGCTGCCAAATCCAGCGCGCGCAAGCTTTCAAAGCGGCGAATCAGGAAAGCCAGTTGCGCCTGGAAAGCCGCGCCGGGCTCGCCCTCGTAGAACGCCTTCAGGAAAGGATTGTCCTCCGGCTCGCTGATGCGCTGCGCATTCATGCGCTCAGCCAGAATCTGCGTCAAGGTACTTTTGCCGACGCGAATCGGCCCTTCCACTGCTATGTAACGAGGGCTCTCGAAAAGTTTGGCCATGAAGGGGAGGTTCGTAAGTCTTGTGAAGAATATCGCGCATTCCCGCGAATGACAATTGCGGGAAGAGTTAACAGTACATTGGGCCGATTTTTGCAGGCTAGGGCGCGTTACCTGCCCGAATTCAGCTGGCTGAAAACCTGGCGCACCTGTTGCTCCGTTTCCTCCTGAGTCCCTGCATTGTCGATCACGTAATCAGCCGCGTTGGTCTTCTTTACTTCCGGCCACTGTGTCGCCATGCGCCGCTCCAGCTCCTGGCGCGCAGCCTTTTCGTCCACATGGTTGCACAACATCCAGCGCTGCACACGAATTTCGAATGGGCAGGTCACCACGACGATGCGGTCGAAGTGGGATTGCAGATTCGCTTCGAAAATCAGCGCGGCTTCCACAATGGTGATTGCGCCGGGATGCTCGCTCGCGATGTCGGCCATCCACTTGTTTTGATATTGGGCAACCGCAGGATGCACGATCGCGTTGAGTTCCTGGATCCGATTGCTCGGATGGTCCGACGTACCGAAGGCCGCGTCCGCCAGTTTCTTTCTGTCGATGGTTCTATCGGGGCTCAAGATGTCGCGCCCAAAATGGCGAAGGATTTCTTCGTAGACAGGTTGGCCGGGACGCCTTAAGTCGTGGGCAATCTGGTCGGCTTCCGTCACATAGGCGCCGAGTGCGGCAAACATCTTGCCGACGGATGACTTCCCGCTGCCAATCGCGCCTGTGAGCCCTACCTTGACGGAAGCCACGCTTAGACCGTCACAGGGCTTCCGCGCCGCATCCTCGCGGCTTTCACGGTGTTCGACATCAGCATGGCAATGGTGAGCGGCCCCAGGCCTCCGGGAACTGGCGTGATCGCTCCAGCGATCTCGGCGACTTCGGGATGGACGTCGCCAACCAGCGTTGAACCCTTCGCGGCGAATTTCTCTTCGCGTTTCTTGTTACCAGCAAAGAATTTTTCAAACTCGGCTCGCTCGGTCACCTTGTTGATGCCAACGTCGAGCACCGTAGCTCCCGGCTTGACGAAATCGCGGGTGATCATGCCCGCGCGCCCGATGGCGGCAACCAAAATATCGGCGCGGCGACAAACCGCTGCGAGGTCGTGCGTCTTCGAGTGGCAGACCGTCACCGTCGCATTCGCGTTCAGCAGCAACATGGCGGCGGGCTTGCCCACAATGTCGCTGCGTCCAACCACCACGGATTCCTTGCCAGCAACAGCGATGCCGCTGCGGCGAAGAACCTCCATCGCTCCCGCCGGGGTGCAGGGTACCAGCCCGGGACGCTGCGTGGAAAGATAACCCACATTCATGGGATGGAAACCGTCAACGTCCTTGGTAGGATGCACCGTCATCAAAACCTTCTTGGCATCGACCTGGTCGGGCAGCGGAAGCTGAACCAGGATACCGTCAATCTCGTCGCGGCGATTCAGGCCTTCGACCATCTGGCAAAGTTCTAGTGTAGTAATTGTGGTGGGCGGCGTGATTTTCTCGCTGTAGATGCCGAGTTCCTCGCAGCTCTTGACCTTGCCGCGAACATAGATTTCGGAGGCTGGATTTTCGCCGACCAGGATCACGGCAAGCCCCGGGCGCGCACCGGCAGCAGTCATGGATTTCACTTCGGCAGCAAGTTCGGCGCGGATATCACTGGCGATTTTGGTTCCGTCGAGAATAGTGGCGGGCATAAAGACTCCTGAATAGGGCAAAACACCATTCTAATACTGTGGCCGCTAGAGCAGGTGGCCCCCAAGAGGAGGAAGAGTTACACTTCTCAAGATGATTCCCGCTGATCTGCTTGAGATTCTGGCCTGTCCAGCGTGCCGAGGGGCACTCGCCGCGAAAGACGATGTCCTTCTGTGTGCCAGTTGCGGAAGGAACTATCCGGTTCGGGATGGCATCCCTATCCTTTTGGTGGACCAGGCGACGATGGGTCCAGCAGCCCCAACCTCCGGAAAACTATAGCTGAGTTTGTCGCAACTGCCGTTTCTTCTCATCCCAAAACGACACAACGTGTCAAAGTGATGACGAAAAAGGTGCTTAGCACTTTCGTGCTAGGGATCTCTCAGGACCCGCAACCTATATTGCCGATAACAGTTTAGGAAACCAAAAGGCCTTTTTATACGTACTGTTAGGTAGGGCGCAGTACGGCACGCGGATTGCATGCAACCAAACAGCAGGTTGGGTAGTCCAATGTATAAAGCCAAGGTCGGAGGTGACCAAAGCATGATGATCGACAGGTTCTCGGTAATGGAAGTGGCGTCGCTTAGAAATGACCTCTTGCAGGGCGGGATGGACTCGCGCGATGCTGCGGAGCTAATGCAGGTATTTCTGATGGGGCGTGGCTTCGGCGTCTCCCCGTCGGCGGCGCTTGATTCAGCCTGCCGCGTGGAGGGTTCCGGCTGCTCCATGGTCGTGATTCGCAAGGAATTGGAGAGACTGGCGCTCGTCATGTAAGCGCAGCCGGGCCGGAATTGGCCTAGCTGGTAATTTATAAACAAGTTCACCGCGAAAGTATGTCACCCTTACGCGGCGTTTCAACTAGGTGGCACAAACTGAACGCGAGCTACAACTTAAGACTTACGATCAGGGGTATTGCGAAGCCGGGCGAAACTGCCCGGCTTTTCTGTTTGTGGAGCGTGGAGCGGCTATCGGCTGTCAGCTTTCGGCGAGTGCTGGCTCTGCATGCGGTTCCGGTTTAGCTGACAGATGAGAGCCGACAGCCGCACTATTCGTACTGAGAGCCGCCCTACTCGTACCGCAAGCTCTCCACTGGGTCCATCTGCGCGGCTCTGGTTGCGGGAACCGTCCCAAAGATAATCCCCACCAGCGACGAAACAATGATGGCGATGATGGCCGACAATCCCGAGATTGGGATGTGGAAGTCGTCAAAGAAGAAGCGTACCGAGAACGGGATGGCCAACCCGATAACAATCCCGATAACCCCGCCCACCAAAGAAATCAGGATCGCTTCCGCGAGAAACTGAAAGCGAATTTCCCGATTGGTGGCGCCCAGCGCCTTGCGAATACCAATTTCCCGAATACGCGCACTGACGGTCGCCAGCATGATGTTCATAATTCCGATTCCGCTGACCAGCAGAACTACGGCGGCAACCAGCAATAAAACCAGAGTGAGAGCGGTGGCACTGCGATCAGCCAATTGCAATAGCTGAGTGAAGTTCTCGATGTTATACACGGATTCGGGGCGGTGTCGCGCCTGGATCACGCTACGGATTTGGGCGGTAACAGGCACAACCATCGACGGGTCCGCGACGGAAAAATAAATTTGCCGCACGACGGGCGTATCCATGAACGAGCGCGTGACCGAGTATGGAATCGCCATGGTGTTGTCTTGCACCTCGGATTGGCCGAACGTCTCCACACTTTCCTTGAAAGTTCCAATCACGGTGAACGGCAGCCCGCTGAGCTTGAGGACGCGGCCTGGAGCGGCTTCCGGCGAACCGTAAAGCTTGCGCGCGAGCTTATCGGTAATCACGCCAACCTTATTGCGCGCCAGATAGTCTTCCTGATCAAAAAAACGTCCAGAGAGGACCGTGAGATTTCGCACTGCACGGTACTCCGGATAAACGCCGAGGACCAGAATATCCTGCTGCTTTCCATTTCCGACGCTGATGCGCTCATTCAAATTCATGAACGGCGAAGCCGAAACGACGGCAGGCACCTGAGCGCGAACGGCATCAATATCGGCCACGGTCAGCGGATCGGGAGCAGTGGCCGTAATGCGCGGCGCTCCGCCCTCATATTCCGCGAACACAAGATTCGCGCCGATAGCCTGAATCTGGTTCAGGATATACTGCCGGCCCGTCATGCCAATCGTGACCACCAAAATCAAGGAAGCCGTTCCAATCACCATGCCGAGGGCGGTGAGCGCGAAACGGACCTTGTTTTGGCAAAAAGTGTCGTAGGAAAACGACAGGATTTCTCCAAAAGCCAGGGGGGAGCGTCCGGGAGAAGCGGTCGTAGTGGAAGTTGCCATAGGTTCTTCTTTTAGATGCTACTCAGGATGGGGTGTTAAGCGCAATTTTGGACGTTTCCAGTAAACCAAGCCCGATGCGAAAACCCGGTTTGTCATGCTGAGCGGCAGCGAGGAATCCCTTTCGCTGGCAAAACTGCTCGTCGTGAAAGGGATTCCTCGCTGCCGCTCGGAATGACAAATTTTCCATGCACTTCCTCTGTTAGAATCCGGGCGGGTAAGCTCCCCGCTAAATGGAAACTCCACTCGAGCAGCACAATCCTCCCACTCGCGGACGCTTCAGCGCTTGCCTCAACAGCAAATGGTGCATGGTCCTCGTCGCGCTCGCAATTCGACTCACGGTGATGGGATTTCTCTATCAGGAGCAACTCGATCCAGATCGAGACCACTGGCGCTTCGCCTACGAGAATGGACGCATTGCGCGCTCCATCGTCACCGGACACGGGTTCAGCAGCCCTCTTTTCCAAGACACTGGACTCACGGGCTTTCTGACTCCTGTCTATCCTTATTTCATCGCGGGAATTTTCAAGATTTTCGGCATCTACAGCACGACTTCGGCCTTTGTGCTGCTCTCGTCGAATGCCCTGATTTCCGCGCTAACGTGCATACCTGTATTTTTCTTTGCCCGGAAGACCTTCGGCGACAAAGTGGCCGTTTGGTCCGGCTGGGCGTGGGCGTTCTTCCCTTACGCCATTTATTTCTCCGTCGAGCGCATATGGGCCACCTGGCTGTCGACACTGCTACTGGCAATTCTGTTCCTGCTGACGCTGCGATTTGAGCGGCCCGTCAGCATAAAAGCATGGATCGGATACGGACTGCTCTGGGGATTCACTGCACTCACCGAACCGATCGTGTTGACTGTACTGCCAATCCTTCTAGGTTGGATTGGCATTCGCCTGCTCCAAAAGAAACAAGCCTGGTTCATTCCGCTCAGCGTCGCTTCTCTCACCATTATTCTCTTCGTCACGCCGTGGTTCCTTCGCAACTACGAAGTGTTTCACCGCTTCGTGCCCTTTCGCGACACCATGGGCCTGGAGTTGATGATTGGCAACAATGGCGACACCTTTCACTGGCGCCCGCGACAAATCGGCCCCTGGCATAACGACGCCGATTGGCAGAAATTCAAGCAAATGGGCGAGATCGCCTACATGGACGAAAAGAAAGTGCAGGCACTGGAATACATTCGCGGACACAAGAGTTGGTTTGCCTGGGTCACTGTGCGAAGGTTCGTCTATATCTGGACGGGATACTGGAGTCTGGACCCGCGCTATTTGGCGGAAGAGCCGCTGGATCCAGCCAACATTTTCTTTAGCACAGGTTTGACCGTGCTGGCGCTGATCGGTCTGCGCCGTGCGTTTCGAGAGCACTTCCCGGTCGCTGCGCTGTATGCGACGATGCTTTTAGTTTTTCCCGTCGTGTTCTATTTCACGCACGTGGAAGTCTATTACCGGCGCCAAGTCGATCCGCAGATGGTGGTGCTGGCAGTATATGGAGTGTTGCCGTGGTTTAAGAGCAACGCTCTAAAAACATGATTTGTCATTCCGAGCGCAGCGAGGAATCCCTTTCGCTGGAAACCAGCTTCATGCAACAGGATGTTCTCTGTGGCTCAGAATAACAAAGAGTTCTAAATGCAGAGTTAGTTCAACCGACACACCTTCAACGTTTCGTTCTCATATTGGCACAGAAGCCCCTCCGAACCAGGCTGCCCGACAAGCACCCAGGTAAGCCCAAACTTTGTCTGCAGCCGGCGATAGTCGTCGAGCCGAAAGTTCTTCCATCCCGCCTGCGCCCGAACCTGACGCTGCCACTCATCCGCCATTCTTGGAAACATGGTCACTGCGCCGTCGTCTTTCACGTTGTCGGCCAACATGCTGCGCTCGGCCACCGCCCGAAAACCGTGCTGGTCTTCCCCCGGCAACACCATGTGCTGAGGATCGAGCGCAAAATAAGCGTCCACCGGAGTGTTCTCGCGAATCCAGGCAAAAGCCTGTAGCCAATCGTTGGCAGGCGTCACGCCGGGCCACTCGATGTGAGGCGTCGCCGGAAACAGTTGTCGTTGGGCGTAAAACATTCCCGCACACAGCGGCACCAAGAGAACGCACCAACGCCAAAGTTCTGTCTTGAGAACACATCGAGCCAGCAGGGCGCCACTGAAAACAAAGAGCAAAATGTAAACAAGATGTAGCGCTCGCATGGGCTGGAAAAGCGTAAGTCGGGCGAACCTGTCTGGAATCGTGATCAACAGACCTGCGGCGAAATAGAAAATGGCGAACCAGATCGTGGCATTGGCCAGCAGTTCAAAGTTCGCAAGCGCCCGGCGTCGCGCAATGCTCTTAAACCAGAACAACAGCACAATGGGACCAAAGATGCCGAGCCACTCATACCACTCCCACCGTAAGAGAAAGAAGTACGAATGCGCTTGCAGAGCTTCGCGGTAAGCGCCCGTCACTGGCTGAAGGAACGGCAGGAGCAAACCCACAGGCAGAAATGCCGCATTCACAAACGAATGCTGGCTTCTCCGCAACCAAAGCAGCAACGCAAAATAGGAAACCCCAAACACCACCATCAACGGGTGAATCACCGCCGTAAACGCGCACCACAGCACAGCTCGAACGTACCGGCGCTCGACCACGGCAATCAGAGCGAACAAGATCGTCACCGTGGAAATAGAACGCGGATTGAGGTACTCGTCCAGGATGTATAGCGCAGTCCCCGCCACCGGAATCGTCAACAGCGCGGCGACCAGAAGTACTCCGCCCCATTGCGCGCGCTCGTCGTCGAAGCACAGCTTTCCGATCTTCCAGCACGCCAGCAGCAGAAAGAAGATTGACGCCAAATGCCACAACAGTAGCGCATAGTCCAGCGGAATGTGCGTGAGCTTGACCGACGCCGCAATCAAATTTGGAAATAATGTGCGGCTGGCATGGGCGGCGAAAAACTGATTGTTGTAGGGATAGAGATTCGGGTTCAACGCCTTCTTAATCCCAGGAAGATAAATCTCGGCATCTTCAACGGCAGGATGATAGCCGTGAATCAGGAAAGCAGCCAACGTTGTCAGCAGAAGAAGGGCGAGCTGCCGGAGGCTGAGGCGGCTCGAGCGCAAAGTCTCGGCGTCAGCCCCGCTAGGAGGCACGCGAAGGCGCTTCGGCAGGAATTTCGGCAGCCGTCTTTTCGCCGGGGCCGCCGGGCGAGTAGTAGCCACCGTAGTAGCCGAGATCGAGCCGCCGTCCCTCCGCGCTGAAGATGCGAAGATGCGCGAGCCCCAATTTTTGCAGCAGAAACTGCACCGAAGTCAGCAGCACACCGAGTCCATATTTCACACTGCGACGGAAATTGATGGACGACGCTTCCGGGAAATACTTCGTCGGGCAGGACACTTCGCCGAGGCGGAATCCGAAATACACGCACTGCGCCAACATCTGGTTATCGAAAACAAAATCGTCGGAGTTTTCCAATAGCGGAATATCAGTCAACACCTTGCGGCTGAAAGCCCGATATCCCGTGTGATACTCGGACAGCTTGGCGCCCAATAGGGTGTTTTCAAATAAAGTTAAAAACCGGTTGGCGATGTACTTCCACAAGGGCATCCCGCCCTGCCGCGCCTGCCCTCCGATGATCCGAGAACCCAACACAACGTCGTAGACGTCGTAGGCGATCATGCTGGCCATCGCGGTGGCGAGAAGCGGCGTGTATTGGTAATCGGGATGGACCATGATGACGACATCCGCGCCCGCCGCCAGAGCTTCGCGGTAGCAGGTCTGCTGGTTGCGCCCGTACCCGTAGTTGCGATCATGCACGAAAACCTGGAGGCCAAGTTTCTTCGCAACCGCAACGGTATCGTCCTTGCTGTGGTCGTCCACGAGAATGCGGATGTCGACCAGATCGGGAAGCTCCCGAATGGTGGCCTCCAACGTTTTAGCCGCGTTGTAAGCGGGAAGGACGACTGCGATGCGTTTGCCGTTGAGCATGGGGGAAGCGGGCCGCTGGCTTTAGGGATGCCTGCGGCTTCTCTGATGATAACGCGGTTGGCGGTCCTGGGACAGGATTAAGGCCGGACGGACCCAAAAAGTGCGAAAAACTACGCCGCTCGCCGCATTCGCGTGGGCGGCTTCTCCTCGTCTACCGAGCGAATCATCAGCGGCAGCCCACAGGCAATTTCCAAAAGGTGTTTCGCAATTGCAATTTGTGGCAAGGTGACAGGGTCTTCGGAGTAACCGGCGACCACCAGCAGGATCGTTTCTGCCGTTTTCTCCACCTTCAGCGAGCGGACGGCGCGGGTATGCCCGGCATCCAGTGCGTTCGCCAGGCGCAAAATCGCAGCCTGCAACAAAAACCTGCGCCGCTTTGCGGCTGGAATTCGCTGGTAGCTTTCGTGCTCTGAGCGAGGAATTGCACCGCGATGATAGCGTGCGAGTGCCGCAACCTCAGCCCATTCTTCCGCGGTCCACCCCGGGGGCGGAGCGATTTGCATCAGCATGCGGTAGGAACGTTTGTGATGGCCGTGCCCGTCTTTACCTCGACCAGAGGCCCGACTCGGACGAAAGTGGCCGACGTCTTGCAGAATCGCCGCAAGTTCGAGAACCCTGCGGTGTTCTATTTCCGCGTGGCGTAAAATGCCCGTCTTCGCCAAGCCATCGTAGAGCTGCAGAGCCAGGCTGGTTACGTGACGTACATGCACCAGATTCGACCCGGCAAACTTTGCCAAAGTCTGAGCCGTGGTCGTTAGAGCCTTATGTTGGGCAGGTCCCTGCGGCAATTCCGCGCGCCACACGAGCCACAAAGAATCAGGCCCTACCATTTTCTTGCGGTAGTCTTCCAGCCGACGCGCGCGTTCTTCCCGGATGCGGGTGCGCCAATGCGAGATGATTTCGCCATCGTCTGAACTGACTGCGGAGTTTGCGTCGGGGCCGCTCTCGGTACGTCCCTCAGGCTTGGCCTCAAAACCGTACGCGCGGATGTGTCCCCAAAGCACATCGAAATCGTGAATCTCGCCCAGCGAATCCTGCAGCGCCTTCAGATCCTTACCCCAACGCTCATGGTGCTCCGGTAGAAAATTTTCCACCGTGTAGCGCAGGCGCTTGATGCCGATACGTAGTGCGTGCCAGGACGCCTGGCTGCGGTTGCGCAACGCCAGACGCTGGAGTTCCCTCGCCTCATGCCAGCGCTGCAAAGCCAGGTATTGAAACGCGGCGCCACCGAGCGGAACGCGGGCGGCGCGGGCGGCCAGGTGATCGGCCCACTTGCGCCACTGCCCATGATCCAGCCGGCCGAGCGTGGTTTGAGCTTCACGCTTCAGAGACTCTTCCCGCTCGGCCAGCGAATCATCCAGAATCTGGGCTAAAGGATCGCCGGGAGGCGCAAGTTGTTGGATCCACTCGCGCATCACCTGCACGTCGCGAAGGTCCCCAAGACTTCGGAAGACACGTCCGCCAGCCCGCTTCATGGCGCGCCAGGCTGGGTCGGGATCAATGTGCCGCAAACCATCCGCCATGGAGCGGCAGCGACGGATGGCCACACGAAGATCGTGGACAGGGCCAGACGCAAATCCCGACTCGGCATTTCGAGCCTCATCGAGAACGATTTGCATCCAGTGCCGGAAGCCGAGACGAGGAGCTAAGGCGGTGGAATTCGACGGCGTTGTCATTTCCAGCTTCATTATGAACCGCCGCGACGATTACGAACAACTTCGACAACCGGCTTGGCGCGAAACAAGATTGTGGACCAATTTGGGAAGCCAGTGTCGCGGCGGAACTCGAAATAGAATCTGCGAAAAGAAGGCACGCCAGACTGAAGTCTTCGCACGGCGACTAACACAAGAGGCCAAGCGACCTATTCCCTTCTGGGTCAATGGCTTCTAAGTTCTTTCGTATCGCTGCTGGCAAAATTCCGCAGCCAGTTGGCCTCCCAACGCATTGGCGGGATAGATGCAATGTCCGACTTGTATCTCGAAAGCTTTCGGAGGCGTTTGTGAACGAAGTCAATGTGGTTTTGCGCAATAAGCGAGTGCAACTGGCGGAACTTACGCTGGAGATTCAAGGACTTGAGGCGGCAGCAATCGCGCTCCGCCCAGTAGCTCATCTGTTGTACATGGAGGAAGAGGCGCCAAGCGCTGCTCCTGTGCCGCAGATTTCCATCACCGAAAATATCCCGTCCGAAACCGCCAAGGCGCGTCCGTCCGAGTCGTCCAGAATCAGGCGGTGGGTCTAAGAAGCCCTAAGTTTCCGGGTAGTGGCGGCTGTCAGGGGATGGGCCTGGGAGGGCCTAGGAGGGCCCTTGCTGCGGTCCGGGCTAACGGGCGACGGAATTGCCTCGGAAACCTTAGAAACCGATCTTGACAAGCCTGTCAAGCCGTGATCTTGATCCCTCAAAGTGTGCAAATCTCCCCGGCGCATGTGGGAGATGCGGCTTCGCGGAAGCGGGAAATCCTAGTAGGAAAATCTATTTAAAACTTTTGTTATCAATCTGTTGGGAAATAAAATGAGGTATTGGCAAGAGAAACCGGTGCCGAATTCCCGGCTAAGCGGTTTTGCCGTTCCACAGTATTTTCCACAGCTTGGAGGCTTATGAGGCGCGGGCTTCGTCTGTCGAGGCCTGCCGAACCGGAGAGGCCGGTATTTGGGCAGCGAACCGATCTTCGCTGCGCCTTATGGGGTTTCCTGCGAAAATCTACTGCTCGTAACCGCCCTGAGACTCGCGAGACATGTTTTCGAAACGGGTGGAGCGCTTGATGAACGCTAGCTCCACCTTGCCGATGGGGCCGTTACGCTGTTTGGCGATGATGATTTCGGCCTTGCCTTCGAGGTCGGGATCGTCCTGTTTGTAGACTTCTTCGCGGAAGATGAAAGCAACCAGGTCGGCATCCTGCTCGATGGAGCCGGATTCACGCAGGTCGGAGAGCTGAGGGCGGTGATCACCGCCACGGCTTTCAGGGGCGCGGCTGAGCTGCGAGAGGGCGACGATGGGGACGCGGAGTTCCTTGGCAATGGCTTTGAGTCCGCGAGAGATCGCCGACACTTCCTGCGTTCTGTTTTCATAGCGTCGGCCGGCTGTGGCGGTCATGAGCTGGAGATAGTCCACGATGAGTAGGTCGAGGCGTCCCTTGGACTGCTTGAGACGGCGGGCTTTGGCGCGCATTTCGCCGAGGGAAATTCCGGGCGTGTCGTCGATGAAGATGGGGGCGGGGCCGAGCTGGTCCATGGCTCGAACAATTTTTTCCTGGTCTTCTCTCCAGAGTGAGCCGGTGCGCCATTTGTGTGAGTCGACGCGCGACCAGGAGCAGAGCAGACGGCCCAACAAAGCTTCGCGCGACATTTCGAGAGAGAACACGCCAACGACTTTGCCGTCGAGGATCGCGACGTTCTCCGCGATGTTCATGGCGAAAGCGGTTTTTCCCATGGACGGGCGGGCGGCAATAATCACCAAGTCGGCAGGCTGGAAGCCGCTGGTCATTTCATCCAGAATTTCGTAGTGCGTTTCAAGGCCGGTGATACGCTGGCCGCGCTGCATCAGGGCATCAACGGAACCGAAGTCCTCTCGGATGATTTCTTCGATACCTACGAAACCGCGTCCAATACGCTGTTCCGATATCTGAAATAATGCGGCTTCGGCCGAGTCGAGAATCTCCGAGGCCGGATCGGCTTGTTCGCTGGCCCGGGCAATAGCGGTGTTCGCGGCGTGAATCAGATTCCGCAACATGGCCTTGTCGCGGACGATTTTGACGTAGTGCTCAATGCTGGGACGGTCGGGGATGCCGTCGAGCAACGCGGACAAATACGCCATGTCGCCGACGGATTGCAGTTCGCGATGACGGTCGAGCTCTTCGGCCAGCGTTACCAGATCGATGGGCCGCGAGGATTCTGCCAGATCCATCATGCGCGAGTAAACGCGGCGATGAGCGTCGAGAGAAAAGTCCTCCGCGCGAAGGTGCTCCGCGGCTTCGTTGTAAGCGAAGTTATCGAGGAGGATGGCGCCTAGAATCGAGCGCTCGGCGTCGATGTTGGCGGGGAGACTGCTGATCGCGTTGTAATTCGTGGTGGCCAAGGAGTCACCCTAAATAGTTCGTCTTGCGGCGTGTTTCACAAACTATGATTTGTCATTCCGAGCGTGGCGAGGAATCCCTGCCTCGTAGCGAATGTACGGGAAGGAAAGGGATTCCTCGCTACGCTCGGAATGACAAGTTTTATTTTCAGCATCTATGCAACTAGTGCTGCTAAAAAGTATAGAAGAAATAACGAATAAACATTTCCACGCGACTATCGTCCGTGGTTCGTTAAAACAGCACCGCCAGAAATGGCTACGGCCCGGGCCAGCCGCCCGGGCCGCAGGAAACGAAGTCTGTCCCTCCGGGCCCCTATCTGCCTGAGGTGGCTTGCGCCACGCGGCGTTGCGCGGGACTCGCATCCCGCGACACCGGCCTGCGGTCGAGTGAGTTCCCTTTGCAGGGAGACTCTGCCAAGGCCATCTCGAATGCGAACACTCGATACGCCTTCCGCAGTCACCCTCGAAGGGACTGCGTGTCTCGTCCGCCGCGCGATGTTGTCCAAGGGCTCAGGACATTCCTCGCTTCGTCTGCAAGCACTTTGCCTGAGATGGAAACTCGGTACAAGAGAGAATCGCGACTGGGCTGTGGGAAAGTTGTGGGTAGTTGCGAATTGCTGTGGAAGATGTTGGAAAAAAGGGAATGTTTACTGCGGAGACACGGAGAAGAGCAGGGTTCCAATGACTTAGGATTGAGGGTGTAACGGAGGACGGGGCTGGCACAATGAGAGTTTATAAATTCTTGAATCAACAATTCGCTCTCAAGAGCCTTCACGAAAGGCGGCTGAGGCGAACACGAATTAGCGAACTTAACGATCCTTTCGAGCTTCGTCCCTACGATCTCACAAACCCGAGTGAGCGCTGCGCTTTCCTCATAACTCGCAACGAACTAGCGCGACACTTTGGCTTACTGTGTTTTAGCGCCGATTGGAATGATCCGGTTATCTGGGCGCACTACAGTGACAAACATCGAGGGCTGTGCCTAGGGTTCGAAATCCCTCACGAAGTTGTGGGAAATCAAACCCAGAGAGTTGAATACATCTCCAACCCTCTGCCATTTCCCGCTGACTTTGCTCGTCTGGATGATAGGACAAGGAAGGAGATGGTTAAGAAAATGATGTGCACCAAGTATCGCAACTGGGAATACGAGCACGAGATCAGGACGTGGACGGACTTAGAGGAAGAGTTCTTCGATTTCGGCGAGGTACTTCAGTTGGCAGAAGTGATCATTGGCACTGACTGTAAGGTTACGACTGAAGAGGTTAAGCTGACACTTGGTTCTCTGGGGGATGCTGTAAGTGTGAAGAAGGCGCGAGCAGCACACAAGACATTTCAGATCGTTGAAGATGAATCGGCTCACTAGGCGGGTGGCCCAGATTTTGATTTCTCCGGCACGAGTAAGTCGGGGGGTGCCCCGTCCTTTGCGGTTTTTGCAAAGGACGGGAATTTCACGCTGTTTACGCAATAGAACACGTGTCGCACCGGGTGGTCTCGGAACGAAATCATTCTCCTCGTCTCCATCGCTGTAGAATCGAGCGTGTTTACACCCGCCCTTGCACAAAACGCAAGCACGGGGCACCCTTTTTCTTGGTTATGAAAATGGAAATCAAGATCAAAGACTGGTTCACCCGCCTGCGGAAAAGCCGGTCGGTGCGGTAACCCCTTACCTCAGCGGCTAAAGCCGATGTTCAAAACAAATAACTTATCGCAGCGCTGAAGCGCTGCGCCACCCAAAACAAGCGTTCAATCGACTTTTTCCGCAGCCTGTGAAGTCGCGCCCTACCCGCAGAGCGTTTATGAAACACGCCTAAGGGCTGGGCAGGCGAGGCGCCGGCCGCTAAGTTGGGGGTTGATGGCTGAAAAACCTTCGACCCCCTGGCGAGCAGGAATGCTCGCCCTACACGAGCAATAAAAGAAAGGGCGGACAGTAGTGTCCGCCCTACATTTTCTTAGTCCCTGACGCCATCCATGAAGGCGCGCAGTTTGCGTGACCTCGACGGGTGGCGCAGCTTGCGAAGCGCCTTCGCTTCGATTTGGCGGATGCGTTCGCGGGTGACTGCGAACGACTGGCCAACTTCTTCTAGCGTGTGCTCGGAGCCGTCTTCCAGGCCGAAGCGCATTTTGATGACACGCTCTTCGCGCGGGGTTAGCGTGCGGAGGACGTGGGCCGTCTGGTCTTTCAGGTTCACGTTGATCACGGCTTCAGCCGGAGACACGATGGCGCGGTCTTCGATGAAGTCGCCTAGATGCGAATCTTCCTCTTCGCCGATCGGCGTTTCGAGTGAAATAGGCTCTTGCGCGATCTTGAGGACTTTACGGACCTTGGCGACCGGGATATCCATCCGCTTCGCAATTTCTTCCGAGGTGGGTTCGCGGCCAAGTTCCTGGACCAGCTGTCGCGAGGTGCGAATCAGCTTGTTGATGGTTTCGATCATGTGCACCGGGATACGGATGGTGCGGGCCTGATCGGCGATGGCGCGCGTGATGGCCTGACGAATCCACCAGGTGGCGTAGGTGGAGAACTTGTAGCCGCGGCGGTACTCGAACTTGTCGACGGCCTTCATCAGGCCGATGTTGCCTTCCTGAATCAGATCGAGGAATTGCAGGCCGCGGTTCGTGTATTTCTTGGCGATAGAAACTACCAGACGCAAGTTGGCCTCGATAAGCTCGCGCTTGGCCAGCTCGGCATCCATGTCGCCCTGGATGATTTCGCGCTGCGTCCGCTTGAGTTCTGCGAACAAAACGGAAGTTTCCATCTCATGCTTTTCCAGTTCCGCATGGAGGTGCTTTGCCTGGCGTTTGTATTCCTTTTTCTGCTCTTCGTTGCGGGTGGCATCGGCTTTTTTGTCGTAGTTCTGGGCTTGACGGTCCAGCGAACGCATGGACTCGACGGTTTTGCTGACGCGCTCGATGAGTCGCTTGCGTTCGTTGTTGGTGAAGCCCAACTTACGCACGGCTTTCGACGTGGCAATGATGGCGCGGCCCAGCAATCGGCGAGCCTTGCGGTGATCACGCGGCTTCTTCTTTTGAGAAATCGCGCGATACTTTTCCTCCAAGAGCTGCGTCTTCTTGTAGAGCTTGCCAACGTCGTCGATCTTGCCGGTGAAGGCCTTCAGACGGTTTTGCAGAATTTCTTCTGTGATTTCTTCTTCGTCGAAGGTGACAACTTCCTTGATCGAACGAACGCCCTTCTTCAGGTCCTCGCCCATGGCGAGAAGTTCGCGAATGACGATCGGGGAACGGGAAAGGGCCTTCAGCACGCGGTTTTGGCCGCGTTCGATACGTTTAGCGATTTCGACTTCGCCTTCGCGCGTGAGCAGAGGAACCGTACCCATTTCACGCAAATACATGCGGACGGGGTCGTTCGTCTTCTCCATGGCGCCGGGTGTGAGGTCGAGTTCTACATCGTCGCCAGCTTCTTCGTCGTCGAACTTACGTTCTTTGGCCGGGCCCTCAAGAATGTCGATCCCTTGAGTGCCGATGGTGGTGAGCAAATCATCTAAATCGTCGGGCGACTGCACATCTTGGGGAATGAGGTCGTTGACTTCACCATAGGTGAGGTAACCCTTTTCTTTCCCTGCATCAATCAACTTCTTGATGTCGTCAAATTTGTCTTCTAAAGCCAAAGGCTCTCCCTCTTTGTGTCCCGGGGCGTGTGGACAACTACTCTCAATCGGATTTTCGGACCGTAATGGTGGGAAACGCAGGCGGCGGATTGCGCCATAGCCAAAACCTTATAAGTTTAGCATGTCTCAGTGGACTCTGCCTAAATGAAGCCAAGGGCTCCGGAGCCTGTCTCACCTAATTCATCACTTTTGCTAAATACTTAGATGGCAGCAAGAGCTATTTAGTTTCATGACGTTAATCAGCTGCGTCCACGTCGGAAGCCATCTTGGCGGCACCCAAAAGGCGCTTGAGGCGAAGTTTTTCGGCGGTCAATTCGGCAACTCTGGCGGCGTCATCCCTTCGGCTAGCTTCGACGATGTCGCGCTGGACCTGTTCTAGGCGACGACGGACGGAATTTCGGCGCAGCGCATTGACCCCGCCTTCCAGGAGTTCGGGCGTAAGGTCCTCCTCTTCGTTCATTAGGACGGAGGCCAGGAGCTTGCGGTCGCCTTCAGAGAGCGGAAGATCCATGGGGTGGCCGCTTTCGGGGCCGGCGTCGAGCAATGCTTGCAGGAGCGACTCGGCGGCTAGACCTTCGTGCAGATGCTCGTGATGGAGGGCGAATCTGGCTTGGCGGGCGGGATCGAATTCGACGTCTGCGCCGTCGCGGGACGAGGCGTGGGTGCCATTGCTTTGGACTTCTCCGGCGGAGGCTAGCGCTCGGATCAAGAGGCGCTCGGCCTGGGTGATCTGGCCTTCTGGCGCAGATTTGACCTTGGCCGCTGCGCGATCCGTAGCGGCGTGGCGCAACTCCTGCCTTAAGACTGCCGAGTCGATTCCGACGCGGTGAGCGATTTCCTGGGCGAGTTCGTCGCGAACAATGCGGCTGGGGACACGCTGGATGTGCGGCAGCAGGTAATTCAGCGCTTTGACCTTGCCCTCGGCGCTGCGGACCGGGAATTGCGTGCGGGCGCGCTCGATCAAGTAGTCAAAATACTTCTGCGAGCCGCCGAGAGCCTTTTCGTAAGCTTCTTTGCCCTGGCGGCGGATGTAGAGATCGGGATCGAATCCGGACTCGAGAGTTAAGACTTTCACTTGGAAATCTTCTTCGATCAGGAGGCCCAGAGTGCGTTCGGTAGCGGCGGCACCGGCGGTGTCGGGATCAAAATTCACGACAACGTTCTTCGTGAAACGCCCGAGCAGCTTGGCTTGCAGCTCGGTAAAGGCTGTGCCGGAACTCGCGATCACGTTGTTGAATCCCGCCGCGTAGACGGAGATGCAATCCATTTGGCCTTCGACGAGGATGGCGTAGCCGAGTTTGCGGATGGCTTCTTTGGCGAGGTCGAGATTGAAAAGGACTTTTGATTTCGAATAAACGGCGGTTTCGGGCGAATTTAAGTATTTCGGACCGGATTTCTCGTCGGTCACCAGCGTGCGCCCGGTGAAGGCAATGACCTTGCCTTGTTCGCTGGCGATGGGAAACATGACGCGGTTGCGGAATTTTGAGTAGATGGGAGGCGCAGACTTGGCGGCTTCGTTTTCAGAGCTTTGATTCGTCGAACTATTGCTCGCCGGGCTGGCGTCGGTTCTAATGTCTTCTGTTTTCCAGGAAAATAAGCCGCTCTGCCGGAGCAATTCTTCGTCGAATTTTCCCTTGAAGAAGTCTTTCAGCACAAAACCGGAATCGGGGGCGAATCCGATGCGGAAACGCTGGATCATTTCGTCGTTCAATCCGCGCCCAGCGAGGTATTCGCGGGCTCGGGCACCCTCCGGACGGCGTAATTGGTCGCGAAAGAATTCGCAGGCCTGTTCGTTCATGTCGAGCAAAAAGCCGCGCTGGCGGGCTTCCTGGGCTTCTGCGGGCGTGTTGTAGGTGGCCTTCGGCAGAGGGATACCCAGCTTTTGCGCCACCGCACGAACGGCTTCTGGGAAGGTTATGTTTTCAATCTTCTGCACGAAACTGAAAACGTCTCCCGAAGCCTGACAGCCGAAGCAGTGATAAAACTGCCGGGTGGCATGCACCGAAAACGAGGGACTCTTCTCGTTGTGGAACGGACACAGCCCTGAGAAATTTTGCGCACCGGTCTTGCGCAGCTTGATGTAGTCACCGACAATGCGGACAATGTCGGCCTGCTGCTTGACGGTATACGCGAAATCGCCGGGGTTGGACATGGAAGACGATGCTAGTTTAATTGTCGGTCATGCCGCCTACTGCGGGAAGCGCGCCGCGCCGGATTCTTGTGGAGAAGCTGTGGAAGATGAGGGTCTAACGCTCCAATTCCGCAAACTCAAAGCAAGCTGACCTTCAGGGTACTTGATCGACTATCGACGTGACGGATGTTGGTTGTCAAAAAGCTTTCCAGCATTGCTTCTTCCGCAACAGCTTCAGGAGAGAGGCGGTCGAAATAGACGACGGTATCGAACGCCAGACCTTTCTCTTCGGCACGCAAACGTGCTGCGAGAAGGTGAGTCGAACTCCGGCGGGAATCTCGGAATCCATCGGAGCCTCTCAATTAAAGGTCGCGGTCACGTTCGTGCTGCCAGTCGGCACGGTAAATGAGCAAGTAGTTTGTGAGCCCGTGCATCCACCTGTCCAACCAACGAAAGTATGCCCCGCAGTCGGTACCGCATTGAGTCCAACCGTGGTACCGACGGGGAACTGCGTGATACAAGGTCCCGAGGGGCAGGCGATCCCAGCCGGCGCACTGGCCACGGAGCCGTCGTCAGATGCGGGTGCCAGAGTCACGGATACCACGCCTTGCGTTGTGCCGCCTCCCGGACAAATTGATCTCGTCGGGTCATTGACTATAACCGTCGCGTATCCAGTGATCAGGTTCCCACCTTCGTTAAAGCTCGCTGAGATGTCACCGAAACCACAAACGCCGCCGGGCTGTGGGGACACCACGCCCTTGTTGACCAAGATCACTTGTGGATTATCGGTTTTCCATGTTACCTGGCCTGTAATGTCTCTGGTGTCCGGGGGATGCTTGTAGGTGCCTAGAGCGGTGAAAACAGCCAAGCTCTGAGGGTCTGGAGTGAAGAACGTGAAAGTGGCAGGATGGACATCAATGCTCACTAGCTTGCGTTGATTGCCACAGCTCAGGAAATTCATCGCCGCGAGTAGCACAACCGCGCTCAATAGGTACCGCAACCAGCCTTGGTTCATTGGAATCACTCCTGCAAGGCAAACTCTAGAGTTCGTTTTCCTCGCCCACTCCGGGAAGTGTAAATCTATTGGAACACATCTCAGAAATCAAGCGCCACGCGGGGAGATTCTGTGGAATCGCTCCACAGTCTGATTCACAGAGCACGCACCGGCGAGGCGCCTGTGGCTACGTGACTTGCGTCAGCCCTTTAACTCCACCACCGTCGCACCGCCGCCGCCTTCGTTGTGGGGAGGTTCGGCGACTGTAGCCACATGCTCATGCTTCTGCAAATACTGGCGCAGGGCTTTACGCAAGATTCCCATGCCGCTGCCGTGGACGATGCGCACACGCGGCAGGCCTGCCAGGAACGCGCGATCAAGAAACTTTTCAACCTCCCGGGTAGCATCGTCGACATTCTGGCCGATGACGTTGATTTCCATCGGCGCGCTGGAGTCTTGTTTTTGCAGTGTCACGGAAATGCCTCGCGCGCGAGCGGCCTCGATCGGTGAACTCGACGAACGGACGACGACCTCGGCAATATCGTCGCGGGCAATCTTCATTTTCATGGAGCCGATTTCGACTTCAAACTGATTCTCGTCAATTTTGCGTTTGATGAGCGCGTTACGGCCCATGGATTTCAGTTTGACCGTGTCACCTTCGGAAACCAGCTTTACCACCTGGGGCTGCGCGTTGGGATCGCCGCGATCAGCGCCGGTAGCATGCGCGACAACTGTGGAATCAAATTGTTCGCGAAATTCGCGGCGCAGTTTGGCCACGCGGCGGTCGGCATCTTTCGTCAACTTTTGGGCGGCGGCCCGGTCTTGAATGGCACTCACCGCCTCACGGGCGTGATATTCGAAATCGCGCAACAGCGATTCCATTTTCTTTTCGAGCTCACGAACCTTTTCTCGCTGTTCGCGAAGGCCTTCTGCGGCCAGGCGAGCGCGTTCTTTTTCGACCTCCGTCTCGAGTCGGTGCAGGCGTGCTCTCTCTTCTTCCGCTTGGCGCAAGTCGGCGTGCAGGCGATCCAGAAAGTTTGCGATGTCGATAGCTTGCGTGCTGAGTTTTGCGCGAGCTGCTTCGATAATTTCCGGGTTCAAGCCGAGCCGTTGTGCAATGTTCAGACCAGCAGACGCACCCGGCACTCCAATTCGCAGCTCGTAAGTCGGCTGCAGCGTCGTCTCATTGAAGCCGACGGCTGCGTTGATCACTCCAAGGGCGTTCGCCGCATAAACTTTCAGCGACGTGTGATGCGTGGAAATAATTGTCATGGCGCCGATGCGACCGAAGTGCGCAGCAATCGCCACCGCCAGCGCCGCGCCCTCTTCGGGATCCGTGGCCGAGCCAAGTTCGTCAAGCAGCACCAGCGAATTCGCCGTCGCGGTTCGCGAGATGAAATCGATATTCGTGACATGCGCGGAAAAAGTCGAGAGATTCTGCTCAATCGATTGATAGTCGCCAATGTCGGCAAGGACGGCATCGAAAAGCGGGAACTCCGCTCGATCCGCGGGAATAGGAACTCCGGACAGGGCCATCAAAGCAAGCAGGCCTGTTGTCTTGAGAGCAACCGTCTTACCGCCCGTATTGGGTCCCGTAATAATCAGCTCGCGGCGCACGCCTTCGAGCTCCAGCGTTGTGGGAACGATCTTGCCGCCCTTGAGCTTAAGGTTGCGTTCCAGAAGTGGATGCCGCGCGTTGTGCAGAATCAGGCGATTGCCCTCCGACAACACCGCGGGCACGCAATTGTAGTCTTCGGCAAATCGTGCTTTCGCGAACTGCAATTCCAACTCCGCCAGAGCTTTGATCGCCGCCAAAATCGCAGCGGAGTTCTCCCCAATCCGCCGCGTCATCTCCACCAGAATACGATGAACTTCAGCCAGCTCTTCGTCGAGAAGCCGCACTAACTCATTGTTTTGTTCGATAGTCTCCAGAGGCTCGACAAAAACCGTTTGCCCGCTCGAGCTCGTGCCATGCACCACGCCTTGCACGCGGCGCTTCTGTTCCACCTTGACCGGAATGACGAAACGCTCTCCGCGAATGGTGACGAGTTCGTCCTGCGCCGCTCCGCCCTCCGACAAGCGCCGCAGATAGCCGCGCAGCGATTCCTGAATCGACCGCCGCTGCTTCTCAATCTCGCGCCGAATGGCCGACAGCGCTGGCGAAGCTTTATCTTCCAATGTGCCGTCGGGCAGAATCTTGTTGCGAAAGCCACGCAGAAATTCGTCGAAATCCGCAATCCGTTCGGAAAGCTTTGCCACGGCGCGGAAGTCTTTCTTCATCGCTGCGGGAGGGCGCAGGGAAATTTGTCTCCACTCGGCTGCCCGATCCACGACAAGGATTACGTCGCGAATTTCAGCCGTCTCCAGCGCCGCGCCTTCAATCCGCGCCAGTGTAACGAGCTGCGTGACATCCAGCAACCCACCAAACTCGAGCCGTCCGCCGGCCCTTCGGAATTCGGCAATCTCCGACGTAAGTTCCTGCTGTTCGACGATCCAAGCCCGATCGCGGCAAGGTTCCAATTGCGAAATTCGCATCTTGCCCAGCGGCGATGAGGCATAGCCCAGCAGCAGTTCGCGAAACGGCTCGAACTCAAGAAGCTTGGCACTGCTGTGCTGAAGTGCGGAGGACATGCTCCCGTAATCGTATCCCAGGAGCGGCATCCCACCGCGATGCAGATGAAGATCGCAATGAACGAACTAGCCGACAATATTCGCCGCAGCCTGCGCATGCCCCGATGTCAATGGCAGCCGCACCGTAAAAACTGCTCCGCCTTCCGGACGGTTCGAGCAGGAAATTTCTCCGCCGTGCTCCTGAATAATGCCGTAGGCCGCGCTCAGGCCGAGGCCCGTACCTTGGCCCACGGCCTTGGTGGTGTAGAAGGGATCGAAAACGCGTTGCGGGTCACGAATCCCCTTGCCGGAGTCCGCAAAATCCAGCACCAGATCGGAAGCCGTTCTCCGCAGCCGCACATACATCGAGCCTCCACCATTTTCTTCCAGCGCGTCGCAAGCATTTTCCGCAATGTGCGAAAAGACTTGAAACAGGCCATTCGCGTTGCCCCAGATGCGCGGCAGCCCGGACTCCAAATCAGCTTCCACGCGAATGCCTTGGCCATCCGTGCGCGGGATTTGCATTTGCAAAGCTCGATTCACCAGCGAAGCCACATCTACCAGCGCCCGCTCCGACGCCGTAGCTTGAGAAAAAGACTGTAGGTCCGCGACCAGATGTCCAGTCCGGCGCGCTTGCTGGGCAATTTTCTGAGCAATCTGCTGCGCACTCACTGACACCGCCGGGTCCGACGACAGCATTTCCGAATAGCCCAGTATCGCGGTAAGCGGATTGTTAATTTCGTGCGCCGCCCCCGCCACAAGCTGCCCCAAGGACGCCAGCTTTTCTTTCTGCACCAATTTACTCTGCAGACACTTTAACTGTTCCACGTTGCGCTGTTCCACTTCCACCATCTTCAGCAGCGCGCGATCCAGCAAATACTGTTTAAAGAACACGCAGATACCCAGAACGATCATGAAGATCATGGTCAATTCCAGGCGAAAGCGACGCAACTCAGAAGCGCTGCCATCCCACAGCAGAGTCCAGCCACCAAACAATGGGAGCGACAGCACAGCCAACATCGTGAGCCGCGGCGAGAGCTTGATCCATTCCTGTGTTCGTAGGCTGGGAGCTTCGTTGGCCAGCGGCAGCGTTCCACCGAAA
Source organism: Acidobacteriaceae bacterium (assembly GCA_025352065.1). Taxonomy (GTDB): domain Bacteria; phylum Acidobacteriota; class Terriglobia; order Terriglobales; family Acidobacteriaceae; genus JANXUC01. The sequence continues at coordinate 3,905 of JANXUC010000073.1, read as the reverse complement.
ACACCGATCCAGGCAAACCAGCAGACAGCCACGATGTACGGAATGTCATACAGGCTGCCGCTGTAGTACTTACCTTTATCAATTGCCACGTTCAACCAGAACGAGCCCAACGTGTAAAAACCCGTCGCCCAAAACATGTGCAGGTAAAGCTTGCGCCAGTGCGCGTGTGTCGCCCAGACTGCCAGCGCGAGCACTCCCATGAATATCAAATTCTCAATCAGATAGAGGTGGTCGAAACTCACGCCATATCTTTTTGCGTTGAACACTACAAACTGGTCGGGCACCACCACGAACATGTAAACAAAGAGCCACCAAACGGTGAGGATCACCGTATTGAACGTGCTGAAATACAACTTCCGGCTCTCTTCCGGTAGCTGCGGCAGCAATCCAACCGCCGCGATGAACGGCGCGATGTGCAAGAAGATCACTGGGTCGGCGTAGAACGGTTCCGGTAGAGGCTCCCTCACAATCACTTCGTACCAAGTCCAGGCTCCCTGGTTAAACATCCACATCAAGCAGCCCAGTCCAAGCAGTCCCCAGAACGCCCGAACAACTCCTTGCGCGCGCCAGGTGTTGCGCGCCATCGCATACACGCCAATGGCACCCCCAAGCATTGGCGCAATATCGCCCACAACTCTAGCCGGATATCCCTTGTGCAAAATGCAGGAGGCCACCGCATGCACCAGGGCGATGCCAGCCAAAAGCCAAAAAACGATACGGGACTGCATGCGCATACCTCCCATAAATCTAAATGGTGACAGCCTCCTTTGCTGTAAGAACCCATGCAGGGCTGTTACCAAAGTGCTTCGTTCTTTGGAAGATTCGATATGCCAGTGACAACCTAAATCAAGTTGCGGCTGCGTATCCCCTCGTCGCGAGTTGTAGAATCCCTGCATGGCCTTCCCAGATACGCGGCTACGCCGCCTGCGCCAGAGCGAAGCTTTGCGCTCCCTAGTCCGTGAAACTCGGCTTTCCCCCGAATCCTTTGTCTATCCTTTGTTTATCTGCCCGGGCGAGGGTGTGCGCAAGCCCATCGGCTCCATGCCGGGAGTGTTCAATCTTTCTGTGGACGAAGCCGTAAAGGAAGCTCGGGAAGCCTTCGCGCTCGGCGTGAAGGCTCTGATCTTATTTGGCTTGCCGGAAACAAAAGATGAGACCGCCACCGGAGCCTGGGCGGATGACGGCATCGTCCAGCGCGCCGCTCGTGCGTTGAAGAGCGAAGTTCCGGGGATGCTGCTCATCGGCGACGTTTGCCTGTGCGAATACATGTCGCACGGCCACTGCGGAATTGTGCAGAAGAAAACTTCGGCGAAGGGAGCGACACAAGAGTACGAAATCCTCAACGATCCAACTTTGGAAATTCTTGCCCGCACCGCCGTCTCGCAAGCGAAGGCAGGAATCGATATCGTAGCTCCATCCGACATGATGGACGGTCGCGTTGCCGCCATCCGCAAAGGCCTCGACGCCGCCGAGTTCGAGAACACTCCGATCCTCGCCTACGCCGCAAAATTTGCTTCGGGCTACTACGGCCCCTTCCGTGAAGCCGCTGACTCCGCTCCGCAATTCGGAGACCGCCGCTCCTACCAGATGGACCCGGCCAACTTCCGCGAAGCCATGCACGAGATCGCTCTCGACGTAGAAGAAGGAGCTGACATGATTATGGTCAAGCCCGCGCTTCCCTACCTCGACGTAATAGCCGCCGCCCGCGACAGTTTCGATCTGCCCCTAGCCGCCTACCAAGTCTCCGGCGAGTACGCCATGATCGAAGCCGCCGCCCGCAACGGCTGGATCGAGCGCGAACGCGTCATCCTCGAATCGCTGACATCGATTCGACGCGCGGGGGCGAGCATTATTCTGACGTATTACGCTAAAGAAGTTGCAAAGCTGCTTGGGTAGAAATCCGTCATGAATTTACGACAGAAAACTGTTCTCGCTTGTTCTGCCTTTCTCTGCGGCCTCTTCTTCATTGGGGAATCCGACTTCGGTCAAGAGGCATTGCGCGGAACCTCTAAGCCAAATGAATCACATTTTGAGGCCGACGACAGATACATGGGAGCGGGTCTCGCTCCATTTGTATATTGCCTCGCTCCCGGTGTTGTTCTCCTCATTTATGGAGTTGGCGATATTCTAATCAGCAGGGCGCATAGGCGAAACTGAAACTAGCTACAGCTGGCCCTTCGCATCCACCCTTCCCGTGGTCTAGAATCTAAGGTTCGCCATTTGTCATCTCTATTACCGACTCATAAAGACCACGGAGCACTCTCTTGCCTGAAACAATTTACGACGTCGTCATTATCGGAAGCGGCCCCGGTGGATACACCGCAGCCATTCGCGCCGGACAGTTCGGCCTGAAAACCGCCATGATCGAAAAAGACAGCGCCCTTGGCGGCACCTGCCTCCAGGTCGGCTGCATTCCCACCAAAGCCATGCTCTTCAGCGCCGAGTTGTGGGATCACCTGAAGGAAGCCAAGGAATACGGCATCGATCTCAGCAGCGAGCCCAAGATCAACTGGACCTCCGTGCTGTCGCGCAAGACCAAGATCGTCACCAAGCACACCAAAGGCCTCGAATTCCTGATGCGGAAAAACAAGGTCGATGTCGTCTCCGGCTGGGGACGCCTCACCGGACCCGCCAAAGACGGCATCCTCTCGGTCGAAGTCGCAAAGACCGGCGCCGAGACTCGCATTCTGAAAGCGAAAAACGTGATCCTCGCCACTGGCTCCGAAGCCCGCATGATCCCCGGCCTGCAAGCAGATTCAACAATCCTAACCAACATCGAAGTCCTAAGTCTGACCTCGATCCCGAAGACGCTAGTCGTGGTCGGTGCTGGCGCGGTCGGCATGGAATTCGCTTCGATCTTCAATTCGTTCGGCACCGAAGTGACGGTCCTGGAAATGCTGCCCCGCGTCGTCCCAGTCGAAGACGAAGAGATTTCCAAAGAACTCGCTCGTATCTACCGCAAACGCGGCATCACCTGTTACACCTCGGCCAAGATGGATAAGGTCGACAAAACCAAAGACGGTGTTTCCGTAACCTTCACCGTTGATGGCAAGCAACAGAAACTCGATGCCGAAAAGATTCTGATCGCCGTCGGTCGCAAACCCGTCACGGAAAACGTAGGCCTGGAAAAGACGAAAATCAAGCCCGACCGCGGCTTCATCAAAATCAATCAATGGATGCAAACAGATGAGCCCGGCATCTACGCCATCGGCGATATCGTAATCGGAACGCCGCAACTGGCACACGTAGCCATGATGGAAGGTATCGTGGCCATCGCCAAGATTGCTGGCAAGACCGCCAAGCCCATCAATCCTCTGCGCATTCCGAATGCAACCTACTGCCACCCAGAAATCGGCAGCGTAGGTCTGACCGAAGCGAAAGCTCGCGAAGCCGGACACGAACTCAAAGTCGGCAAGTTCCCCTTCACCGCGAACTCTCGCGCTTCGATTGTTGGCTCCCACGATGGCTTCGTAAAAATTGTAGCCGACGCCAAACACGGCGAAATTCTCGGCGTCCACATCATCGGCCCGCAAGCCACCGAGCTCATCGCCGAAGCCGTTGCAGCCATGGAACTCGAAGCCACGGTCGAAGACCTGATGTTTACCATCCACGCCCACCCGACCCTGGCGGAAGCCATGCTCGACGCGAGCAACAGCGTCTACGGGCTGTCGATTAACGTGTAAGAACTTGGCAGGATCACGACGTAAGCAAGCCCGTGTGGCAACGGGGCTTGCTTCGTTGAGCTTAGCTATCAACTCGAAACTTGTCATTCCGAGAGCCTGTGACTTTATTGGCTTCCGCCTTGCCAGTTGGCAAAGTTTCTTTGCGTTTCGGCGGGGCGGGCTCGATTTCGACGATCCCAGCGTTGCCGACTACGGTGGTTTTCCTTTCGCCTCTCCCCTTTT